>JAYKJA010000078.1:0-6253 GCA_035285905.1 Synechococcaceae cyanobacterium
TTGGCGATTTCCTCGAGCTGGGCGCGGTTGATGGAACCAACGCTTCCCTTGGCGGACTCACCGGAACCTTTGGCGATTCCAGCGGCTTTGGTGATCAGCACCGACGCCGGAGGCGTCTTGGTGATGAAGGTGAAGCTGCGGTCCTCATAGACCGAGATCTCCACCGGGATCACGTAACCGGCCTTGTCCTGCGTCCGGGCGTTGTATTCCTTGCAGAACGCCATGATGTTGACCCCGTGCTGACCGAGGGCAGGGCCCACGGGAGGAGCGGGATTCGCTTTGCCGGCATGCAGGGCCAGCTTGATCACGGCTACGACTTTCTTGGCCATCGTCTGGGCTGAGGGAGGGACTCCCTCACATGGAGGGATAACGGCTCCGGGGCGGGAGCCTGAGCCACGGTCCCGGAATGAACCGACGACCGTACACCCCGGCAGAACCGGGGCAGGGTGCTCCGGATGGAGCCTGCGGATCGCCGCGGCCTGCTGGCGACGGCGGGGTCGGGTCCGGGTGGACCCGCAGACGGCCGTCCTCCGCAGGGAGACGGCCGCGGGGCGCTCAGCTCTGTTTGCTGATCTGGGAGAACTCGAGTTCGACCGGTGTTTCGCGGCCGAAGATGGACAGCAGCGCCTTGAGCTTGCTGCGCTCCGCCGACACCTCGATCACCTCGCCCTGGAAATCCTTGAACGGACCGGCGGTCACCTTGATCTGATCGCCCTCGCTGAGGTCGACCTTCACCACGGGTTTCTTCTCGGTGGCGCGCTTGAAGATGCGCTCCACCTCCTGGCGGCTGAGGGGCCTGGGCTTGATGTGCCCGCGGGTCTTGCCGGTGGCGCGCCGCTCCTCCTGGCCCACGAAGTTGATGACGTTGGGGGTGCTGCGCACCGCCATCATCGTGTCCTCATCCAGGATCATGCGCACCAGCACATAGCCGGGGAACACCTTCTCTTCGATCGACTGGCGGGTGCCGTCCTTCTTGAGCTTCACCCCGGGGGTCTGGGGGATCTCGATCTCCAGAATGCGGTTGTTGACCCCGAGGGTGACGGCCCGCTGTTCCAGGGTGGCCTTGACCTTCTTCTCACAGCTCGAGGCCACCTGCACCGCATACCAGCGGGCGATCTGGGGGCGTTCGGCCGCTTCGCCGCTCCCATCTCCGCCTTCGCCGGCGACGACCTCCTGCGGCAGGACGGGGTCGGATGCGGGCAGGTCGTCCTGCACGGGAAGGGGGGGCAGCTCCTGCGGGCTTTCGCTCAGGTCGGTGGCGGGGGGAAACATCAGCGGAACACCAGATTGGACAACCAGCCGTAGAAGCGACCGACGGCGGCGATGGCGGCGGCGGAGAGCCCCACCATCAGGATCACGGCCAGCGATTCACTGAACAGCTGCTGACGGCTGGGCCAGACCACCTTGCCCAGTTCGTCGAGGGTGGAGGCGAGGAAACCGCCCGGCGCCGGGGAGTCGGCCTCGCCCTCCAGGCTCCCGGGGGGCGCGGAGGCTCCGTTGCCGTCGCCGGCCTCGGAGGACAGCTCGGTATCGGGGGACGGGGTCGGTGGGGGGGTGGGGTCCAGGGGTCGAACCGGGGTGGGCGGGACAGGATCAGCCGCGCCCGGAGGACGCGGCGGGTGGGTGCTGCGGCCAGACCTTGGCCTCAGGCACCACCGCAAACGACCACCCTACCGGACCTCCCCCTCGGAATCGTCCAGCGGCTCGAAGCTCAGCCCTGCCCCCCGGTCCAGCACGCGCACGCCGCGGGCTCCCTGGAAGCGTTCGGCCAGCAGGGCCGTCGCCAGGGGATTCTCGATCTGACGCCGCAGCACCCGCCGCAGCGGCCGGGCGCCGTACTCGGGCTCGTAGCCCTGCTCCGCCAGCGCCTCCACCACCGCCTCCTCCACCTGCAGCTCCAGGTGCTGTTCCCGCAGCAGGGCCCGCAGCTCCTCGAGCTGCAGCCGCACGATGCGCCGCAGCTCCTCCCTCCCCAGCGGGCGGAAGCGGATCACCTCGTCGATGCGGTTGAGAAACTCCGGCCGGAACTGGCGGGCCAGGGCCTGGTCGATCGCCGCCTCCAGCTGCCGCTCCCGCGCCTCGGGATCCCTCCCCGCGGCGGCGTCCAGCTCCCGCCCCTCGCGGGCGTGATCGAGAATGGCGCGGCTGGCCAGGTTGCTGGTCATGATCACCACCGTGTGGCGGAAATCCACGGTGCGGCCCTGGGAGTCGGTGAGGCGGCCGTCATCGAGCACCTGCAGCAGCAGGTTGAACACCTCCGGATGGGCCTTCTCCACCTCATCCAGCAGCAGCACCGCGTAGGGCCGGCGGCGCACCGCCTCCGTCAGCTGGCCCCCCTCCTCGTAGCCCACGTAGCCGGGGGGAGCCCCCACCAGCCGGGCCACGGCGTTGCGCTCCATGAATTCGCTCATGTCGAGGCGCACCAGGGCCTCCTCCTCGTCGAACAGGCCGGCGGCCAGGGCCTTGGCCAGCTCCGTCTTGCCGACGCCGGTCGGGCCGAGGAACAGAAACGACCCCACCGGTCGGGTGGGCGACTGCATCCCCGCCCGGGCCCGGCGGATCGCCGCCGCCACCGCCGCCACCGCTTCGGGCTGGCCGATCACCCGTTCCCCCAGGCGCTGGTCGAGCTCCAGCAGCTTGCGCCGCTCGCCGGCCATCAGCCGTTGCACCGGGATGCCGGTGGCGCGGGCCACCACATCGGCGATGTCGCCCTCCTCCACCTGCTCGCGCAGCATCGGATCCACCCGCAGCTCGGCCTCCAGCTCCTGGCGGCGCCGCTGCAGCGGCTGCAGCTGGTCGTGCTGCAGCCGGGCGGAGTCCTCGTAGTCGCCATCGCGTTCGGCTTCGGCGATCGCCTGACGCAGGTCCTCCTCCTGCTGCAGCAGCTCCTGCAGCTCCGTCAGCAGCTCCCGCTCGCGCGCCCAGCGCTGCTGGAGGGCCTCCAGGGCCTCCTGGGCCAGCCGCCGCCGCTCCTGCAGCTGCACCCGTTCCGCCAGCGGCGCCTGTTCGGCGGCCAGCAGTGCCAGTTCCACCCGGCGCAGTTCGGCCTCCGCCTCCTCCACCACCTGGGGTTTGGAGGTGGCCTCCATGCGCAGCTGGGCGGCCGCTTCATCGATCAGGTCGATGGCCGAATCGGGCAGGCAGCGGTCGCTGATGTAGCGGTCGGCGAGGCGGGCCGCGGCCAGCAGCGCCCGGTCGCTGATCGTGACCCCGTGGTGCAGCTCGTAGCGCTCCTTGAGGCCGCGCAGGATCTCGACGCAGGTCTGGGCATCCGGCTCCCGCACCAGCACCTGCTGGAAGCGACGCTCCAGGGCCGGGTCCTTCTCGATGCTGCGCCGATAGTCCTCGGGGGTGGTGGCGCCGATGCAGCGCAGGTCGCCGCGGGCCAGCATCGGCTTGAGGATGCTGCCGGCGTCGGCGCTGGTGCGGTCGCTGCTGACGACGCTGTGCAGCTCGTCGATGAACAGAACGACCCCCGACTGGGGCCGCCCCTCGCTGGCCCGCACCTCGCTGACGACGCTGCGCAGCCGTTCCTCGAACTGGCCGCGGAACTTGGCGCCGGCGATCAGGGCCCCGACGTCGAGGGCCACCAGGCGCAGGCCGCGCAGCGCCTCCGGCACGTCTCCGGCGACGATGCGCTGGGCCAGCAGTTCAGCCACGGCCGTCTTGCCCACGCCCGGCTCGCCGATCAGCACCGGATTGTTCTTGCCCCGCCGCGAGAGCACCTGGATCAGGCGGCGGATCTCGCTGTCCCGACCGATCACCGGGTCGAGTTCACCGGCGCGGGCGGCCGCCGTCAGGTCGCGGCCGAAGCGTTCCAGGGCGGAGGCCGGTTCCGCCTCGACCGGCTCCAGCCGCAGCTCCTGCGGCCCCGTCTCCGGCGCGGGGGAGGGGGTGTCGGCGGCCGGGCTGCGGGGCCGGCTCAGCGCTCCGGCAGCCGGGATGCTGCCGTTGCGGCGGGGTGCGGCCACAGTCGCCGCGGCAGCCGGCGCGACCGGGGCGGCGGCGGGGGGATCGATCCAGTCATCGTCCGGAGCGGGTTCGGGCGCCGCTGGCGCCGGTGGCGCGGCGGCGGTGCGGCCGTGACGGCGCAGGCTGTCGGCATCGAGGCCCTCGGCCGCCAGCAGCGAGGCCCCCAGCCGTGGCTCCTCCAGCAGCGCCAGCAGCAGATGGGGGATGTCGAGCAGCCGGGAGCCCCAGGCGCCGCGGCTGCGGTCCGCAGCTTCCAGCAGATCCTCCAGGGCATCGCCGATGTAGAGGGTCTCGTCGCGGCTCTCCGGCTGGTCGGCGCAGAAGGCTTCCAGCCGGTCCAGCAGACGGTCGGGATCGATCGGCAGCGGATCGACCCAGCCGCCGAACCGGCGATCCACCAGCAGGGCCAGCAGCAGGTGTTCGACGTCCATGACGCCGTGGTGCCAGCGGCGGGCCTGGTCCTGGCTGGCGAGCAGCAGATCCCAGGCCGCGTCGCTGAAGCGCTCCGGCTGGGCGGTGAGGCTGCCGGAGGAGCGGGACGAGGTGTCAGCCGGCATGGAGGCGGGAAGGCAGGTCGATCAGTTCGATGCGATAGCCGTCGGGATCCTCCACGAAGGCGATCACGGTGGAGCCGTGCTTCATCGGCCCCGGTTCCCTCACCACCCGGCCGCCGGCGGCCGCGATGCCGGCGCAGGTGCTGTGGATGTCGTCGACGCCGATGGCGATGTGGCCGTAGCCGCTGCCCAGGTCGTAGTGATCGGTGTCCCAGTTGTGGGTCAGTTCGAGCACGGTGGTGTCGCTCTCCTCGCCATAGCCCACGAAGGCCAGGGTGAAGCGCCCGTTGGGGTAGTCCTTGCGCCGCAGCAGGCGCATCCCCAGCACGGCGGTGTAGAAGCTCAGGGAGCGCTCCAGGTCGCCCACGCGCAACATCGTGTGCAGCAGTCGCATCGTCAGGCGCAGGGGGGGGAAGAGGGAGGACGGGGCCGAGGGCGCCGGGGACCCGGGGGTGAGGGTCCCGTCAGGGCCGGGCTGCGGTGACGGCGCCCGGATCCATTGTGGCGGCCCTGCCCCCGTCGGCCGCCGGCCTGCCGCGGCGGGATGCCCGCGATCCCGCCGGGCGCCGGCCCCCGGGCCCGGCCCCCCCGGCCCTCGCATCCGGTAGGGATCGGCACAAAAAGACGGGAGGGGGCGACCCATAAGATCCGTTGATGCCGCCTTGCCGCCTCCGTGTTCGATTCCCTTGACCTGACCATCGACGCGATCGTCGCCCGGGAGGTTCTTGATTCCCGCGGCACGCCGACCGTCGAGGCCGAGGTGTCGCTCGAGGGCGGAGCCAGCGGTCGCGCCATGGTGCCCAGCGGCGCCAGCACCGGCGCCCATGAGGCCCATGAGCTGCGGGATGGCGATCACCGCTATGGCGGCAAGGGCGTGCGGCTGGCCGTCGAGAACGTGGAGGAGCGCATCGCTCCCGCGATCATCGGGCTCAGCGCCCTGGATCAGGTGGCGGTCGACGCCGCCATGATCGAACTGGATGGCAGCGACAACAAATCCGCCCTGGGGGCCAACGCCGTGCTGGCGGTGAGCCTGGCCACGGCCCACGCCGCCGCCAGCGCCCTCAACCTGCCGCTCTATCGCTACCTGGGGGGGCCGCTGGCCAACCTGCTGCCCGTGCCGCTGATGAACGTCATCAACGGCGGCGCCCACGCCTCCAACAACCTGGACTTCCAGGAGTTCATGCTGGTGCCCCACGGCGCCGAGAGCTTCCGCGAGGCGCTGCGCATGGGCACTGAGGTGTTCCACACCCTCAAGGGGCTGCTCAAGGAACGGGGCCTCTCCACCGCCGTGGGCGATGAGGGGGGATTCGCCCCCGATCTGGAGGGCAACGACGCCGCCGGTGCCCTGCTGGTGGCCGCGATCGAGAAGGCCGGCTATCGCCCGGGTGACCAGATCTCTCTGGCCCTGGATGTGGCCAGCACCGAGTTCTTCAAGGATGGCCGCTACAGCTTCGGCGGCGGCAGCTACAGCAGCGCCGAGATGGTGGACCAGCTGGCGGCCCTGGTGAGCCGCTATCCGATCGTCTCGATCGAGGACGGCGTGGCGGAGGATGACTGGGAGGGCTGGCGTCTGCTGACCGAGCGGCTGGGGTCCACGGTTCAGCTCGTCGGCGACGACCTGTTCGTCACCAACACCAAGATCCTGAAGGAAGGCATCGAGCGCGGCATTGCCAACTCCATCCTCATCAAGATCAACCAGATCGGCACGCTGACCGAGACCTTCGCCG
>JAYKJA010000079.1:0-21081 GCA_035285905.1 Synechococcaceae cyanobacterium
AGGTTCTCGATCGAGCACACGATCACCACGTTGTCGGCGTTGTCGCGCATCACCTCGAGCTCGAACTCCTTCCAGCCGAGCAGCGACTTTTCAATCAGGATCTGGTTCACCGGGCTGGCATCGATGCCGCTCAGGCAGATCGCGCGGAATTCCTCAGGGTTGTAGGCAATGCCACCGCCGCTGCCGCCGAGGGTGAAGGCGGGTCGGATGATGCGGGGATAACTGGCGATCTTCTCGCCCACCGCCTCGGCTTCCTCCAGGCTGTTGGCGATGCCCGACGGGCAGACCGTGACCCCGATCCGCTCCATCGCCTCCTTGAACAGCAGCCGATCCTCCGCCTTGCGGATCGCCTCGAGATTGGCGCCGATCAATCGCACGCCATAACGCTCCAGCGTGCCGTTCTCCGCCAGGGCCACCGCCAGATTGAGGGCGGTCTGCCCCCCCATGGTGGGCAGCAGGGCATCGGGACGCTCCAGGGCGATCACCCGCTCCACCACCTCGGGGGTGAGCGGCTCGATGTAGGTGCGATCCGCCATGTCCGGATCGGTCATGATCGAGGCCGGGTTGCTGTTGACCAGCACCACCTCGAACCCCTCGGCGCGCAGGGCCTTGCAGGCCTGAGTGCCGGAGTAGTCGAACTCGCAGGCCTGGCCGATCACGATCGGTCCCGAGCCCAGCAGCAGGATGCGCCTCAGATCCGTGCGGCGGGGCATTGGCTGGGTCGTCGTGCTCGGTCCCAGCCTCTCACGGGCGGTTGCCCGACCCGCACGGGCCAACCCCCGACCCCTGGGGGATCGCTACTGTGAGGCCATCTCCAAGACCCGTTCGGCGGCCGATGAGTGAACTCCAGCGCCTCAAGGGGCTGCTGCCCCCGGAAATGCAGAGCTGGGTGTTCGTGGAAGCCGCCGCCTCCGTCGACCCACCGCTGATCACCGTTGAGGAGATCGGCCGGGATGAGGTGGAGATCCAGCTGGATCTCGACAAGTGGGATGCCCTGGCCCTCGACCACCGCAACCTGTTGTTCTGGCACGAGGTCGGCCGCATTCAGAACGACGCCATCCCTCGCGACGGCTGGGAGATGGCGGCCCTGGCCATCGGTCTGGGAGGCGCGATCGGCGAGCTCTGGGTCCAGGACGGCCTGCTGCTGCTGATGGCCCTGGGCCTCTCGGGCTTCGCCGGCTACCGGCTCTATCTCAAGAACAATTCCGAGAAGCGCCTGCAGGATGCGATCAGTGCCGATGAACGGGCGATCGACCTGGCCTGTCGCTTCGGCTACAGCCTCCCCAATGCCTACAAGAGTCTGGGTGGAGCGCTGAAGGACCTGATCGAGCAGACCCGCAAGAAGCGTCGCCGCTCCTTCTACGAGAACCGCCTCGAGGCGTTGCGCAAGAGCGCCGGCAAGGCCCGCGCCGAGATGGCCCAGCAGCAGGGCTCCCGCCAGTCGGTCAGCAGCGAGAACGTTTATGGCTGATCGGCCCGGCCCTGCAGCGGCGACCCCAGGCTCCGCCGCGCTGCCTCCTCTCCCCGCGGTCGCCTCCGGCGAACTCCCGACCCGGCCCGCGCTCGAGGCCCCCGAGGCCGCCGCCGCCCGGGCCGAGAGCCTGCGCCTGGCCCGTCTGGCCGCCGAGGCCTGCGATGACCGCAAGGCCGTGGACATCCGGCTGATCCGCGTCGATGAGATCTCCTCCCTGGCCGACTGGTTCGTGCTCTGCAGCGGCCTCAGCGATGTGCAGGTTCGGGCCATCGCCCGCTCGGTGGAGGACCGGCTGGAGTCTGATGCCGGACGCCTGCCCCTGCGCCGCGAGGGGCTCAGCGAGGGCCGCTGGGTGGTGCTCGACTACGGCGAGCTCATCGTGCACGTGCTCACCCCCCAGGAGCGCGCCTATTACGACCTTGAATCGTTCTGGGGCCACGGCGAGCAGCAGCGCTACATCAGCCCCTCCTCCCCCCTGGCCGCGGCGGCTGCCGCGCCGGAACCGGGAGCCGGATTCAGCGGCCTGGAGCGGACTCCTTGAACCCGGCGACCGGCCCCTCCCCTGCCCATGATCCCGGGCCCAGCCAGTCCAGCGCGGGCTGCCCGGTGCCTCCGGAGCAGCGCCCCCTGGAGGAATACCGGCAGCTCTGCCGGTCCTGGTTCTTCCGCTGGCCCACCGGCGACCTCGCCTCCCTGCTGCGTCCGCTGCTGATCGCCTGGTTGCTCACCCTGCCGCTCACCCTGCTGGTCGCCAGCGGCAGCCTGCCGCTGCGCCAGCAGAGCCTGCGACTGGTGGCGGTGGGTCTGGTGATGGCGCTGCTGGTGCCGCTGCTGCTGCTGCTGCGCCAGTGGCTGGGCTGGGGTTACGTGCTGCGCCGCCTGCAGGCCGAGCGCATCTCCTACGAGGAATCGGGCTGGTACGACGGCCAGGAATGGCTCAAGCCCCCCAGCTGGCGGGACCAGGATCTGCTGGTGGCCACCCACCAGGTGGCCCCCCTGCGCCAGCGGCTGGGCCGCGGCCTGCTGCTCACCGTCACGCTGCTGCTGGTCGGTTCGGGGCTCTGTCAGGCTCTCTGATCAGCGCCGCCAGCCCCCGGGGCCTCCCCCATGAGCCTTCCCTCCAGTTTCAGCGGTTCCTCCCGTCCGAGCGTGCCGCCCTTGGAGGTGCGTCTGCTGCGGGAAGGGATCGTGGAGTCCCGGCACCGCGTGCATGCGGTGGTCTGCGACCAGCGGGGCCGCGTGCTGATGCGGGCGGGGGATCCGCAGCTGCTGAGCTTCATCCGCTCGGCCCTCAAGCCCTTCCAGGCCATGGTGTTCGTCAGCAGCGGCGCAGCCGACCACAATGACTGCGGCGACCGCGGCCTGGCGATCGCCTGCGCCTCCCACGCCGGCACCCCCGCCCATGCCCGTGAGGCCTTCCGGGTGCTGTGGGGAGCCGAACTGGATCCGGCCCAGCTGCAGTGTCCGGTGCCGGCGGGGGGCACCAGCCCGCTGGAGCACAACTGCTCCGGCAAGCATGCCGCCTTTCTGGCCAGCTGCCGCCAGCTGCACTGGCCCCTGGAGAGCTACCTGCAGCTGGATCACCCGCTGCAGCAGGAGGTGCAGAAGCGGGTGGGAGAACTGCTGGGACTGCCGGGAGCCGAGCTGGTCTCCGCCCGCGACGACTGCGGTGCCCCGACCCTGCAGCTGCAGCTGGCCCAGATGGCCCTGCTGATGGCACGCCTGGGCAGCGGTGAGCTGCCGGATCTGGAGCGGCTGAGCCGGGCGATGCTGGCCCATCCCGACCTGGTGGCCGGCGAAGGGCGCTTCGACACGGAACTGATGCGGCAGGGGCACCAGCAGGTGCTGAGCAAGGGAGGAGCCGAGGGAATCCAGTGCCTGAGCCGGGTGGGCGAAGGCATGGGCATCGCCATCAAGGTGGAGGACGGCTCCAGCCGTGCCAAGCAGGCGGTGGCCCTGCACCTGCTCGACCAGCTCGACTGGCTGACGCCCGTCAGCCTCGAGGAGCTGCGCCAGCGCTTCCTCACCCCGGCGCCCCATCTGCGCCTCGAGGTGATCGGTGAGCTGCGCTTCGACTAAGGGGGGGGCAGGCTGGTAAGATTCTGTGGTCAGCGACACCGCTGGCAGCGACAGCCAAAGCGGCAGTGCCGCGGGGTAGAGCAGTCTGGTAGCTCGTCGGGCTCATAACCCGAAGGTCGCGAGTTCAAATCTCGCCCCCGCCATTTTTTTCCAGCCTGGATTTTTCCAGGCTTTTTTTGTGGCCTCGCGGCGCCGACCCGGCGGGCGCATCCGGCGCATCTGAGTGGTGCCATCTGCCGGGTCGCACCGCGATGGCCTTGCCGGAGAGGCTGAGCGAATCGCGGCTCCCAGCCCGGTCCCTGCCCCTCCACGCCTGCGCCCGCGGAATTCAGCCTGACGCCAGGGCTGGCCCAGGCGGATCTCCAGCCGCAGCGCGATGCCGACAGCGCCCGCAGGCCCAATGCCCAGTGGCCGGACCTGCAGGGAAGCGGCTTCCGCTGGCCACGCCGGCCGCCCTGCCGCGGGACCGGGAATCGGAGCCTCCACCAGCTCCATCGCCTTCGGACCCCAAACCCCTGCAATCCCGGGATGCACAGGGCCCGCATCCCGCCGCGGGCCGGCGCGAGGGACCGGGCACGCGGGGCCACAGACCGGCCCGGTGTCCGCCGGCACCGGCCCGGCCCCATGGGTGCGCTGGCGGTGGCGCCGGCCGTGACCGGCCCAGGCGTTCCGCAGCGCAGAGCCCGATACGAAGGGACGATGGCGTGTGGTTTTAGAGTTGATTCGCGATTCATCAGCAGGCGTGCGACGACATCTGCGCCGGTTCAGTCCCGTACTCGAGTTCCTGCTGGTCTTCTTTCTGTTGATCGCCGCCATCGGGACCTGGATCCACCTGCTCGAACCGGCGGAGATCAGCGCACGCGATGCCGTCATCGCCCAGCGGGCCTGGACAAACGAGAAGCACCAACAGCTGGATCCCGCAAAGGCACTGACCACCCTGCCGCTCGAGATGCTGCAGTCGGTCTATGCCACCGATGGCTTGGTCGAGACCACCCAGCCCGGCCCGCAGACGGACGTCGTCGAGGTTGGGGTGTTCATGGACAACAACTACGACTTTGACATGACCGTGCCGATGGTCTCGAGCACGGGCAGCCTCTGGCTGCGCTGGAAGGAACCGCTGGAGCAGAAGCTGAAGCAGCGTCAGATCAAGATCACCGACCTCGTCAGCTTCCCCAACCAGACCCAGTCCTGGGATGGCACCACCACCCCATTGATCGAGCAACCCACGCGCCTGGCCAACGGGGACTACTACCAACGCATCCACTTTGACGACAACTTCTACATCCAGAACCTCGGTCTCAAGCGCTATCCATTTCAGACCATCCACTCGCCTCTCGTCATCCAGCTCTCCGATGACTCCGGCGCATTCAACTTCTCCAATCTGCGCCTCTCCCCCGATCGCGCCAGCTCCGGCATCGGTCGCTTCATCGACCTGAACGGATTCATCATGCGCGGCTGGAACCTCTCCGAGTTCCGCCATGTCTTCGATTCAGACTTCGGCCTGAACGAGCGCGTCACCGGCAAGCCCAGCACCGACCTTTCGCTCAGCGAGATCATCTTCAGCGTCGCCTACACACGCTCGGTCCGCTCCTCGATCTGGACGCTGTTCCAGCCCCTCGCCATCGTCATGGCGACGGTGATCCTCAGCCCCAGCCTCTCCAGCAAGTTCTGGGACATCCGCATCGCCATCCCGGCCACCGCCATCCTCACCCTGGTGTTTCTGCAACAGGGCTATCGCGCGGAACTGCCCGACCCCCCCTATCTCACCTTCATCGACCATATCTATGTGATCTGCTACGTGATCTGCCTGCTCTGCTTCCTGCTCTATGTCTGGGCCGCCAACCGCCTTCAGACCGCTCCTGAGCATCGCGAAGTGGAAACCATCCGACAGATCGACCGGGTCGACATGGCCTTTCAGATCTTCTGCGGCCTCGCCCTGATCGTCGGCGGCGTGATCAGCTGGGTGGTCAGCGGCGGCTGAAGCCCAACGCCCCCTCCCCCGCTCGGCCACTTCCGCCAGGAGCCCCCCACCCACGTCGGCAATCCGGATGCACCGGGGCGACAAACCGGGCAGCGTGCCTGCGGCGCGGGCATCCCCGGGAAGGACTGCCTACGGTGCAGCCAGCCTTGAACCACAGTCCATGCTGCGCCTGTTGCTCAACCTGGTGTGGTTCGTCTGCGGCGGGCTGCTGATGGGCCTCGGCTGGTGGCTGGCCGGGCTGGTCGCCGCCGTGACGATCATCGGCCTGCCCTGGGCCCGCGCCTGCTTCGTGATCGGCAACTTCTCCTTCCGCCCCTTCGGCCGGGAGGCGATCAGCCGCCGCGAGCTGACCGGTCACGGCGACCTCGGCACCGGACCCTTCGGCCTGATCGGCAACATCATCTGGTTCCTGCTCGCCGGCTGGTGGCTGGCCATCGGCCACCTCAGCTCAGCCCTGGCCTGCTTCATCACGATCATCGGCATCCCCTTCGGCATCCAGCACATCAAGCTCGCGCTGATCGCCCTGGCCCCGATCGGCCTGCAGGTGGTGCCCCGCCCATGAGCCGGCGTCAGCCGCGCAGCAACAGCACCAGGGCCACCAGCGTCGCCACGGCGACCACCAGGGCCCGCAGCAGCCCGGCATCCAGCCAGCGGATCAGCCGTCCACCCACCGCGCCTCCCGCCACGGCCGCCAGGGCCATCACCAGGGCCTGGGGCCAGGCCACCGGCATGCAGACAACGAACAGGAGCGCCGCGGCCAGGTTGGAGACCAGGGCCAGCACCTGCTTGACCCCGTGCAGCCGCAGCAGGGTGTCCTCCAGGCTGATCGCCAGCAGGGCCAGCAGGATCACACCCAACCCTGCCCCGAAGTAACCCCCGTAGATCGAGGCCAGGAACACCGGCAGGGCGACCCAGCGTTCGCCGAGCGGCCGGCCTCGACGGTGGGCCCATCGCCCCAGGCTCCGTTTCAGCGGCCCCTGCAGCCCCAGCAACAGCGCCCCGCTGAGGATCAGCCAGGGGACCAGGCGGGTGAACAGCGATTCCTGGGAGCGCAGCAGCAGCACCGCCCCCAGCAGTCCCCCCAGAGCCGCCGCCGGCACCAGCCTCCACAGGCGGCGGTGCTGCCCCCGCAGCTGGGGGCGCTGGGCCAGGGCCGCGCCGACATAGCCCGGCACCAGGGCCACCGCATTGGTGGTGTTGGCGACGATTGCCGGCAGACCGGTGGCCAGGAGCATCGGGAAGCTCAGCAGCGACCCGCCCCCGGCCACAGCGTTGATCAACCCCGCCAGAAAGCCCCCCAGGGCCAGCCACTCCAGCGCCGGCGCCAGTGCTGCCGGGCTGCTCAACCGCTCTGAACCAAGGCGTTCTGGACCAGCGACGGCAGCGGAGAGAACAGCAGGGTCTCCGCCGCGATCGCCTCGCAGGGGCGGCCGTAGAGGTAACCCTGCAGCCGGTCACAGCCGAGACGCCGCAGGATGCCCACCTGGCGCTCCTGCTCCACCCCTTCGGCCACCACCTCGATGCCCAGGGCCTGGCTCATGCCGATCACGGCCCGCACGATCACCTCATCCTCGAGATCATCCCCCAGGCCATCGATGAAGGAACGGTCGATCTTGAGCACCCCAACGGGAAAGCGTTTGATGTAGCGCAGGGAGGAGTAACCGGTGCCGAAATCATCGATCGCCAGGCGGATCCCCAGATCGCTGAGCTCCTGCACCACCTCCTTGGTGGCGTCGAGATCCTCCATCAGCATCGTCTCGGTGATCTCCAGGTAGAGATTGCTGGCCAGCAAGCCGCTGCTGCGCAGGGCTTCAGCGACCCGCTCGCTGAGGCCGGCATCGAGAAAGCTGCGGGCCGAAACGTTCAGGCACAGGTGCAGCGAATCGGCCTGACCGCGGGCGGTCCAGCGGGCAATGGCCTGGCAGGCCTGCTTCATCACCAGCGCATCGATCGCCACGATCAGCCCGGACTCCTCCGCCACCGGAATGAAGTCGCAGGGGGGAATCGGGCCCCGCTCCGGGTGGTTCCAGCGGGCGAGGGCCTCAAAGCCGATGATGCGCTGCTGGCGCAGGCTGATGATCGGCTGGAAGGCGCAGCAGATCTGGCCGCTGGCCAGGGCCGTGCGCAGGCTCTGTTCGGTGGAGGCCCGCTCCCGTGCCTGTTGGCGCATGGCCCGGTCATAGAGCGCGAAGCGTCCACGCCCCCGCTGCTTGGCCCGGTACATCGCCATGTCGGCGTTCTCGATCAGGGTTTCGGCGGTGTCCTCGGGGCCGGCGCAGCAGATGCCGATCGAGATCCCGTGCCCCAGCTGCCGGCCGGCCAGCTGCCTGGGACGGCCCATCAGCTGCAGGATGCGCAGGGCCAGGGCGGTGGCCTCACCCTCCTGGGCCGCGTGCATCACCACGACGAACTCATCGCCGGACAGGCGCCCCACCAGATCCACCGAGCGGACCAGGCGCTGCAGATCCTCGGCGATGGCGATCAGGTACTGGTCGCCGACGGCATGGCCATGGGCGTCGTTGACCAGCTTGAACCGGTCCACATCGATGAACAGCACCGCCGCGGTGCAACCCGACTGGGAGCGGCGGCAGTCCGCCAGCACCTCCGTCAGCCGCTCCAGCACCATCAAACGGTTGGGCAGGCCGGTGAGCGGATCGTGGCGGGCCTGCTCCAGGGCGGACTGCCGCGCCCGGCGCTCGGCGGACACCGCCCGCAGCACCTGGTTGCACAACTCGACGCTGCGGGCCATCGCGCGCAGCAGCGAACGCTCCTCCAGGTTGAACGGCTCCCCCAGCCGTCCCACCACCAGCACCGCCTCCGCCTCGACCGGAGCCCAGTAGAGGTGCAGCAGCCCGGCCCGCAGGGTCAGCGTCGCCGGGCGGGTGGTGGCCAGATCGAGGAACAGGGGACTCTCCTCCGGGCGCAGGCCGATGCCATGCCGCACCACCTCGGCCTCGATCACGGCGGCCACCTCGGCATCCACCGACTCGGCGACCCGGGAGACCACTCTCCGCAGGGCCTGGGGGTCCTCCAGGCGGAAGGCGGAGAGGACCTCCGCCAGCACGTGCAGTGACCAGGGTGTTTCGCTCATGCCAGGGCCAGGACCACAAGCGTCTGGTTATGGAATCCGCCGGCACCGTGGGTGCGGGCGATCTCGCCGTAGGTGTAGAACCCCGCGACGGGGATGTCGCCGATGACCGAACGGATCCTCTCCATCTCGACCTGGTGCTCTCCGTGTCCGGCCGACTGCAGAACCGAACGCCGGGCCACACAGTCGAACAGCAGCATGCCCCGGGCCTTCTGCCCCTGCAGCTGCTGCTGGGCGATCGCGCAGGCCTCCTCCGTGGCCTGCAGCACGGAACGCCGATCGCCCTGCATCAGATAGGCCAGCCCCCCCTGGGGCACCTCGGCGATCGTGAGCAGCCGGCGTCGCTCCGCATCGAAGCCAGAGACGAAGCGGATCTCGATCCGCTCGCGCCGCCGCAGACCCAGGGGACGGGTGGAGGCGAAGGTGGCAAAGGACTCCGGTTGATCGAGCAGATCGGGAGGCGCGTCAAAGGCCTCGAGGTAGACATCGAGCGCCGGACGGTCATCCAGGGACCACACCGAAGTGCCGTCGCTGCCCGTGACCAGCATCGGGGCCCCCTGGGGCTCCCAGCAATGGGACATGCCGATGCCCAGCGGCGCATCGGAACTGATCGCCGCCGCCACCACGGCGTGCTGCAGGACCTGCCGGCCATGGATCTGGCGGGTGCCTCGCATCGCCAGATCGTCACCGGCACAGCCCCCCACCAGGGGCACATCCACCCCGGCCACCTCATAGGCGCCGCGCACCACCTCCATCTGATCACCGCAGAGGCCATCGGCCAGCAGCACCAGCACGGTGTGGCGCCGCAGCTCCAGCCTCTCCAGACAGCGGGCCGCATGGTTGGCCGCCCGGTGCAGCCCCTGGGGGGTGCCCTGCCCCAGACCCGTGGCCACGGCGATGCCCTCACCACCGATGGCCCACAGACACAGTCCGCCGACCATGGCCTGCTCCCCCCCCAGCTCGCCGGAGGTGGTGCAGCCGATCACCGGCGAGCTCGGGAAGCGGTCCTGCACCAGCCCGGCCACCTGCTGCAGATCATGGGCCGGGCTGCAGAAGCACAGCACCAGCTTGGGCACATCCGGCGCCTGCAGATTCCGCCAGGCCTCCTCCACCGCAGTGACCGGGTCCCCGGCCGCCGATGTCCCGGCGCTGACCCAGCGCTGACGAGCTTCGTCGTCGGTCAGCGCCGCGGGACCCCGGGCCTCAGCGGAATGAACGGCCATCGACTGGTACGGATCTCCGGAAAGATTGAGCGCGCACTCACACACTTCACACTAGTCATCCCGGTGCCTCCTGGGACATCCCCAGCCTCCCGCCATACCGGGGTTCACAGCGTCAGCGGCGCCACCGGCTCGATCGTGGGCTGCCATCCGCCGGGCTGATCACTGCGCAGCACCAGCGCCGTGGCCCCGTGGCGCAGAAACACCCGCAGCACCGTGTCGCTGGCCAGCCGTGGCAGGGCCGTGCGCCAGCTCCCCAGGCCCCGCACCACATCGTCGATCGGGTGATCCTCCAGGCTGCGGCCCAGCACCCAGTCCTGCCGCAGCCAGTCCCGGCGCAGGCCACCGAAGGGCAGCAAGGCCCGACGCAGGTCGCGCTCGAGGCGCATCAGGGCGCGGAGCCGCTCCGCCTGCTGTGGATCCTCGCGCCGCCAGCGCTGCAGCAGCTCCGGCCCGGCGGCCCGGCAGCGCTGCCGCAGCTCCCGCAACGCGGCGAACAGGGCCTGGTTGGAATCCTGGGCGCAGTTGTTGGCCAGGCCCACGAAGGCCGCACCGCTGCCGTCCCCCAACCGGTAGCGGGCCATCATCGCCGCCAGCTGCCGCTCGAACAGCTCCAGCGGGGAGTGATCCTCTCCGGCGATGCGGTAGCTGCCGGTGAAGGGCGGGAAATGCACCAGCACGTCGGCGACGGGCCGCGTGCCGAGCCAGCCCCACTGGCGATCGGCCAGATACCGCCACAGGTCGTGGGCGCCCGCGACGAGGCCCTCAGGATTGTGGGCATAGACCTGGCGGTACTGCAGCGCCAGGCTCAGCTCATCGGCCAGGGGCTCCCGGTGCAGCTCCGCCACGCCATAGGCGAAATGGCCGACGCACAGCCCCCAGCGCAGCGCCTGCTCGCGCTGCTCGCCGCCGATTCCGCCATAGACATGCACCAGCAGCAGCCGCTGCCCGGCGCGCCAGTCCGCCAGCAGGTCCGCCTCGCTCCGCCGCCTGCGGCTGACGAGCACCGAGGTCACCTGCCCCTGCCGCGGGCGGCTCCAGGCCCCATGGCGCAGGTAACGCCAGCTCGCACGGCCGCAAATCAGCCGCTGGGGGGCGAAGCGCAGCAGGGCCCGTGGCGCCAGCGCCTGCACCAGGAATCCCCCCTGTCCATCGGGGACACCGCAGACATACCAGCCCTCCGCATTGAGCGGCACCGATGCCAGCTCCCGGGCGCTGGAGGGCCGGATGCCCTCGCCGTTGGCGATCGGTTCCGGCAGGCGCAGCCGCAGCCGCTCACCGGCGAAATCGCGCCGGACCGGGTCGTAGGGGACGGCCCACCAGCCACCCTCCTCCCCCCCGGGGTCCGGGGCCTCGAACCGCACCAACCCGCGCGCCAGCCCCGTGGTCTGGATCGGTTCAGCCCCGACCACCAGCCGGTGGGGGCGGCCGAGCTCCAGCCGCACCGGCTCCGGCAGCCGCACCAGCATGTCGTCCTCGGGCCTGGCCCCGGCCAGGGATTCCAGCGGCGTGACCGCCCGCCAGCCGTCCAGGCGACTCGGATGGATGCCGCCCATGCGCTCGGAGTGCCGGGCCTCCTCGCTGAAGCGCACGTCCATCGTCAGCCGCCGCAGGGCCGGCTGATCCCAGACCAGCCGCACGATGTGTCCCACCAGATGGGCCGCCTGCGGCGGCGCCGCAAACACCTCGAAGTCGAGTTCGAAGGGTTGCTGGCGCAGTGCCGGCGGGCGCGGCCTGGGCAGGATCAGTCGCCCGATCCAGCCGTCCCGCGGGCTCAGGCAGGGGGCCGGCAGGGGGCCGCAGTCCCTGGACAGATCCAGCCGATGCCATGGGTTGGCGCGGAAGCGGCGGTAGTTGCTGAGCACCGTCGCCGGCGGGCGCTCGGACGGCAGCTGATCCAGCAGGATCGCGCTCACCAGCTCCAGGGTCTGCTCCATCGGGCTGCGGCCATCGGGCAGCCGCGCCCGGTCATCCAGCAGGCCACCGGGCAGCTGGTGCCCCACCGGTCCGAGGTCCACCAGGCTCACCTTGCCCTGCCGCCGCGCCCGGTTCCAGAAGGAGAGCAGCATCCAGGGCCAGCGGCCGGGGAAGGCGATCGGCCCGATCCGGGCCACCCCATC
The DNA here is from genome assembly GCA_035285905.1 of Synechococcaceae cyanobacterium. GTDB lineage: Bacteria > Cyanobacteriota > Cyanobacteriia > PCC-6307 > Cyanobiaceae > Cyanobium. The sequence continues at coordinate 11,963 of JAYKJA010000079.1, forward strand.
GCGCTGGCCGACCAGATGGAACAGATGCTCCACCTGCAGGAAGCGGTTGTTGCCGGCGAACACGCCCCCCAGGCTGATCACCTCGATCGGTGCATCCAGGGCGCGACGCAGGTGGGGCAGGGCCCCCAGGGCGATCTGCCCGCCACCGCTGAACCCCAGCAGGCACAGGGGCACGCCGCTGCCGGGCCGGTAGCCCTGGGCCATCAACGTGTCGAGGATCACCCGGGCCAGACCCTGGTTGTAGATCGGTCCGTAGCGGCGGTCCGCCGAGACCGCCACGACCGTGAGGTTGCGCAGGTTGATGAACACCCCCAGCAGGCTGCGGGGGTGGCGCAGCCGCAGCCGGTCGAGCCAGCGCCAGACGCGGGCCAGCCCGCGGCCCTCCGTCATCGGCCGGTTGAGCACCGAGTAGGGCATGATCCCGCGCACGACAGCGATGTCCTCCGGCAACCGACCGGCCAGACGCCGCAGGAAGTCCTCCCCCTCCGGCAGGGCCTGGTCCGAGGCCTGGCCGATGCCGTCGAGATACACCACCCAGCAGCGCACCGCCCGTTCATCGGCCAGGGGACGGGCCAGGTCCCCGAGGGCCAGCGGCGGGCGCAGCTCCTCCCCGAACCAGCCGGCCCACCAGCCCAGCGATTCCAGCGGAGCCAGGAAGGCCGCCAGCAGAAACAGCAGCAGGCCGATCACGACCAGGTCGACCACCAGACCGAAGGAGCGCACCAGGGCGGCGTGCAGCGGCACCAGCAGCAGCCCGGCCCCGGGCACCAGCAGCAGCGCCAGCAGCAGCAGGATGCCCAGCAGCAGCCCGAGCCGCCGGCGGGGCCCGAGGCGCTCGAGCAGCGGGGCGAGCGGAGCGATCACCTCAGGAGCGCCGGGAGGGAGGGGGCGGAACCGTGCCATCGGCCAGGGCGGCGAGGCGGCGCCCGTCGCGCTCCAGCTCGACTCCGGCCGCCCGCTGCAGCAGCCACACCCCCGCCTGGCTGACCGGTTGGCCAGCGCTGCGTTGCAGCAGGTGCATGGCCAGCCAGCCTCCGATCAGACAGGCCAGGGCACTCCAGGGCGGCAGGTCCGTCACCGCCCCCAGGCCGACGACGAAGCCGACCGCCGTCCACAGCGACAGCAGCGTCAGCCAGGGGGACCCGAGGTAGGGAAGGGCACCGAGGAAGGCCAGCAGCTGGGGCGCATGGGCGATCCCCAGGGCTCGGATCACCGCCGGCAGGGGTGGTGCCAGGCCGAACAGCAGACGCGCCACGAGCCAGGTGGTCAACGCCCAGAGCAGAAAGCCGAAGGCGAACAGGATCGCCTCGAGCAGCAGGCTGATCAGGAATCGCAGCGGCCGCACCCGGTTGACGAACAGGATGAACGCCTGCCCGACCGACTGGGACAGGCCCGCCAGCAGGGCGATCACCACACCGATGGCCCCCTGGCCGTTGCGGTAAGCGGCGGGATCGAACTGCCAGGCCCCCGTGATCGCCGCCTGCAGGTCCGCCGGCCCCGGCAGCCAGCCAGCGGGGCCCCAGGGGGCGAGGGAGGCCGGCGTCAGGGTCTCCCCGGGACCGCCGCTCAGAGCGAAGAGAAACGCAACGGGCATGGCCGGGTGGAAGGGCGGAGGGGAATCCCCCGGCCCGAAGCCAGATGGACCTGGGCTCTGATTAGCACCTTTCGCCACCCGCCGGCAGCCATGAACTCGCCCGCAGGCGACGCCAGCCGGCCAGCAGCAGCAGCAGCACCAGGGGGGTCTCTCCCCAGCGGTCGTAGGCGGTGAGGCTGTGGCGGGGATGCAGCACCAGCTCGCCGCTGGCCGCCATGCCCGAGGGAAGCGCCGCCCGCACCTGGCCGCGGGGATCCACCAGCAGGCTGGGGCCGGTGTTGGCGGCACTGACCAGCCAGCGGCCCGTCTCGATCGCCCGCAGCTGGGCCAGCGCCCGGTACTGCCCCTGCAGCAACGCGGGGTAGGGGTCGAGATTGGCGGCGGCCAGCAGCCAGCCGGCGCCGGCGCGGGTGGCCTGGGCCAGGGCCTGACCGTCGGCCAGCTCGTAGCAGATGGCGACTGCGACGGGACCGGCCGGTCGGTGCAACAGCCGGCCGGCGCTGCCGGGCTCCACCCCACCGACAGCCGAGAGGCCGCTCCAGCGCCAGAGCCCGGCCAGCGGGACCCATTCCCCCAGCGGCACGAGCCGGTGCTTGTCGAGCCAGGCGCCGGGCCGCCGATCCCCCGGGGCAAAGCGCAGCAGGCTGCTGCGCAGCGATTCGCCCTGCCAGCGGAACCCCCCGGAAAGCACCTCCAGCGGCGGCGGCAGCGGCAGGGGCTGGCCCAGGGCCAGGGCCCCTTCCGGCAGGAGCAGGGCACTGACCCCGGCGCCCCCTCCGCCGGAGGGGGCCATGTCCGCCGGCACGCCATCCACACCGGGGGGATCCATCGCGGCCAGGGCCGCGGGAACGGGGGAAGCGGCGGCGGCGCCAGCACCAGGCCCTGCGGTCCCCTGCGGCGGCGGCGAGGCCGGAGCTCCGGGGCGGGCGGAGGCAGAGAGCCCGGCGGTCGCGGCGGTCGGCCGCGCCGGGGTCAGCCGCTCGAGGGCAGCGGCGAGCTGGGCGAGCAGGCGCTGCTGCTGCGCCGGCTGGAACTTCTGCCGGGTGGGGATCGCCGGTTGCACGACCAGCAGCCGTTCGGGCTCCGCCTGCTCCGGCGGCGTCAGCGCCAGGGCTGCCAGGCCGGCAGCGTGGCCGAGCAGCACCAGCCCCAGCCCCAGCCCCAGGGCACGGCGAGCTGAGGCGGAGGCCCCCGGCAGGCTGCGCCACAGACACCAGCTGATCAGCAGCTGAACCAGGGCGATCAGCCCGGCGCCGCCGAGGCTGGCCAGCCCGGCCAGGGCGCGATCGCCGGGAAGGGCCGAGGCTCCGAGGCCGACCCAGAACAGAGGCCCCCGGGCCAGCAGGCCCTCCGCCAGACCCCAGACCGCGGCCGCCAGCACGGCGGACCAGAACCGGGCGGGGCCGAGCCGCTGCAGCAGCAGCCCCCAGCCCAGCACCAGCAATCCGCCGAGCAGTCCGCAGCCGAACCAGAGCAGCAAGCACAGCGGCAGGCTGAGGGGCAGGGGCACGCCGATCCAGTCGAGGGGATGCAGCCAGAGCAGCCAGCGATGGCTGACCAGCACCGCCGCCAGCCCCCAGAGCAGCAGCGGCAGACGCAGCCCGCGGCTGGCCAGGGGCCACAGCGGCACCAGGGCAAGCCAGAGCAGGGGGGGACAGCCCCAGGGCGGCAGGGCCAGGCCGGCCAGGGCCCCGGCCGCGAGCGCCAGCGGCAGGGCAGGCAGAGGCTGGGCGGCCGGGGCGGTCATCGCCCCATGGCCGGACGACGCGGGACGGGCCAATCTCTGGGAATCACCCCGCTCCGGTGTTTGCACCGACCGTTCGCCATGGATCAGGGAAATCTGCTGCAGATGCTGCTGCTGCGTGGACTGGGCACCACCTCACTGGTGACGGATCGCCTGCGTTACGTGAGCCAGGAGTGGGTGCGCAGCGGCCGGCTCGATCCCACCCATGCCTCCGCCCTGGTGGAGGACGTGCTCAAGGCCCTGCGCGGCGAGACCCCGGAGCTGGAACAGCAGGCGGAGCGGCAGCTGGAACGCAACCGTGACCAGTTGCTCCAGGACCTGGGGCTGGCCCGGCAGCGGGAGCTCGATGAGCTGCGCGGCCGGATCGACCGGCTCGAACAGCAGCTGCGGCTGCGCCAGAACAGCGTCGAACTGCCGGACTGAGCGTCGCTGGCAGAATCGCCGCGAACGTTCCAGCGCCCCCCGGGGGCAACGTCATGCGCGACATCCTGATCAGCTCGGCGGTCTGCCTGGCCTGCCTGATGGTGGCCCTGGTGAGCCAGCTGGTGTCCCCGTCGATCGTGGTGGCGGCCCCGCCGGCGGCCGAGGCCGCCATCAGCAGGGCCGCCGGCAGCGGCAGCCCGCAGGCTCCGGCCGCGCAGGCCGCGGTGGTGTCGCCGATGGAACTGGACCCCGAAGCTTCCAACCCCTCCCTCTTCACCATGGCCAGCAACGCCGACAGCGCCCCCTCCGGCGGCTCCGATGACGCCCTCGCCAGCGCCGCGGCGCTGGGCTCCGAGATGGTCGTGACCAAGGAGGTGGTCACCCCCAGTGGCCTGCGGATCCTGGACCAGGTGATCGGGGAAGGGGCGGAAGCCGTCAAGGGTCAGGTGGTGACCGTGAATTACCGGGGCACCCTGGCCAATGGCAAGGAGTTCGACAGCAGCTACGGTCGCGGCCCCTTCCGCTTTCCCCTTGGCGGCGGCCGGGTGATCAAGGGCTGGGATGAAGGCGTCGCCGGCATGCGGGTGGGGGGCAAGCGCAGGCTGGTGATCCCCCCCGACCTGGCCTACGGGGAACGCGGAGCCGGCGGTGTGATTCCCCCGAACGCGACGCTCACGTTCGAAGTGGAGCTGCTGGAGGTCGGCAACTGAGGGCTGAGGCCCTGCAGCAGCCCGCCCTTGAACGCCACCGTCACAATTTGAAGCGATCAGTAGGATGTCGCCGCCTGACCCAGGGCTGGCGCTGTCTCCGCTGACCGAACGGACCACCGCACCAGCCCATCCGTCACCGATTCCCGTTCCATGGCCCACCAGCTTCCCGCGCTGCCTTTCGCGATCGACGCTCTCGAGCCCTACATCAGTAAGAACACGCTCGAGTTTCATCACGGCAAGCACCACGCTGCCTACGTCACCAACCTGAACAACCTCGTCGCCGGCACCGATCTGGAAGGCAAGAGCCTCGAGGACACGATTCTGGCCGTGGCGGGTGACGCCTCCAAGGCGGGCATCTTCAACAATGCCGCCCAGGTCTGGAATCACACCTTCTACTGGCAGGGCATCAAGCCCGGCGGTGGCGGTGCCCCCAGCGGTGCCCTGGCCGCCAAGATCGACGCCGATCTCGGCGGATTCGACAAGCTGATCGAAGCGCTCAAGGCCGCCGGCGCCACCCAGTTCGGCAGCGGCTGGGCCTGGCTGGTGCTCGACAACGGCACGCTGAAGGTGACCAAGACGGGCAACGCCGATCTGCCCCTGGCCCACGGCCAGAAGGCTCTGCTCACCATTGATGTGTGGGAGCACGCCTACTACCTGGACTATCAGAACAAGCGCCCCGATTACATCAGCACCTTCCTCGAGAAGCTGGTGAACTGGGACTTCGTCGCGGCCAATCTCGCGGCGGCCTGATCCCTGGCAGCGGCCGGGGCATCGCCATCTGGCGCAGGCTCCGGCCCGGCCGAAGGAGCGCTCCCAGCCGGGGAGCGCAACCACTGCAGAGCCATCAGTTGACGCGGCAAGCCTCTCGCCCTGCCAACATCACCTCAGACACGAGGGCTGAGAGCTTCAGGTCATCACTGAGGAAGCAGCATCAGAATTGAAGGGTCCGGAACTGGAAGGACAGCACATGATCGTCATGGTCCTTGTCCAGTCCTCCCAACCAGTCTTCCAGGCCGAAGCGATTCGATCCAAGCATCCGGAAATGGGGATAACGGTCAGAATTGGCATCTGCAAAAGCCAGAAAAGTCTGCTGGCCAACCCGACTGAATGGAGCCAGCACTGAGGATTCCCGCAAGCTGATCTCCTGACGCAGCACCCCTCGGTCAGCCACCTCTAGGGAAGAGATAGCCGTGACGATGTTGTCGCTACGCAGTGCCTCGAAGGAATAATCAGCGTCCCCTGGCCTCAACAACCGACCATCGGCAGCGCGGATGGTCCCGCGTTCGTCGAAACAGCGATAGAACCCTGTCACAGCATCCAGCTGTGCCTCGCGGGACAGCGTCAGCTCCCCGTGCACAGCCTCTGCACCACTAAAAGCACGAAAATCGAGCACTGGCCAAAGGTCCTGCTCCTGGGCGATCAACGCCCCAAGCCCCGGTTCATCGGCCAGGGTCTCCAGGGTGAAGCTGGGCAGCGCAGCCGAGGAGCCTGCAGCGGAGAAGCTGGCCAACGTGTCCTCAACACTGGTGATGTCGAACCAGTGGAAGCGCGGATCCGGCAGAGAAGTCAGCTCAGCAAGGCTGTCATCGCTGACGGCGAAGAATCGCAGACTCTGACCCTGGCGCACCACAATCTCCTGGGTGAAGGACTCATCGTCCGCCAGGGTCACATCGCGATCTTCCAGGGCATGCAACAGGGTTCTGCCACGGCGTTGGAGCCAGTTCAGCTCAGGAGCCCAGGGAGCGGCCAGGGCAAGGTCATCAGCATCCAGCACCACATAACCAATCTGGGTCAGAGCCGCAACCCGTCCGCTGAGACGGGCCTTCAACACCACAGCGGCGGCAGTGGACGTAGCCGAGGGATCCGCGATCGTGAGCACGCCGGGAACGGACTGCTGGAAGCGCGGCTGCAGCGGAGTCACCGCCAGCGCCACAGTGGTGTGGACCTCCCCGTTTCGCTGCCGATCAAGATCACCGGGACCGCCATCTTCAGCCACCACGGTCATCAGATCAGCCACCTGATCCGCGTCCGTGTCATAGAAGCGGCTGCCCACGCGGGTGATGGGGTCGTAACTGAAAGCCTTGAGCTGGCCATCCGCTGCAACACTGAACCCGACAGGCACCTCACCCGGTCTCCGCAGGGGCAGATCACCTGCAGGGGCGGCGTAGTCCAGCAGCGGCGTGAGATCAACCCGAGCCGCCATCCGAGTCAGCGGGGCAGGCAGGCTCAGGTCCTGATGCACGGCCACAGGAAGCAGCGTCTCAGCCCGTTCGGCAGCGGCCTCAATCGCCGCTGCTGAGACCAGATCCTGCACCGGGACAAACGCACGGCTGAGCGTCTGACCGGGAGCGATCTGGACCTGGGCGGGAGTGGGCAGGCTGGCCTTCTGCAGAAGCCCGGTGATCGGACTGTCGGTGACGGAGGACCAGGCGAGATCACCGTCGACACGGCTGTAATCGCTGACCAGAGCCAGAGGTCTGCGGCTGATCAGATCAAAGAGCACTCCACCCAGCACCTCAACCTGATTGAGTTCGAAAGCCGGTAAGGGCTGACGCGCTGCCAGCAACGGCTGCAGGGCCTGATTGAGTTCGGTGGAAGTCAGCGCACTGATGACGTCCCTTCCCAGGATCTGCTCAAGATCTGCCAGGGCCAGCGCCTGTGTCTGCTCCGAGTAGTGCCGATTCTCAGGTCTGGAGCGGAACTGTTGGAGGGTGTCGACATCGATGAACAGCTGATCCCCCTCCATCGGCCTGAACGACTCGATGTGGGGAATGCCGGAGTCCGTTGCGCGCACGATGAAGCGATCGGCAGCCCCCGCACGCCCACGCAGCACGACATTACCGCTCTCAGCTGAATGGATGATCGGCAAGCGGAACTGACCAGCTGTCTCCGTTGCAAGCAGGGAGGGGCGGAAGGTGGAGCGGACCCCGTGGCCAGCGGCATGATCCAGGCCTGGCTGTTGCAGAGTGAGAACGGCATGGTCAGGAGAGACCTGATAGCCCGAATCGGCGCCCAGCAGTTCCAACTGGATGAACTGACCGGGATCATCGAAGAACATGGGCTGCAGCTGGATCGGCAGAATCGCCTCACTCGCGCCGGGAGGGAGATACAGGACGCGAGCCCGATACGGCCCGTCGAGGCTGTAGTGAATTCCCTCGACGGCTGTCCCACCCAGGCGAAAACGCACGGCCTGGCCATAATCTGGGGCCTCAACCGGAGCACCGGCAAGATTGGTGATCCTGACGGTCAGAAGCGCCGGCTGTTGATCGTGGAGTTGCCCGCGACTGAGCTCCAGCTGGGTGACATCAGAAGCGGCCATCCAGCTGCCCCTGATCAGGAAGTTGGCAGGGCGAGAAGGCAGGTCCACCAGGAATGGAACAGCCAGGAGACGCTCCATGGTGTCAGCGAAGTCCTCCTGAAGAGTCAGGTGTGAGTCATCAACTTCATCGGGCAGGGTCTGTTCGGACAAGTCAAACAGAACGGGCAGCAGGGACTCCAGCAGATAGCGCTTACCACCAGCAATGGCCGCAATCTGCAGTGGAGTCCCCGGAAGATCAACCAGCTCCTTAAGACTGGCGGTGCGCTCGATGAAAAGCTGAGATGCAACAGCGATGCGGGCCAGACCAGCCGACATTCGATCCAGGAAGTCAGCCATGTAATGCTCCACAACAGCCAGCACCCGACGGTGCTGCTCAGGCGATCGATCGGCGACAAAGTCAGAGTCTAGCTGCGCCGATTGCTGCGAATCGGACGAGGCCAACATCAACAGTCGCTGCGTTGGATACAAGGCCAGGATCTCAGCCAATACGGCGCGGAGATGAACAGGGTTCTTTACATCAAAGCGCGCCCCAACAGCGACCCTCTGATAAGGATCCAGCGGATTGACGACGGCGCTGGATGGATTGAAAAGATGCAGGATGCCATTACCATAGGCACCGAATGCAAGCAAACCCGTTGCATCGACGCCCTCGCGGTCAGGGGGACCATCCCAGGCCTTGAGATTGCCATAATCAAGGCCCAACCCATCGAACATCCTCTTGATCGCCAGCACAACAGCCAGGTATTGATAACTGGGGACTGCTGAAAAAGCCAAAACCACTGCGCTGCAACAGGTCTCAGTGGTCGAATGCCGGTAAACCGGTCCTGAACTTGGCAATCGATGATCAGTGGCCGCAAGACGATCCAGGAGATCGCCGCCGTCGGCGCGGAGCGCCTCATCCTGTTGAGCCAGTGGAGGAGGCGGCCATTGAAGCAATGCCGGAACGGCCTCGGGGGACCAGCGCAGTTGGTTAGCCACTGACGTTGATTCCTCCCCTTCCTCAGCTTCCTGGTCGCAGCGCCTGTCTAGCCTTACCCTCGAAAACTTGAACCCCTGGAGACCAACAGCAAGCGGGCCACATTGCCGGCTCGATCACAGCGACCGACCTTCTACTCCGCCAGTTGCTTGAAATAGTCCTCAACCACCTGGCGATTGCTTCCAAAGGGCGCTTTCCCGCGAGGCAACACCCCGGCCAGGAAGGCAAAACCGGTCGCATAGGCCACCGCGGAGATGGCGATGCGGATCGTTTCCTTCAGCAGCTGATCGGGTTTGATCGCCGCCTGCGCCTCGACCCGCTGCATCAGCTGGTTGGAGGCCTGCTCGGCCCGC
>JAYKJA010000080.1:0-11245 GCA_035285905.1 Synechococcaceae cyanobacterium
GGAACATTGCGGCATTTGTGAAGGGGCGTTCATGAAGAAACCTGCAGAGCTCCCCTGCCGCCGCCCGCCACGCCTGGCCTTCACCCCAGCCCCTTGCTAGGAGAGGCTGGTCTCAGGCCCGCCTGTCCCGATGGTCACGCGCTCCCCGCTTCCGTTGCGCCCTGACCGCTGCCCGCGCTCCCCGCAGTCCGGGACGGGGATCCGTCCGCGGCTCCGGCCCCTGGCCGGCCTGGCCCTGCTGGGCCTGCTGCTGGCCGGCTGCGACCAGCGCCCCAGCCCCGAAAGCCAGCGCATCGACCAGCTCGAGTTCAAGATCCAGCAGCTGGAGCAGCGCCTCAACAAGGCCGCCACCGCCCCCGACCCCGCCGACAAGGCCGGCAAGCCCCCCGCCGGGGTGATCAAATCCCTGACCCTGCGCAGCGGCACCGACGACGACCGCCTGCGCATCTACTGGTCCGACGGCAGCAAGACCGACCTCCCCTGCACCAAGGAACAGGCCACCCTGGTCTGCGGCTGAGCGCGAGGCTGGGCTCCGGCAGGAGGCCAGACCCGGGGCCCTCGACCGCCGGCCTGCCCGGGCAGCCCTGTGGCCACCCCGCAAGCGCCGTGATCTCCCCGCAGGCGTGGAGATCACGGCGCGGCCGTGGCGCCGCTTCAGGGAGGAGCGGCCGCCTGCGCCGAAGTCCCTCCCGCACCGACTCACCCCCCCTCGACCTCCAGGCGCCGGGCCAGGGTCTGCAGCGCAGGCCCCCAGGTGGGCTCTCGCTGCCACACCTCCCGCAGCGTCAGGCTGAGGGCGATGCCCTTCTCTCCATAAGCCGCCTCATTGATGAACACCGGCCAGACCGGGGCGTCGAGGGGCGGCGGCTGGGGCAGATCCTCCAGCCGGGCCGGGTCGTAGGCGATCGTGCCGCCCTCCCCATCGAGGAACAACGGAGCCCCCGGCTGCAGGGGCTGCCAGTCGCGGCCCTGCAGCCGCGGGTGCACCATCGCCAGCGGGCGGCCAGCGGCGTCCCGCGGGAGATCGAGGCTGCCCAGGTGGCGGTGCAGCACCAGCTGCCGCGGCAGGGCCAGGGCGCCGTGACGCGCCTGGGCCAGCAGCTCCAGGGTGGCCTGCAGGGCCAGGCGCGTGGCACTGACGATGGAGGCCTGCACCACGCCCTGGGGCACCGGCCCCACCTCGATCACCACCCCTGCCGGCCAGCGCTCCACCAGATAGCCGGTCTGGGCCGGATCGCCCTCGTGCAGGTAGACGGGCAACCCCAGCCGACCCTGCAGTCCCGCCGCCAGGGCCAGATCCGTCGGCCGGCGGCTGTAGATCACCAGGCAGCTGCCCATGCAGGCGGTGGTGCTGTGCAGATCCACCGCCACCAGGCAGGGGCTGCTGCCGCTGGGGCCGTGCTGCTCCAGCAGCTGCCGGGCCCGGCCCACCTCCTGCTCCCGGCAGGACGGGTCCTGCAGCAGAACGCGGCTGAAGCTGCGGTTCAGATCCCGCTCGAGGTAGCGGCGGTTGGCGGCCAGGGCCGCCGGATTGCCGCTGCCGCAGCGCACGGCCAGGCCGGCGGCGTCGAGGCCGCGGCCGACCGGCAGCCCCTGGCGCAGGGGAGCGCCGGGGTCCTCGGCGCAGGCGAGCAGCCAGGCGCCGTTGCGTTCATTGCCGTGGGTGGCGGCCAGCACCAGCACGGAACCCCGGCTCAGGCCGTCGTCCTCACAGGCCCGGAGCGCTGCCAGGGGATCCCTCGCCTGGGGAGCTGCGGCCATGGCCCGGATGCTGCGCTTTGCCCCAGCCTGCCGCAGAGTCGGGGGAGCTGCCCCCGGGTGATGCCCATCCCCGCCGTCGTCGTGCGCACCGCCAGGGAGGTCTGGCAGTGCCAGTGGCGGCAGCTGATGAAGGGGCTCGGCCCCGCCGACCGCGACGGCCACTACCGCCGGCCACCGTCGGCCCGGTCGGCCCTGCCGCCCCTGCCGGACGACGCCGGCAGCCCGGGGGCGGCCGTGCTGATCGTGGGGCGCAGCTGCCCCTGGGCCCATCGCGCCTGGCTGGCCTGGACCCTGCGGCAGCTGCAGGGGAGCATCGCGCTGCTGGTGGTCGAACCCGATCCCCAGGCCGGGCGCTGGATCTTCCCCACCCCCTTCGAGGGCTGTCAGACCCTGGCGGAGCTCTACCGGCGCAGCGGCTGCCCCGCCTCAGCCCGGGCGACGGTGCCGCTGCTGTGGTCCTGCAGCCAGAAGCGCATCCTGGTGAACGAGAGCGCCCGGCTGATCGAGCTGCTGGACCGCTGGCCCCAGGGCGATCCCCGGCCTGAACCGCCAGGGCCCCCTGATGCGCCCGCGCACTCCGCGCCGGCGGCTTCGGGAGCCGCGCCCGGGGTGCCCAGCCCTGCAGGGCCTGAGCCTCCGGTGCCTGAACCTGCTGAACCGGAATCCAAGGCTGCAACGGCGGCGGAGGCCGAATCGCCAGTCCCCCGCCCCGCCCCTCCGCTCGCCGCCGGGGCGCTCTGCCCACCGGAGACGCGCCAGCGGGTGGAGTGGTGGCGCGAGCGGCTGCAGGGAGCCGTCAACGACGGCGTCTACCGCTGCGGCCTGGCCCGCAGCCAGCAGGCCTACGACGCCGCCGAGGCGGAGCTGTTCGCCGCGTTGGACGAGCTGGAGCACGACCTGGCCAGCCGCGAGCCCGGCGATCCCGGCTGGCTGGCCGGCGGCGCCGATCCCAGCCTGGCCGACCTCTGCCTGTTCCCCACCCTGATCCGCTGGGAGCAGGTCTACGCCCCGCTGTTCGGCTGCAGCCGCCGGCCGCTGTGGCAGTTTCCGCGGCTGTGGCGCTGGCGGGCCCGCTTCCACGGCCTGCCGGGCGTGGCGGCCACCTGCCGGCCGGAGGCCTGGCGGCGCGACTACTTCGGGGCCCTGTTTCCCCTGCACCCCTCCGGCCTGATCCCGGCGGGACCGGACCTCGCCACACTGGTGAACAGTGTTCCCCTCCTCCCCCCGGATGACCTCCAGCAGCCCCCCTCCGGCTGAGGCCGGCGACCCGGTCCTGGAGGGGATGTTCGGGCCGTTCACGATCACGGCCTCCGATCGTCGCGAGGTGCTCGGCTACCGGCTGGCGCTGCTGGCGGTGGCCGTGGCCCAGCTGGCGCTGCTGCTGCAGTTCTGGCTGATCGGCCCGGACCTCCTCTGGCCCTGGCTGGTGCTGATGGCCGTGGGCCTGGGCCTGGCCCTGCGCTGGATCCACATCTATCTGCGCCCCCTGCACCTGGCCCTGCAGCTGTTCTGGCTGCTGGGCTGCGGCGGCCTGCTGCTGCTGGCCGGCCGCGAGGGTCCGGCCGGTGTGCTGCCGGCGTTGCAGGCCCAGCCGCTGTGGATCCTGGCGGTGGGTCCGTTGTTCGCGGCGCTGGCGGGGGTGGGGTTCAAGGAGTTCTTCTGCTTCCGTCGTCCTGAGGCGATCGGGGTGACGCTGCTGCTGCCGCTGGCCCTGCTGGGTCGTCTGCTCGGGCTGCTCAGCCCCGGGGTGTGCCTGGGGCTGCTGGCGGCCCAGGCGCTGCTGCTGCTGGTGCTGTGCCTGCGCAAGTTCCCGATGCCGGCTGCGGCGGACATCGGCGATAAGAGCGTGTTTGCGGAACTGCAGCGGCGGCGGCAATCTCAGGCGGCGGAGCGTCCATGGGCCTGATCGAGCTGCAGGGCGCCGGCCGGGATTCGGGCGTCCGCACCCTGTTCGCCGACCTGGATCTGCAGGTGGAACGCCGGGACCGGCTGGGGCTGATCGGCCCCAACGGTGCCGGCAAGAGCACCCTGCTGCGCGTGCTGGCGGGGGTCGAACCGCTGGACCGGGGCGAACGGCGGGTGCAGCAGCGGCTCAACATCGTGCTGCTGGACCAGGAGCCGCGGCTCGACCCCGACAGCGCCGTGCTGGCCCAGGTGTTCGCCGGTGGCGGCGAGCGGATGCAGCTGCTGCGGGACTACGAGGAGGTGAGCGCCCGCCTGGCGGAGTCGGCCGACGACAGCCTGCTGGCCCGGCTCGGGGACCTGCAGCGCCGCCTCGATGCCAGCCGCGGCTGGGAACTCGAACGTCGCTGCCGGGAGGTGCTGGATCGGCTCGGCCTGGGCGGTGATCCGGCCCTGCTCACCCGGAGGGTGGGAGAGCTCTCCGGCGGCAACCAGCGGCGGGTCGCCCTGGCCGCAGCCCTGGTGGCCGAGCCGGATGTGCTGCTGCTCGATGAACCCACCAACCACCTCGATGCCGATGGAGTCGAGTGGCTGCAGGGCTGGCTGGATCGCTACCCCGGCGCCGTGGTGCTGGTCACCCACGACCGCTACCTGCTGGATCGGGTCACCCGACGCATCGTGGCGGTGGATCGCGGCGAAGCGCGCCGCTACGAGGGCAACTACGCGGCCTACCTGGAGCAGCGCGCCGAGGAGGAGGCGGCGGAAGCGGCCGGCGCGGCCCGGCTGCGTACAACGCTGCGGCGGGAACTGGCCTGGCTGCGCCAGGGCCCCAAGGCCAGGAGCACCAAGCAGAAGGCCCGGCTGCAGCGGATCGAGGAGATGCGGGAGGCCCCGGTGCGCCAGGGTCGCGCCACCCTGCAGCTGGGCAGCACCGCCCGGCGGCTCGGACGCCAGGTGATCACAGCCGAGGAGCTGACGATCCAGGCCGGCCCGGCGGGCGACGGCCCCCTGCTGCTGGAGGCGTTCAGCCACGATTTCGGCCCGGAGGACCGGGTGGGGATCATCGGTCCGAACGGCGTCGGCAAGTCGAGCCTGCTGGAGGTGATCGCCGGGCGACGGGCTCCGGCGGGGGGGCGGCTGGAGCTGGGGGGCACGGTCCAGCTGGCCTACTTCGACCAGCACAGCGCCCTGCTGCGGCCGACCACGGCGCGGGCCGCGGAGCGCAAGGTGATCGATGTGGTGCTCGAGGCCGCCAGCCGGGTGCGGGTCGACGGGGTCGAGCTCAGCGCCTCGCAGCTGCTGGAGCGCTTCCTGTTTCCTCCGGCCCAGCAGCACCAGCCGGTGGCCCGGCTCTCGGGCGGGGAGCGGCGGCGGCTGCATCTGGCGCGGCTGCTGATCACGGCGCCGAACGTGCTGCTGCTCGACGAGCCCACCAACGACCTCGATGTGCACACCCTCAGCGTGCTGGAGGAGTTCCTGGACGATTTCCGCGGCTGCGTGGTGGTGGTGTCCCACGACCGCTGGTTTCTGGATCGCTGCGTCGATCGCCTGTTCTGCTTTGAGCAGGGGCGGCTGCGGCGCTTCGAGGGCAACTACAGCGCCTACCTGGAGGAGCAGGCCGCGGCGGCGCCGCAGGACCGCGGCCGCCCCCAGTCCCCGGCCAGGCCACCGGCGCAGGCCGAGGCCGAGGCCGACAGCTCCGCGCCGGCGCCGGCCGCCCCCGCCACCCGCCGGCGGCTGAGCAACCGGGAGAAGCGCGAGCTGGAGGCCCTGGATCGCGACCTGCCGCTGTGGGAGTCCCGCCGGGCGGAGCTGGAGGGCCTGCTGGCCCAGCCGGGGGGGGATTACAGCGCGCTGGAGGCCCTCAGCGCCGAGCTAGCGGAGCTGGTGGGCCGCATCGCCGCGGGGGAGGAGCGCTGGCTGCTGCTCAGTGAGCTGCCGGGTTGAGCGGCGGCGGCGGTGGGGATGGGGATGGCCCCCATCGCCGCCGGCAACATCGGCCAGGGCCCGCTCGCAGGGGCGGGGCGGCAGGCTGCAGACCGGGCCGAGCGGCTCGGGCAGGCGCCAGGGCTGCTGCCGCTGGGGGGCTCCGGCGGCCTCGGCGCGCTTCATCGCGGTGGGTTTGTAATCGTCAGCGCTGCGGTGTGCGGCCATCTGGTCGCCCATGCGGCGCAGGTAGAGATCCTGATACCAGGAGATCTGGCCGTGGCAGAAGGCTTCACAGGCGGCCTGGAGGGAGGGGAATCGCTGACTCACCAGGCCGCTGGGGGCGCACTGCTTCCACTCGAGCACCTGGTCGAAATCCAGTCCCTGGCGCCACTGACGCTGTTCGGAGAGATAGCAGTGGTCCTCGGGACCGTTGATCCAGAAGAGCCGTCCGGCCTCATCGATGAAGTGCCGCTCGCGCCGTTGCCGAATGCGTGGCATGGTCGATTCCCCGTGCTCGCTTCCCTGCTGGTAGCAGTGCCTCCGGATTGTGTCCGCAACAGGAGGCCGTAAGGCAGGGCCGGCGCGGCCACGGGCACCGGCGCAGCGGCCGCGCTGTCAGGGTGCCGTAACACCCGGTCTGCCGGACCCGGCGGCGCTGGCCCGGTTCGGCAGAACCGGACTCAGTCAGGTCATGGCCAGCGCACAGGCTCCGCAACGGGAGGGCGTCTAACCGTATGGTGGGCCGCGTTGCTGCGGCCGGTCGCGGCCGTTCTCTGCATGAAAACCATCGACGAGCACATCGAGAAGGACCGGGCCGACATCGAGCAGGCTCGAGCGGCCGGTGAGGAAGCCAAGGCTCGCCATCTCGAGGAGGAGCTCAAGGGGCTTGAGGAGTACAAACAGCACCACCCCGAAGATTCCCACGATCCCACCCCGCTTGAGGTCTATTGCGATCTCAACCCCGATGCCCCTGAGTGCCTCGTCTACGACGACTGAAGCCTGCTGACACCGTGGCGGAACCCTGGGACCCGGGGCTCCGCCCCTGCATTCCAGTTCAGGCTTCGATCCCCAGCTGCTCCCACACCCTGGACTTCAGTGAGTCAAGTCCCTGGCCGGTGACAGCGGAGATCACCAAGGGCTCCCCATCGAGGGAGCCTTTCTGCTGCAGGGCTTCCCGTGCTGGCTCCAGAGCCTCCGGGGCCAGCAGCTCGGCCTTGGTGAGCACCACCAGCCGCGGCCGCTCGGCCAGGCCGTGACCATAGGCCTGCAGCTCCCGCTCCACCACCGCCAGATCGCCGCCCACGTCCTCGCTGGAGCCGTCGACCAGGTGCAGCAGCAGGCGGGTGCGTTCGATGTGGCGCAGGAAGTCGTGGCCGAGACCCGCCCCGGCGGCGGCCCCGGCGATCAGGCCAGGGATGTCGGCGAACACGGTGCCGTCCCCGCTGGGGCGGCGCACCACGCCCAGATTGGGCACCAGGGTGGTGAAGGGATAGTCGGCGATGCGGGGCCTGGCGGCGGAGAGCACGGAGATCAACGTGCTCTTGCCGGCGTTGGGCAGGCCGATGATGCCCACCTCGGCCAGCAGCTTGAGCTCCAGCTGCAGGTCCCAGGCTTCCCCGTCGCGGCCCTCGGTGCAGCGCTCCGGCGCCCGGTTGCGGTTGCTGAGGTAGTGGGCATTGCCCAGGCCGCCGCGGCCTCCGGCGGCCACCAGCAGCTCCTGGCCGGCACTGGTGAGATCCCCCAGCAGGATGCCGGTGCGACGATCCCGCACCTCGGTGCCGCAGGGCACGCGCACCACCAGGTCCGCAGCGCTGGCGCCGGTGCGGCGATTGGGGCCGCCTCGACCGCCGTCGTCCGCCGCGAACAGGCGCCTGTACTGGAAATCCAGCAGGGTCTGCAGGTTGGCATCGGCCTGCAGCACGACGTCGCCGCCGTTGCCGCCGTCTCCGCCGGAAGGGCCGCCGGCCGGAACGTATTTCTCACGCCGGAAGGCGACGATGCCATCGCCTCCGCGGCCGCCCCGCACGGCGATGCGGGCCTGATCGATGAATTGCATTCTCCGAACCCTAAGATCCCCCGGTCGCTGAGACGGTTTGGCCGAAGTCCGTTTCCAGCAGGTCGGCAAGACCTACCCGCCACGCCGCGGTGGAGCTCCGGTGGAGGTGCTGCGGCAGCTGGATCTGCAGATCGCAGACGGCGAGTTCATGGTGCTGGTCGGCCCATCCGGCTGCGGCAAGAGCACGCTGCTGCGGCTGTTGGCGGGTCTGGAGGCCCCCACGACCGGAGAGATCTGGGTGGGGGATCGGCCCGTGAGCCGCCTGCGCCCCTCCCAGCGCGACGTGGCGATGGTGTTCCAGAGCTACGCCCTCTATCCCCACCTGACGGTGGCGGACAACATCGGCTTCGGGCTGCGCCGCAGCCGGCCGCGGACTCCCGTGCAACAGCTGCAGGACGGGCTGCATCGCGCCAGCCGCGGCCTGCCCACACCGCTGCGCTGGCCGTCGCCGCGGGAACAGGCGATCGCCGGCCGCATCGCGGAGGTGGCGGCGATGCTCGAGCTGGAGCCGCTGCTGCAACGGCTGCCCAAGGAGCTCTCCGGCGGGCAGAAGCAGCGGGTGGCCCTGGGCAGGGCGATCGCGCGCCAGCCGGCGGTGTTCCTGATGGATGAACCGCTCAGCAACCTCGACGCCAAGCTGCGCACCGGCACCCGCGCCCAGATCGTGGACCTGCAGCGCCGGCTGGGCACCACCACCGTGTACGTGACCCACGACCAGGTGGAGGCGATGACGATGGGTCACCGCATCGCGGTGCTCAACGCCGGACGCCTGCAGCAGCTGGGGACGCCGATGGAGCTGTATCTGTGGCCGGCGAATCTGTTCGTGGCCCAGTTCATCGGCAGCCCTCCGATGAATCTGCTGCCGGTGCAGATCGCGGCCCCGGGGCAGCTGTTGCTCGGCAGCCAGAGGCTGCTGCTCGGGGGGGCGCTCGAACCGCTCAGCGCCGCCCATGTGGGAGGCCGCTTCAGTGGCGGGCTGCGGCCGGAGCATCTGCGCCTGGCGCCGGCCACCAACCGCAACCTGGCGGCCCAGGTGTGCCACCTGGAGGCCCTGGGCAATGAACAGCTGCTCACCTGCCGCCTGCAGGAGGGAGATCACCTGGTGCTGGTCCGCACCGGCCCCGACCAGGCGGTGACGGTGGGTCAGGCGGTGCACCTGGAGGTGGATCCCAGCGGCTGGCGCCTGTTTGATGCCGCCGGCGACGCCCTGCTGCCGCCGCCGGAGCCGCGGGCCCGTCCGGAACCTCAGCTGCCGCCGCTGGGCTGAAGAGAATCGGGCCGGCCAACCCCCCATCGGCGGCAAGTCCGTTCATGACCGCCGATGGCCCCCCTTCCTGGGAGGGTGCTCGGCGGAGAGCAGGCTCAGCCCCTGCCGGGTGGCCTGGGCCACCGCTGCCGATCGCTCCCCCGGGCACGGCGCCCACCTGCGCCGTCTACGCCGCAGGCAGCACGATCAGGCCGCTCTCCGGCTCGCCGCAGGCGAGGCAGGCGCCGCCGCTGGCGAGGTGGTGGGCGGCCAGGGCGCAGAGGGCCGCGTCGATCAGATCCATGCTGCGGAACGGAGTCGGGTCAAGGCCCGCCTGCTGCAGCAGCGCCAGGCGCTGCGGGCGCTTGTGCGCGGCGCTGGCCTCGCCGCCGCGGAGCTGCCAGGTGATGGCGTGGGGGAAGGTCTCGAAGCAGGCCGGACCGGCGGGCGGCAGGGCACCGAGCAGGGGGTGGCTGGTCTCCAGCTCCCGGTAGAGGGCTTCACCCTGCAGCATCCAGCCGTAATAGTCGCTGGGATGGGCCACGGCCGCGGCGCGGCTGGGGGAGGCGAAGCAGCGGATGCCGCGGGCATTGAGCTGCCGTTCGCAGGGCCGGGCGCGGCCGTCGGCGCTCCAGCGGCAGGGGGCATCGATGGCGATCAGGCGGGCGCCGATCTCCTCGCGGCACCACCGGGCCAGCTCCAGCGGGTCAGCGGTGACCCGCTGGCCCCGGTAGGCGCCGGCCTGCAGGGCCACGGCGTGGAAGCCCTTGCGGCGCCCCCCCACGTCGATGCCGACCACCACCTCCTCAGCGCAGCCGCGAGTCACGGCCGCCGCCCGGCGAAGGGTCCCCGCCCCCGCCCCGGATCAGGCCGGCAGGCCCCCGAGACCAGGCGAGGGGAGACCGGCGCACTCACTTCACCCACACCACGCTGCAGCCCTGGCCGCCGTCGCCCTGCTCGGCATCGCTGACCCGCTCCACGTAGGGCACCGTCGCCAGCCAGTCGCGCAGGCCCCGCTTCAGCTTGCCGGTGCCGATCCCGTGGATCACCCACAGGGGCCCGTTGGCCCCGCGCAGCCGTTCCTCCACCGCCGCCTCGGCCTCATGCACCCGCAGGCCCCGCACATCCACCGTGTTGGCCTCGGTGCGCACGTCGGGACCGCGACTGGCGGGGTTGCGGCGGCTGCGCACCAGCACCTGGGGCTGGGGGGGCTCCGGTACGGCCGGTTTCTCGCCGTGCAGCCCCTCGATCGCCGAGAGCTCCACGGTGCTGCGCAGCACGCCGCAGCGCAGCGTCAGCTCGCGGCCGTCATCGGAGATGGCCAGCACCTGGGCCGGCTTGCCCAGGGCCAGCAGCCGCACCCGATCCCCCACCGCCGGCATCCAGCCGGCATGCTGCACCCGCTGGGGCTGGGGGCCGTGCTGCTGCTGCAGCTGCTTGAGGCGCTGCCCCGTGAGCCGGGCCGCCTCCGCCGCCTCGCGGCCCCCGCTGCGTCCCCCCTGCCGCAGGCGCCGGATCAGGCGTCGCACCTCCCCCTGCCCCTCGCGGATCGAGCGCTCCAGCTCCTGCCGCCTCTGCTCCTGGATCTCGGCGCTCTGCTCCCGCTGCTGCTGCCAGCGCGAGAGCAGTTCCTCATGCAGCAGCTCGGTGCGGGCCAGCAGCGCCGCCGCCGCCTCGGCCGCCTCCTGCTGCTGCTGTCGCTGCCGCTCCAGCCCCTCGATCACCCGGTCCACCTCCCCGCCGCCGCCGCGCTCCAGGCCGGCCGCCGCCGCCTGCAGCACCGCCTCCTCCAGCCCGAGCCGACGGGCGATGGCCAGGGCGTTGCTGCGACCGGGGATGCCCCACTGCAGGCGGTAGGTGGGGGAGAGGGTGGCTTCATCGAAGGCCACCGAGGCGTTCTCGAAGCGGGGGTCGCCGTACTTGAGCGCCTTGAGTTCGCCGAAGTGGGTGGTGGCGATCGTCAGGCGGGCCCGCTCGGCCAGGTGCCGCAGCAGCGACGCCGCCAGGGCGGCCCCCTCGGTGGGATCGGTGCCGGCCCCCACTTCATCCAGCAGCACCAGGCTGGCCCCGGTCCCCGCTGGCGGAGGGCCATCGGGGGCGGCCGCAGGCGCGCCGGGCAGGGCCGCCAGGATGCGGGCGATGCGGCGGATGTGGCCGCTGAAGGTGGAGAGGTTCTGCTGCAGCGACTGCTCATCGCCGATGTCGGCCAGCACCTGGCCGCACCAGGGCAGCCGCGGGGTGCCGCGGCAGGGGAGGAACAGCCCGGCGCGGGCCATCAGTGCCGCCAGCCCGACGCTCTTGAGGGTGACGGTCTTGCCGCCGGTGTTGGGGCCGGTGATCGCCACCACCCG
>JAYKJA010000081.1:0-19833 GCA_035285905.1 Synechococcaceae cyanobacterium
ATCGAGATGAACTTCCTGCCGGATGTGTATGTGCAGTGCGATGTCTGCAAGGGTGCCCGTTACAACCGGGAGACCCTGCAGGTCACCTATCGGGGACACACCATCGCCGATGTGCTGGAGATGACCGTGGAGCAGGCCTGCGAGGTGTTCAGCGCCATCCCCCAGGCCGCCGACCGGCTGCGCACCCTGGTGGATGTGGGCCTGGGTTATATCAAGCTCGGCCAGCCGGCCCCCACCCTCTCCGGCGGCGAAGCCCAGCGCGTCAAGCTGGCCACCGAGCTGTCCAAGCGCGCCACCGGCAAGACCCTGTACCTGATCGACGAACCCACCACCGGCCTGAGCTTCTATGACGTCCACAAACTGATGGATGTGATGCAGCGCCTGGTGGACAAAGGCAATTCGATCCTGGTGATCGAGCACAACCTCGATGTGATCCGCTGCGCAGACTGGATCATTGATCTCGGTCCCGAAGGGGGTGACAAGGGCGGCGAGATCGTGATCTGCGGCACACCGGAGCAGGTGGCGGACCATCCCGCCAGTCACACCGGGCGCTACCTGCGGCAGGTGCTGGCCCAGCATCCCCCGCAGGCGGCGGCGGCCTGAGCCATGGGCAACCGTTGATCAGAGGCACAGAGAACTTCTGATTCTTACTGTGCGGTGAGTCCACCGCTGACACCCCTTAGCATGAAGGGTGCTGAGTGACGGCGTTCCCATGCGGCGAAACCCTGCCCAGGACTTTTTCTCATTCTTGCTTGGTGGAGGATTGTTTGCTGGAGGGGTATTTCTTCTGCTCAATCAGGTGATGGTGTCTTCATCTGGTTCCATGTTTGGCGGATTCGGTCGCATTGGCGGGGGATACCATCGTGGTCTGGGATATGGTTCAGCAGGAGGTTGGTGGATGCCTCCGATTGGTGGTGTGACGGCTGGCATGGGATTGTTGATGATCCCCTTTGGGATCGGGGTGGCGATGTTGTTCATGAATGCCTATCGGAAGTTGGCGTGGTTGTTGATCTGGGGTTCTGCGGCGGCATTGATTGCTGGCATTCTTCATAGCCTGAGCATGAGATTCATGCCCACGACGCTCTGGGCTCTGGTGACCATGGTGGTGATGATTGCCGCTGGTGCAGGCCTCATGTTCAGGTCTCTTTACACTGAAGAAGATGAAAAGTGATCCCCATCAATCATCAAGTACGGAGCGCCTTGACCAGCTCATCGCCGACATGGAGAGGCATCGCAATGCCCCTGACAAGGTGGTCAGCAAGTCGCCTTCCGCTCCACCCAGATCACTTGCCAATCTTGTTGGAGTTCTTGTATTTGGAGTGATCTGTTTTGCTGCTGGTTCATGGGTTGGCCATGGCCAGAGATTCTCCGGTGCAACAGCGGCACCACCGAATGAACCCGAGTTGTTGGTTTCACAAGGGTGGCGTCATGATCGTACCGGTGTCTTTTACCGCTGGTGTCCTGATTCTTGCAATGCACCTCGGATTTATGGTGGTGGTGTGATCAAAGTCTTTGAGGTGAAGTGTCTTCAGCGGCCTTGCGGTGATCTTGCGATGCACTTCAATGTCTTGAATTCCCGGGGTGACATTGTGGATAAGATTGGGCTGACTGAAAAGGGGCTGCAAGGCGAGACAAGGCGCTTCCTGATTGAGTCCCAGAACAGTGAGGCTGTTTCTTTTGAGTTGATTGCATTTAACGCACGAGCGAGAGTCTGATCGGTATCTCATTGGAATTTAGTGCTGCTGATTGTGGACGAAGCGATTGTCCTGTAGTTCCCGTGCCCGAATCTCTTCAGTGTTCACTTGAGGAGCAATGTCTGATCGGCCGGCTGCTTTCCTGACCCGGCCATTGCATCTCTTCGTTGGTCTCTGCAGATTCGTTTCTGGGTGCCGGGCTTAACTTTGTTTTGATCTGTTTCAGGGTTTTCTTCTTGATCGGATCTGTTCCTGCACGGCTCATGCCGGATTGCAGCAAGCTCCAGCCTGATCCCTCGCTCCCGTCCTGCCGGAGGGGGCAGCTGGCTCGTTCCGGGTCGGCATTCGCCGCAGGGATGGCCTGGCTGAGCGGTGTCAAGGCTCAGCGGCGGAACAGGGCGTCGCCCTGGTCATTGATGAAGCGGCTGAGGATGATACCGAGGATCAGGCTGATGTAGAGCGTTCCGGTGAGGCTGATCGCGATGGCCAGCAGTTCACTGAAGGGGTTGGTCGGAACGATGTCGCCGTAGCCGATCGTTCCCAGGGTGACGAAGGCGTAGTAATTCATGCGTTGCAGGATCTCCTCCCCTCCCCTGATCTGTCCCAGCTCGAAACTGCCCGGTTGTGCCAGGGCCAGCAGCGTCGCGATCTGGCCTCCCGTCAGCCCCAGCTGCACGTATCCCGCCGCCGCCAGGGTCAGCGTGCGCCAGTTCACCCCCTCCACCCGCGTCAGCAGCTCCAGGATCCGCACGCTGGTCAGGGCGTAGAACAGCGAGATCGCCGCCAGCACCGCCAGCATCAGCGCATGGGGAGCCCTCTGCCCCAGCAGGGCCGGCAGCCACACCAGTCCGCAGACGAGCACTCCCAGGCCGCGGAAGGCCAGCTTCAACCCCAGCAGCGGTTCGCAGTTCCAGGGCCTCGGCATGATCCGGATCGTCTGCAGCACCAGCAGCGTGGCCACCAGCGGCAGCAGGGCGCGCTGCAGCGGTCCGCCATGAACATCCCCGAATGGCAGCACCACGATCGGCAGCAGACTGGCCGCCAGGAACCAGGGATATCGGTGCTCCCGCGCCTGGATCTCCGCGCTGATCCGGTCGCCGCTGCCGCGGGGCCCTGACGCTGCTGCGACAGGCTGGTCCACCCCGGTGTCCGGCCGTGCGATCGCCCCCTGATTCAGGCGGCTGCGTCCGTTGATGTAGCGGCTGAGCAGCAGGCCGATCAGCAGGTTCAGATAGAGCGTGCTGGTGATGCTCATCAACACCACCAACCCCTCCCCCACGGGGCTGGCCGGAAGCACATCTCCATAACCCAGCGTGCCCAGGGTGACGAAGGCGAAGTAGCTCAGCCGCGTGATCAGCTGTTCGCCACTGCTGATCGCTCCCAGGCGGAAGCTGTTGCCGTCGATCAGTTGCAGCACGGTGGCCAGCTGCCCGCAGCTCAGCCCCATGTGGATGTATCCCGCGATGCCCAGGCACAGCGTGTAGCCGTTCACATGCTGGCTGCGGGCCAGCACCTCCACCAGCCGCACCGCCGTCATCAGCAGGAACAGGCTGCGACTGCAGGCGAACAGGAGCTTCCACATCAGCCCGATGTTCTCCCCCAGCACGTAGGGAATCCAGATGTTCAGGGCCGCGAATCCGCCCAGGAATCCATAGATCCCCTGCAGCGGCACCCCGGCCAGACGCTGGCGCCAGGGAGGCATCGCCCGCAGCGTCTGCACCACCATCAGCAGCGAAGCCAGGGGCAGCACCAGCCGCTGCAGCAGACCGGCATTCAGATTCGCCAGCGACAGGGCCGCCAGCACCAGCACCACCGACAGCAGGAACAGCGGGAACTGCCGCTCCCGTTGCTCGATCTGGCGGGCTGTGATCCTCATCTCCTCCCGGCGCGGTCCGGCGACCACCGCGGGCGTCGCACGGGCGTCAAGGTACGGCCAGGGCCTCCAGCGCCGCCAGCGGCCGCTCCGTCTCCGGCATCCCCACCCCGCTGGCCCGTCTCCGCTGCAGCGGGTTGCGATGGGTCGTCTGCGGCTCCAGCGGCGGTCCCGCCTGTGCATCGAGCCCCAATCGCGGGGCGCAGTCGGGCCTCGCTTTCAGCCGCGCCCGCAGCGAGGTCTTCGCCAGCAGGCCCTGGGTGCCCCTGCCGCTGCTCACGCACAACCCGAGAAGGCCATGGTCCAGACCAGCCGGGCGGGGGGTACCAGCACGTCGCCCCGGGGAGACTCCACCCCGCAGTCCGTGTCGGCGGTCCTCCTCCAGCTCGCAGCGCAGCAGGAAGGTCAGCGGATGCCTCCCTGTCGGCGCCGGCTGCCATGGACGCAGCTGACAGCACCGCTGCCCAGGACTCCGTCATGGCGCGGTTCAGCATCCATGGCCTTGCCGCTCGAGCCGCTGGTGCAGGGGTGCAGTCGGGCGATCTCCCACCGCAGTGCGTTCTGCTCCAGTCCCGGGCCGGGGTGGAGTCGGCAGCGGCAGGTCGTGCCGGCTGCACCGCCTGGGTGTTGTGACTGCTGTTATCCGCTCTGCTGCGGATCCGATGATCAGCGGCTGGCCACCCAGGGGCCGGGGTGCCGCCGCTGCGTCGACGTCAGGCCGGATCCTTGCCCCGCCCGCTCAGGTCGGGGCCTCGCTGCCCTCCGCCCGGTGCCGGGCCGTGCCGCCCAGGTCGAAGGCGGCATGGATCGCCTGCAGCGCCTTCACCCCGTCGGCTTCGGCGACGATGCAGCTGGTGCGGATCTCACTGGTGGCGATCATCTCGATGTTGATCTCGGCCGTCGCCAGCGCCCGGAACATCCGCGCCGCCGTGCCTGCTGTGCAGGCCATGCCCGCCCCCACGGCGCTGACCCTGGCGATCGCCGGGCCGTCCTCCAGGTAGGACCCGGGCCACTGGCGCAGCAGCGGCAGCAACGCCAGCTCGGCCGACTGGCGTTCGTCCCGCCGCAGGGTGAAGCTGATGTCGCGGCTGAGGTTGTCCCCCTCCGCCCGGCAGCGCTCCGACTGCACGATCGTGTCGAGGCTGATGCCGGCATCCGCCAGGGCCCGGCAGATCGCCGCCGCCGTACCCGGCCGGTCCGGCACCCGTCGCACCGCCACCTGGGCCTGGTCCCGGTCCAGGGCCACGCCCCGCACCGGCGGATCCCCCAGGCCGCAGGGGGGTGGGGACTGGCGCAGCTGGTGGTCGAGCAGTTCGAATGCCGTCGCCGTGGCGCGCAGGGCCTTGGCTCCCTGGCTCCCCTCCAGCAGACAGCTCACCTTGACCTCGCTGGTGGCGATCAGGCGCAGGTTGATGCCCAGCCGCGCCAGCGTGTCGAACAGCCTTGCCGCCACACCCGGTCGCCCCATGATCCCGGCGCCGGAGATGCTCAGCTTGGCCATGCCCGACACCGTGCTCAGCTCGGCCTGGGAGGCCTCCAGCGTCGCCAGCAGCGCACTGCAGACCTGCCGCGCCCGCTCCAGATCCCCGTCCGGGAGGGTGAAGGCGATGTCGTTGCTGCTGCCTTCATGGGTGGACTGCACGATCAGGTCCACATTCAGGCCCGCCGCGGCCAGGGCCTCGAACAGCTGCGCCGCCACCCCCGGACGGTCGGGGACATGGGCCAGGGCCAGCACCGCCTGGTTCAGCTCCAGTTCGGCCCCGTCCACCGGCCGGCCCAGCTCCAGGCCCTCGCTGCCGATCGCACGTCCCTCTCCGCTGGTCAGCAGGGTGCCGGGTTCGTCGCTCCAGCTGGAGCGCACCGTCAGCGGCACGCCGTAGTTGCGGGCGATCTCCACGGCCCGCGGATGCAGCACCGCCGCCCCGAGGCTGGCCAGCTCCAGCATCTCGTCGCAGCTCACCGTCTCCATCAGCTGGGCATCGGGCACCCGGCGCGGATCGGTGGTCAGCACCCCGGGCACATCCGTGTAGATCTCGCAGCCGTCCGCCGCCAGGGCCGCCGCCAGGGCCACCGCCGAGGTGTCCGAACCGCCGCGGCCCAGGGTGGTGATCTCGGGGGTGCCGGCATGGCCGCTGCTGGTGCCCTGGAAGCCGGCCACCACCACCACCCGGCCGTCCTCCAGCTGCCGGCGCAGCCGCTCAGTGCGCACCTCCAGGATGCGGGCCCTGCCGAAGGCCGATTCGGTGACGATCCCTGCCTGGGTGCCCGTCATCGACACCGCCGGCACGCCGCGGGCGTGCAGCGCCATCGACAGCAGCGCGATCGAGACCTGCTCCCCGGTGGCCAGCAGCATGTCCATCTCCCGCTGCGGCGGCCGATTGGTGATCTGCGCGGCCAGGTGGGTCAGCTCATCGGTGGTGTGACCCATGGCCGAGACCACCACCACCAGGTCGTGCCCCTGCTCGCGGCAACGGGCGATGCGGCCTGCCACCGCCTGGATGCGTTCGACATCCGCAACCGAGGTGCCCCCGAACTTCTGGACCAGCAGAGCCATGGGCAGTGTCGGGGGACAGTGCCGCTGATTATCGGGGCGCCGGGACCGCCGGTTCGCCTCGGTCCGGGCCCGCCAGCAGGAAACCGTCGCGGAAGGCATCCCCCGGGTCCCGGCCCCGCTTCAGCGCCGCCTCCACCTCCAGCAGCCGGCTGAGCAGGGCCAGCAGCTGGGCCGCCGCCTTGCCGCGGATCTGCTTGCGCAGCACATAGATGCGTTTGGGGTTGCCGATGCCGGCGGCCTTGGCGATCACGTTCACGTCCTGTTCGCCGCTGGCCTCCAGCAGCGCCACCCACAGCCAGCCGCGGATCTGACTGGTGAGCGAGGCCACGATCCGCAGGGCCGGCTCCCCCCCGGCCAGCAGCCCATCCAGCAGGCCGATCGCCTCCGCCGGCCGCCCCGCCAGCAGCGCCTCCCCCACCGCCAGGCTGCTGGTGGCCTGGCCCTGGATCAGCTCCTGCACCGCCTCCAGGCCGATCGTCACCGTTCCTCCGGCGGGGCCGGCCGCCTGGGCGTAGAGGGCCAGCTTCTCCAGTTCACTGGCCAGCCGGGCGCTGTCGCTGCCGATCGCTTCCGCCAGGGCTTCGGCCGCCTGCGGCTGCAGGTTCAGCCCCAGCTCCCGGGCGGTGCGCTGCACCAGCTCCAGCTGGCCGCCTCCGTCCCAGATCGCCGGCAGCTCGAAGCTGCGTTCCTCCGCCAGTTTGCGCAGGGCCTTGGTGGTGCGCAGTCGCGCATCCGGTTTGCCCGGGCTGACCAGCACCAGATGACAGTCCGCCGCGATCATCGGCAGGCTGCTCTCCAGCAGGGCCGCCAGCTCGCTGCCGCAGCTGCCGCAGAACGGGCTGCGCTGCAGCACCACCAGCCGCGCTCCTGCCGCGAACGGCGGCGTGCGGGCCTCCTCCAGGGCCCGGGCCGCCTGGGCCGGGTCGTTGCCGTCCAGGCGACTGAGGTTCAGGGCCTGCCAGGCCGGATCCACCCACCGCTCCACCAGCTCCTCGACGGCGCGCTGACGGGCCGCTTCGTCGTCGCCCCAGTAGAGGTGGATCGGCATGGTGGCGGCACGGCCCTTGGCGGACCTCGATCATCCGATCTTCAGCGAGAGCGTGCGGCGCATCCGCGGCTGGCTTGGCCCCACCGGCCTGGAGCCCCTGCCCCAGGAGCTGCTGGAGCGGCTCGTGCACAGCAGCGGCGACCCGTCACTGGCGGCGCTGCTGCGCTTCAGCCCCGGGGCCTGTGAACGGGGAGTGCGGGTGCTGGCGGCCGGGGCGCCGATCCTCACCGACACCGCCATGGCCGCCGCCGCCGTCGCGCCGATGGCGACCCGCACCTTTGCCAATCCGGTCCATTCGATCCTGTCCTGGGCTCCGCCGCAGGCGCCTCCCGGCAGCACCCGCAGCGCCGCCGGCCTGGAGCGGGCCCTGGCCGCCTGCCCCGGAGCGGTGCTGCTGATCGGCAGTGCCCCCACGGCGCTGGAGCGGCTGCTGGATCTGGTGCAGCAGCAGCATCAGCCGCCGCCGCCGCTGGTGATCGGCATGCCGGTGGGGTTCGTCGGCGTGCTGGAGAGCAAACGGCGCCTGGCCGCCAGCGGTCTGCCCCAGATCCGCCTCGAGGGCAGCCGCGGGGGCGCGGGCCTGGTGGCGGCGGCCGCCAATGCCTTGCTGCGGCGCGCCTGGCTCGATCAGGCGGCGCGGCGCGAGCCGGAGGTCTGAGTCGGGAGCGTGTCGCGCCCGGGTGCCCCGGCTGCCTGAGCCGGCGCTGCGGAGGTGGGAGAGTCCGGCTGGTCCCTGGCCGGCGCTGGCCGTGGGTCGGTCGCCGCGATCTCCAGGCCGACGGCCACATGGCTGTTGGCCTCGATCCGTCCCAGCACCTGCCGCGCCCGCTGCACCACCGAGGGCGGCACCCCCGCCAGCCGGGCCGCCTCGATGCCGTAGCTGCGGCTGGCGCCGCCGCGCACCACCCGATGCAGGAACAGCAGGTCGTCGCCCGTCTCCTCCACCAGCACCTGGGCGTTGCCGACGTTCTCCAGCAGTCCGGCCAGCTCGTTGAGCTCGTGGTAGTGGGTGGCGAAGATCGTGCGGGCGCGACAGCCGCCGTCGCGGCCGGCCAGGTGTTCGGCCACCGCCCAGGCGATCGACAGGCCGTCGAAGGTGGCGGTGCCGCGGCCGATCTCGTCGAGCAGCACCAGCGAGCGTTCGCTGGCGTGGTGCAGGATGTTCGCGGTTTCGGCCATCTCCACCATGAAGGTGGACTGGCCGCTGGCCAGGTCGTCGACGGCGCCGACGCGGGTGAAGATGCGGTCGGCGATGCCGAGCCGGGCGGCCCGGGCGGGAATCCAGGCCCCGATCTGGGCCATCAGCTGCAGCAGCCCGCTCTGGCGCAGATAGCAGCTCTTGCCGCTGGCATTCGGGCCCGTGAGCACCAGCAGGTCGGGGGCGACGGCGTCGGCCGCATCGGGGCGGGGATCGGGGGCGCCGCCGAGGCGCAGGTCGTTGGCGGTGAAGGACTCCTCCACCAGCAGTTGCTCCACCACCGGATGGCGTCCGGCCTCGATCACCAGCTCGCGCCCGTCGCTGAGCTCGGGCCGGCAGTAGCCGCCCCCTGCCGCCAGCTCCGCCAGGGAGGCCAGGGCGTCCACATCGGCGACCCGCCGCGCCGCCTCCCGGATCGCCGCCGCGTGCGCTCCGGCCCGGCTGCGCAGGCCGCAGAACAGCTCGTACTCCCGCTGGGCGGCCCGGGCGCGCAACTGCAGGATCCGTCCCTCGCGGCCCTTGATCTCGGGCGTGATGAAGCGCTCCTCGCTGGCCAGGGTCTGACGGCGGATCCAGTGCTCGGGCACGGCGGCGGCCCGGGCGCGGCTGACCGCCAGGAAATAGCCGAAGCTGCGGTGATACTGAAGCCGCAGGTTGGGGTTGCCGCTGAGCTGTCGCTCGTGGGCCTCCTGTTCGGCCAGCCAGGCCTCCTGGTCGTCGAGCCGGTTGCGCAGCCCATCGAGCAGCGGGTCGACACCGTCGTGGATCAGGCCCCCTTCGCTGAGGGACAGGGGGGGGGTGCTGAGCAGGGCATGGCGCAGCTCGGCCGCGAGGGTCGCCAGTTCCGCAGGGGGCTGCAGCAGGGCCCGCAGCGGCAGGCTGGAGCAGTCCTGCACCAGGCCCGCCAGCCGCGGCAGGCGTTCGAGGCCATCGGCCAGGGCCACCAGATCGCGGGCTGAGGCGGTGCCGCCCCCGGCCCGTCCGGCCAGCCGCTCCAGGTCTCCCATGGGGCGCAGCAGCCGGCGCAGGGCCAGGCGCAGCGCCCGGCGGTCCACCAGCTCGGAGACGGCGTCCTGGCGGACCAGGATGGCGTCGCGGTCCACCAGCGGCGCCTCGATCCAGCGCCTCAGGCAGCGACCCCCGGCCGCGGTGGCGGTGCGATCCAGGGCCCAGAGCAGGGAGCCCTGCAGCTGGCCGCCCAGCTGGGTGCGGGTCAGCTCGAGGTTGCGGCGGGTCTGGGCATCGAGCACCAGCTGGTCGCCGGCGAACCAGACGCGGGGGGGATCCAGGGGCAGGGGCTGGATCCCCCCTTCCCCTTCGGCCACCGCCAGCTCGCGGGTGCTGTCGAGGTAGGCCAGCAGACCACCGGCGGCCCGCATCGCCAGGGGCAGATCGGCCAGGCCGAGGCCGGCGAGGCTGGCCAGGCGGAAGCGCTGCAGCAGCCGGGCGCGGGCTTCGGGGGCTTCGAACGGGGTGCGCTCGCAGCGGGTGAGCCGCAGGCCGGTGGGACACCAGGGGGGGACGCTGGCCGCGGCGGCGGGGTCGGGGGAGGGGCCGCCGGGCTCGGGGCAGGGGCCGGGCCAGAGCACCTCGGCGGCCTCCAGCTGCAGCAGCTCCTGGTGCAGGGCGCCGCCGTCCTGCCGTTCGGTGACGCGGAACTCGCCGGTGCTGACGTCGGCGACCGCCAGGCCCCAGCGGCCCGCCTCGATCACCACGGCGCAGAGCCAGTTGTTGCGGCGGGCGGCCAGCATCCCCTCCTCGATCACGGTGCCGGGGGTGAGCACGCGGGTGATGTCGCGGCGCAGCAGGGCGCCCCTGGCCGGGGTGGTCTCCAGCTGGTCACAGAGGGCGACGCTGAAGCCGCGGCGGACCAGTTCGGCGCAGTAGCGCTCGGCGGCGTGGTGGGGGATGCCGGCCATCGGCACCCGACCGAGGCCCTTGCCCGCCTCCTTGCCGGTGAGCGTGAGCTCCAGCAGTCGCGAGAGCTGGATGGCGTCCTCGAAGAAGCACTCGAAGAAATCCCCGAGGCGGTAGAGCAGCACCCGCTCCGGGGCCTGGGCCTTGAGGGTCACGTAGTGCCGCAGCATCGGCGTCAGGGCCGCCGCATCCACCAGGCTGTGGTGATGCCAGCGGGGCAGGTCGCTGTCGGCCTCGCCGTCGGCGTCCGCGCCACCGGTCTCTGCGACGCCATCGGGGTCCGGAGCTGTCGCCGGGTCCCCAGGCGGCTCGGGGCGGGCAGGGCTGCTGCCGCCGGCCTCCGCCCCATCGCAGGGTTCGCTCAGGCGGGCTCCGTCGGCGTTCTCGGCCAGACCGCTGGGGGTCTCCCGGCCCGGCGCGGCGGCGGTGCTGCCGCTTCGGCTCGTCCTGCTCCGGGAGGGAGCGGCCGGGGAGGCATCGCCCTGCGGCGGCGGAGAGGCCGCGCCGTCCTCCGGGTCGCGGCGGCGGCCAGCCTGGGTCGCGGCGGCCGGCTGCTCTGCCGCGGTTCCCTGCGGTGGCGTCGCGGAACCACCGCTGTCGGTGGCGGTGGGGTCCTGGGGGCGTCGGCGGGGTCGGCTGCGGCCATCGGCGGCGAGGGCTTCGTCGGCCTCCAGGGGCGGAGCCTCGGTTTCCGACCCGCCCGGGCCGGTGCGGCGCCGGGGGGCCGGGGCCGGGCCGGAGAGGGCCGCCAGATCGAACAGCAGGCCCTGGGCGTCCGGGGAGTCCACCAGCGACAGCTGCTGCGGTGACTCCCCGGCCATCGACTCCCCGGACTGCGGATCCGGATCGTAGGGGCGCCGTCGCGATCGCCCCCGGACCGATCCCACAACTTGTGAAGGATGGGGGGAGCCGCCGCGGGGAGCCTGGGGATCGCGTGTGAGAATCCGCCCACTGCCTGTCACGGCCAGAGCGCCTCCCCCTCCATGCAGATCATCAACACCCTCACGGTTCTGGCCCTGGTGGTTCTGTCCTTTGCCCTGATCGTGGCGGTGCCTGTGCTGTACGCCAGCACCGAGGACAGCGGCCGTTCGAATCGTCTGATCCTGCTGGGCGGCATCGCCTGGGTCGTTCTGGTGCTGATCAACTGGGGTGTCAGCACCCTGGTGGTCTGACTCCGTTGGCCACCTTCGAGGGCCGCTACACCGATGCAGGCAGCCTGCGCATCGCTGTGGTCATCGCCCGTTTCAACGATCTGATCACCACCAAGCTGCTGTCCGCCTGCCTCGACTGCCTCTCCCGCCACGGGGTGGATGTCTCGGCGGAGAGCCCACAGCTGGATGTGGCCTGGGTGCCGGGCAGCTTTGAGATCCCCCTGGTGACCCAGCGCCTGGCTCGCAGCGGCCGGTATCAGGTGGTGATCACCCTCGGAGCGGTGATCCGCGGCGACACGCCCCATTTCGATGTGGTGGTGGCCGAGGTCAGCAAGGGTGTGGCAGCGGTCTCCCGCGACACGGGGGTGCCGGTCATCTTCGGTGTGCTCACCACCGACACCCTGCAGCAGGCCCTGGAGCGGGCCGGCATCAAGAACAATCTGGGCTGGAACTACGGGCTGCAGGCGCTGGAGATGGGCAGTCTGATGGCGGCGCTGCCGGCCGCCGGCTGAGGATCCCTTCCGGCCGGAGGCGCATTGCAGCGGCGTTGGGCCACGGCCGGAGCGGCCCCCTCGTGAGGCCAGGGGCCGAAGACTGCACCCGATCGAGGTCGTTGCGAGGGTCTGCGGCTCGCAGGCCTGGTCCTGACAGGCGGCTGACAACCCCAGTCCAAGCCTCGGTTGTCAGCGGGAACTCCGGTCTTTCCAGCGGGCCTGACCCAGGATGACGAGAAGCCCTCTCGGCCCACTCGCCGGCGCGTCCAGGAGCCGCTCAGAGCTTCGACTTCCCGTGAGGCTTGGTCAAATCTGAGCCAGGGAGATCATTGGCCAGGGCCCCTGGACGCCCTGCCAATCAGCCCTTGGGCCTGGCCGTCCCATGGTTCCGGCGTCTGTTGGATGCCCCCTGCAGCGAGGACCTCCACCGCTTCGGCCCCAGCTTCCCCAGACCTCACCGGGACGGCTGGCTCAGGCGGGCCCAGCAGCTTGGCGGCATCGGGGGCCATGGCTGGCGCTGCAGCCTCAAGCAGGCCGCCAGCTGGCCAGGCCCTGCCCGCGGCTCGGCCCGGAGCGCGCTCAGGCCGCCGGCTGCTCCTGGGCGGCGGGCAGGCGATCGATCACCAGCCGCAGCAGGATCGGGGCGAGGAAGGTGGTGCCGATCACCATCAGCAGGATGGCCGCCTCCAGGGCGGGACTGAGGGTATGGGCCTGGCTGCCGAGCCCGAGGAAGATCAGACCCACCTCCCCGCGGGGCATCATCCCCAGTCCCACCACCAGCCGCTGGGTGGGTTCCTTGCTCCAGTAGCTCCAGCCGGAGGCCACCTTGCCCAGGATCGCCACGGTCAGCAGGAAGGCGGCCACGATCAATCCTTCCCGGTTGGCCGGATCGAAGGGGTTGAGCACCGACAGGTCCATGCCGGTGCCGATCAGCACGAAGAACACCGTGGCGAACAGGGCCACCACCGGTTTGACGGAGTCCTGGATGGCGTGATTGTGCTTTGAGGCGCTGAGGATCAGGCCGGCGGCGAAGGCGCCGAGGGCGGCCTCCAGGCCGATCGCCTGGGCGGCGAAGCAGGAGAGGGTCAGCACCACGAAGCCGGCGACGGTGACATCGCCCGGGGCCTTGAGGCGATCCACCAGGGCATCGAAGGCCGGGGCGGCGGTGCGGCTGAGCAGCACCGCGATGGCCACGAAGGCGACGGCTGCCACGCCCAGCTGCAGCAGCGGTCCGACGCTGAGGGAGCCTCCGCCGACGATCGACACCACCACCGCCAGGATGACGATGCCGAGGATGTCATCGAGCACGGCGGCTCCGATCACGATCTGCCCCTCGGAACGCCGCAGCCAGCCCAGTTCCCCGAAGACGCTGGCGGTGATGCCGATGGAGGTGGCGGTCATGGCGGCGCCGGCGAACACCGCCGGCAGCAGCGGCACGTGGAAGAACAGCAGCAGGCCGGCGGTGCCGAGGGCGAAGGGCAGCACCACGCCGGTGAGGGCCACGGTGGAGGCCTGCAGGCCCACCGCCACGAGTTCATCCAGTTCGCTCTCCAGTCCGGTGAGGAACAGCAGGGCATAGAGGCCCAGGTTGGAGACGGCCTGAAGGCTGGGGAAGCTCTCGGCGTAGAGGCTGCGGACCGCCTCGGGGCTGATGTCGGCCAGGGAGGCCACCAGCGAGGCGGCCCCGGCGGCCAGTTCCCCCTGGGACTCGGGGGGCACGATCAGCTGCAGACCCGAGACCCCGATCACCACCCCGGCGACCAGCTCCCCGAGGATGGTGGGCAGCTGCAGCCGCACCATCAGCTCGGCCATCAGCCGCGCCGCCACGAAGATCACCACGAAACGACCGACCTGCAGCAAGGTGTCGGCCACCTCGAGTTGGTGGGGGCTGAACTCCAGGAGCAGTGGAGGGAGCGGAAGCATGGGGGGAGGCGGCAGGCGGAGGGAAGGGATGGGCCGGAAGACGCACCCGACGGGTCGTGTGAAGCCCAGACAAGCATCCGGGCCGCGGCGGCAGGGTTCCGGGTGGGCCGGGCCGGCCGCCGTTCAGGGTCGCGGCGGCAGCAGCCAGCCCCGCTGCTGCAGGAAGCGGGCGAAGTCCCCGGCCACCAGCAGGGAGCCGCTCTGGGAGAGGTGGTCGTCGTCGAGGAACAGCCGGCGGCCCTGCACGACGTTGCGGCAGCTGGAGCTGTCCGGGGGGCAGAGCCGATCGAAGGGGTCGTGCAGGGCGGCGTTGGCATGGCGCGCCAGGTGCTGCTGCAGGGCCTGCTTCAGCGGTTGAACCCGTTGCAGCAGCCAGGGCCGCGACTCCTCGTACACCTGGGTGCACAACCGCGACAGCTGCGGCCGGTACCACTCCCGCGTGCACAGGGCCATCGGCAGACCCCGTGCCGCCGGGTCACCGCGAAAGGCCGGGGTGGGGGCCATCACGACCAGGCGGATGCCGCGCACGGCGAGGTCGCCGGCCAGCCGGTCCAGTTGCAGCAGCCAGGCGCGCAGGGCGGTCGCCTCGTCGATGGGCTGCCAGTCAGCGTCGGCCAGCTGCAGCTGCAGGCCCTGATGTTCGAGGTTGATCCTGTTCCTGAGGAAGTAGTACTCCAGCCGGGAGGAGACCATCACGATGTCGCCGGGGCGCAGCCTGTGCAGGGCGGCGGCGTGGAACTGCCGGGCCTGAAGGTCCTGCTGCAGCCAGCGTTCACGGCTGCCGCCGCGGTTGTCGGTGAAGCGGATGGCGGGGAAGGCCTGGCCGCTGGTCACGAAGGCGCCGAGGCCGATGCCGTGGCGGGCCCGCAGCTGGCCGAGCAGCGGGTAGTAGTGGGAGGAATGGCTGTCCCCCAGCAGCACCAGGCGGGGCTGGCGGGGATCGCTGGGCTCGAGCCAGCAGTGCTGCAGGGTCGTGGCGGTGAAGCTGGAGCAGTGGCTGTGGGAGATGGACGTGCCTGCGGCGCTCATCGACAGCTCATCGAGGTTGGAATCCTCTGGATTGCTGCCCAGATAGAGGCTGTTGACGCTGTTCCGGCCGATCGCCAGCACGGCGGCGGTGGCGGCCAGGGAGGCGGCCACGCCGGTGGCGATGGTGAGCCGTCGCCGCGGCCACCAGCGCCGGCGCCGCAGCGGTGTCTCGCAGCAGTGATAGGAGAGCATCGCCAGCAGCAGCATCAATGCCAGCTGCCAGGGAACCGTCCACCAGTGGATGCCGACGGTCCAGCGACTGAGGGAGAGCACACCCCAGTGCCAGAGGTAGAGCGAATAGGAAATCAGACCGACATAGACCACCGGTCTGAGCGTGAACAGGTGGTGAACCAGGGTGCCCCGGCGAACGCAGCACAGCCAGAGGCTGGTGAGCAGCACGACCGCCACGGTCGCCGGCACGGCGGTCGTCAGCGGCAGGGTCAGCACCGCGAGCAGGCCCAGCAGCGGCGCCAGCGGCGGCAGCCCGGCCAGCCGCTGCAGCGGGGCGAAGCCGTTGCGCTGTGCCAGGAAGAGCAGGCAGCCCGCGGCCAGTTCCCAGAAGCGGAAGGGCATCAGGAAGTAGGCCGCCGACTGGTCGTGGGCATGGATGAGCACGAAACCGGCCAGGGAGAGCAGGGAGCCGAGGCTGATCAGCCAGAACAGGCGCCGGGCCCCGCCGGGGTTGTGCTGGGCGAAGCCGCTGGCCCAGAGCAGCAGGGGAAACAGCAGATAGAACTGCTCCTCCACCCCCAGGGACCAGGTGTGCGTGAACGGGTTGAGCTCTGTGGACTGGGCGAAATAATCAGTGGATTGTTTGTATAAGTAGACATTGGAGGCACCCAGCAGCGCCGTCGCGGCTGTGCGGATCGGCAGCAGCGGTTTGGGGTTGACGGCGCAGGAGAACAGGGTGGTGATCAGCACGAACACCAGCAGGGCCGGCACCAGGCGTTGGATCCGCCGTTCATAGAATCCCCCCAGGAAAGAGCGGAGTGTGGTGGTTGGCCGGCCGGCCAGGGAGGCGGTGATCACATAGCCGGAGATCACGAAGAAGATGTCGACTCCGAGATAGCCGCTGGGCAGAAGAGCGTGGTTGAAATGATTGAGGATCACGGCCCCCACGGCGAGGGCCCGCAGGCCGTCGATCTCGGCCCGGTAGGGCATCCTCCCTGCGGCCGCGCTGGGCCTGTCTTCAGAAGCCATGGAAGTGCCAGCCGTCCCGGTGGGTTCCAGCGGCGAAGTGGTGAGCCTCCTGCTCCAGGTTGACCACCTGATTGCGGCCCCGGTCCTTGGCCACGTAGAGGGCGGCATCGGCTTCCGCCAGCAGTTCGGCAAGTCTGTGGCCGCCACGGCCGCGGCTGTCCGCCACCCCCACCGAGAGCGTGACCTGCACGCTGTCTTCCCCCTTGAGGCGGATGTGGGTCTGGCGGATCTCCTCGAGGATGCGTTGCATGGCCTGGCTGGCCTCCTCGCCCGGGAGCTGCAGCAGGATGACGAATTCATCACCGCCGAGTCGCCCCACCAGGTCGGCCCCGCGCACGGTGCGCCGCAGCCGATCGGACACCTCCTGGATCACCAGATCGCCGGCGTCGTGGCCGTGGGTGTCATTGATGCGTTTGAAGTGATCCACATCGATCAGACCGATGGACATGGGCAGGCCGGCGGCCTGGGCCTGGTGCAGCTGTTCGCTGGCGGCCTCCTCGAAGCCGCGGCGGTTGTAGATCCCCGAGAGGGCATCGAGCTGGGCCAGCCCCAGCAGTTCCGGGATCAGGCGGGCCCGCAGCCGCAGCATCAGCCCGGCACTGCCCACCATCAGCGGCGGCAGGCTCACGAGGAAGACGCTGAGGGTCAGGATCAGGGCTTCGCGGCCGGGCGCCTGGGCGTCATTGATCGTGATCAGCGTGGCCCGGGTTCCGTAGTTGTGCTGGCCATCGAGGGCGAGGGGATATTGCCGTCGGGCGAGCAGCGCCGTGCCTCCGATCCAGGGAAGCGGGCCCACGAACAGTCTGGTGTCGCTGCCGAGACAGGAGTGGAGGGACTCGGGCCGGGGGCACTGGCGGAACAGGCGCTGCAGCAGCTGCAGATCCGGTTGCTGCAGCAACTGATCAAGCCTCTGGCCGACCAGCGCGTTATTGGAGGCGGCAAGCACCCGTCCGTTCTCCGTCACCACCAGGGCCAGTTCCACCTCCCGGGCGGAGCTGGCCTGCTGCAGCTGGCGTTGCAGGTTGTGCAGCGGTTCGTAGCTGGTGAGGCTGGCGCTCAGCTGCCGCTGCGAGGCCTCCAGGGCGGTGGTCATGATCCGCAGCTGATGGCGCAGCACCACGCTGCCCACCGCAAGCGCCATCAGCGCGGAGGCGACCGTGGTGGCCACGACCATCTCCAGCAGCAGGCTCTGGTGGACGCGACCGCGCAACAGCCCCTGACGGCGTTCGATCCTCCGCGGTGGGGGCCCGCTGACCTCAGAGGGCATCATGGCTCCTCCAGGTACTCCGCGCTGAGCCGGGGCAGGGGGGCGTCGGGGCGGAGGCGTCCGGAGGCCTGCATCAGCCGGGCCATCCGCTGCAGTGTGGAGGCCAGAGGGCTGTCCTGAGCGAGCAGGCGGTGCTGCTCGGCGGCATCCGGGTAACGCACACCCTGTTCGGTGAGGCGGAACTGGTCAGGGGTGATCTTCTGGCGGCCGGCCATCATGGCCACCGCCTCGCGGGGGTGGCGCCCGGCGTAGGCGCGGGCGGCCCACCAGGTGCGCACCAGGGCCCGCAGCTGCTGGGGGGCATGGCGGGCGAGAGCGGGATCGACCGCCAGCACATCGACGATCTCGCCGGGGATGCGGGCACTGCTGAACAGTTCCTGGAAGCGCGGGTCCTGGCGCAGCAGCGTGTCATGGGGGGAGTAGGTGACGATCGCGTCGAGCTCCCCATCGTCGAGGCGCTGCACCAGGCCCACCGGCCCGTCGAAGCGCAGTTTCAGCTGATCCGTCCCCACGGCGCTGCCGGCGAGGCTGCGCTGCAGCAGGTACTCCGGCAGAACGGAACGCTCGATTCCCACGTTCCGGCCCGTCAGCTGCGCCGGTGCCGTGATCGACGCCAGGGCGATCAGGCGGTCGGCTCCGCGGGATTCATCCAGCACCAGCACCAGCACCGGGCAGCGGCTGGGGACGTCCTGACAGATGGAGAGCGTCTCCGGAAGGTTGGTGGCCATCACCCGCACATCGCCGTCGATGTAGCTGCGGCGCTGATCGAGCAACGAGCTGTATTGCTTGACATCGAGTTCGATGCCGAACTGATCAGCCAGTCGCTTCTGTTCAGCCAGGAAAAGGTATTCGTTACCGGGCCAGGAGGTGATCGACACGGCCAGCGGTTCGCTCTGTCGATTCAGCCGCCAGAGGCCGAAGCCTGCGGCGGTGATGCAGGCCAGGGCCAGGCCCGCCAGGGCGACCATCCGCCTGCGGGGGCTGCTGAGAAGAGCGGTGTGGCGCTGCATCGGGTTCAGCGCAGGGCTTCCAGCAGGGGCGCCTGGCTGACGCGAGGCAGCGGGCTTCCGGCCGGCAGCAGCTGCAGCTGGGCCTGCACCTGCTGCACCGCCCGGAGGTTGCGGGCCAGGAGCCCTCCCGGGGCGAGCATCGCCCGCTGCCGGTCGAGGGAGAAGTACCGCAGGCCCTGCTCCGATTGCTGGAAGCTGCGGGGGTTGAGCCCCTCGCGCCGGGCCATCAGCGGGATCGCCTGCTCGGGATCACGGCGACGCAGGGTGTGGGCCTCCTGCCAGGCGCGCAGCAGCCGCGGCAGGGCGGGGCCGAGATCCCGCA
The DNA here is from genome assembly GCA_035285905.1 of Synechococcaceae cyanobacterium. Lineage (GTDB taxonomy): Bacteria > Cyanobacteriota > Cyanobacteriia > PCC-6307 > Cyanobiaceae > Cyanobium. The sequence continues at coordinate 18,681 of JAYKJA010000081.1, forward strand.
GCGCCGCCGGGGCGATCACCAGGATGTCGAAGATTTCCCCGGGAATCTCGGCGCTGCTGAACAGCGGTCGGGCCGAGCCCTGCTTGAGCACCTCCTCGCTGTAAGGGGGGAACAGGGCGGCCGCATCGATCCGGCCGTCGGCGAGGGCGTCGGGCATGGCATCGAGGGTCATGGAGTCGACCTTGACATGGGCCAGCCTGAGGCCGTGCCGTTCGAGGGCACGGCTGAGCACGTAGGGGCCCAGGGTGGAGGGGGTCACGGCCACCCGCCGGCCGCGCAGATGGCGGATGGAGGGGATCTCATGGCGGGCCACCAACTGATCGGCTCCCCGGGATTCGTCGAGCACCAGCACCACGACCGGGCAGCGGGCGCGGTCACGGGCGCAGATGTCGACCGCCTCCACGGTGGTCAGCTGGGCAATCTGCAGATCACCGCGCAGGTAGGCGTGCACGATCGCCTGGGGATCGGGAAATTCCAGGGTCTGTAGATCAAGACCCTGTTTCTTGGTCAGCCCCAGTTTTTCGGCCAGATAAAAATATTCATATCCCGGCCAGTTCGAGACCGGCATCGTGAGCTTCTGCAGGCTCCGCTCGCAGCCGCTGAGTCCGCTCGCCAAGCCGCAGAGCAGGCCCGCGGCCAGAGTTCTCGCCGCTCTGACAGGGTTGGGAGCAAGAGGTCCCTGCCGGGATCGATCAGGACGTCTGGGGCGGGGGGAGAACACGTCGTCGGCGATCACTGCGGCGGAGTCAGCTCGGGCGTCGGTTCCCGACGATCAGGATGGAAGGCAATCCTGAGAGTCGCGCCGCTGACGTGATGGTGAGCCGGGTGGCTGTTGGAAGGGTCAGGGGGAGATCGATCAGCGGGGTCCTGGATCGTTCCATCCGTGCCTGTGCCGTTCAGACTATTCATCATAGTCGCAGTCGCTGGGTGAGGTCCCGCCTGGCCGCGGCTGCCTTCCTCTCCTCCGCTCCTCTAAGCCCCGGGTGAGGGCGCAGGGTCTGCAGAAAACGCACAGTTTCAGGGTGACGCTTTCTGTGCTTTTGGTCGAAACAAGCCAATCCAGGCTGCGGTTGCTGAGTCCGCCTGTTCAGGAGGCTGCTGAAAAGCCCTGCGCGCCTCTGTTGTCGGCATGAACTCCGGGAATTGCTGCAGT
>JAYKJA010000082.1:0-3459 GCA_035285905.1 Synechococcaceae cyanobacterium
CCGAACCCGGCTCCACGCCGCCCTGGGCCCTGGCGGCCCATCCGGGTCTGGCTCGCACCAACCTCCAGCCCACCTCCGTGCAGCTCAACGGCTCCAGGGTCGAGCGCCTGGCCTACCGCCTGATGGACCCCCTGTTCCAGAGCGCGGCGATGGGGGCCCTGCCCCAGCTGTTCGCCGCCACGGCACCCGAGGCGGTTCCGGCCGGCCATTACGGCCCCGATCAGCTCGGCGGCATGCGCGGCCACCCCCGCGCCGTGCCGGTCGCCGCCGCGGCACGCGATGAGGAGGCCTGTCGGCGGCTCTGGGAGCTGAGCGAGGCGCTCTGCGACGACTGCCTCAGCCGCCGATCCGCAGTCCCAGCCTGAAGCGTCGGTCGATCGAGCGGGGACCCTCCCAGGGCCGCCAGTGGCGCAGTTCCAGGCGGGTCTCCCCCGCCGCCTCGGCCCGGAACAGGAAGGTGACCTGAAGCGGACCGCCGACCAGGCCGGGACTACCGGGGGGGCCGGGGTCCTGGCGGCTCTGTCTCTGCAGCAGCTTCAGCTGCGCACCCAGCCGCTCGATCTCCCAGCTGTAGCCCGTGCCGGCGCTGTCGCTGAGCACGACCCGCAGCTGCTCTCCGCGGCGCAGGTTCAGCGTGCGGCCGCTGTCGGCCTCGCTCACCGTCAGCGTGTCGGCGGGGGTATCGGCCGGGCTCGCAGCGGCCGCCGGGAGCGGTGCGCTCCAGGCCAGCAGCAGGCCCAGCAGCAGGGCGCGGGGGCCGATCCTCGGCAGGGCGGAGGCCATCACCACGGTGAACATCTCGGATGCATGAATCATCCTGATCCCGTCCGGGTGCGGTCCCTTCCGCAGCCGGCTTGCCGGGTACCTGGCAATAGGCCACCCCCCGTAGAATCTCGGGCCGCCGTAGCCGCCCCATGCCCAGTGCCCGCGCCGGGTCCAGGTCCGAAACCCCGCCCGTGACGCAGCACCCGCAGGTCCCCCAGGCGGGGGAGGCGGCCTCGCGGCTGGCCCTGCGCACGCTCAATGGCGGCAGCCTCGAAGATGTGATCCGGGTGCGCGGCGCCCGGCAGCACAATCTGCGCAACATCGACCTGACGATTCCGCGCAACCGGCTGGTGGTGTTCACCGGGGTGAGCGGCAGCGGCAAGAGCTCCCTGGCCTTCGACACGATCTTCGCCGAGGGGCAGCGGCGCTATGTCGAGAGCCTTTCGGCCTATGCCCGGCAGTTTCTGGGTCAGGTGGACAAGCCGGATGTGGACGCCATCGAGGGGCTGTCCCCGGCCATCTCGATCGACCAGAAATCCACCAGCCACAACCCCCGCAGCACGGTCGGCACGGTCACTGAAATCCAGGACTACCTGCGCCTGCTCTTCGGCCGGGCCGGGGAGCCCCACTGCCCCCAGTGCGACCGTTCGATCCGCCCCCAGACCATCGATGAGATGGTCGACCAGATCCTCACCCTGCCGGAGGGCACCCGCTACCAGCTGCTCGCACCGGTGGTGCGCGGCAAGAAGGGCACCCATCAGAAACTGCTCTCGGGACTGGTGGCGGAGGGATTCGCCCGCGTGCGCATCAACGGCGAGGTGCGCGAGCTGGCGGACAACATCGAACTCGACAAGAACCATTCCCACCACATCGAAGTCGTGGTGGATCGCCTCGTCGCCCGCGACGGCATCCAGGAGCGGCTCACCGATTCCCTGCGCACGGCCCTGAAGCGTGGCGAGGGGCTGGCCCTGGTGGAGGTGGTGCCCAAGACCGGTGAGGACCTGCCGGAAGGGGTGGAGCGCGAACGGCTCTACTCCGAGAACTTCGCCTGCCCTCAGCACGGCGCCGTGATCGAGGAGCTGTCACCGCGGCTGTTCTCGTTCAACAGTCCCTACGGAGCCTGCCAGGACTGTCACGGCATCGGCCATCTGCGCCGCTTCACCCAGGAGAGGGTGGTGCCGGATCCCTCCCTGCCGGTGTATGCGGCGATCGCACCCTGGAGCGACAAGGACAACAGTTACTATTTCTCCCTGCTTTATTCCGTAGGCGAAGCCTATGGTTTTGAGCTCAAGACCCCCTGGAACGACCTCACCCAGGAGCAGCGGTCTGTGCTGCTGAACGGCAGTCAGGAGCCGATCGCCATCCAGGCCGACAGCCGTTACAAGAAGGCCCAGAGCTACCTGCGGCCGTTCGAGGGGATCCTGCCGATCCTCGAACGTCAGCTGCGGGATGCCAGTGGTGAATCGGTGCGCCAGAAGCTGGAGAAGTATCTCGAGCTGGTGCCCTGCTCCAGCTGCCGCGGTCAGCGGCTGCGGCCCGAGGCCCTGGCGGTTCGTGTGGGTCCCTACGCCATCCATGAACTCACTGCCGTCAGCGTGGCCGAAACCCTCACGCGCATCGAGGCGCTGATGGGTGTCGGCGCCAGCGAGGCCCGTGGGCCCCTGCTCACGCCGCGTCAGATTCAGATCGGCGACCTGGTGCTGCGGGAGATCCGCATGCGGTTGCGCTTCCTGCTGGATGTGGGTCTCGATTACCTCAGTCTCGACCGGCCGGCGATGACCCTCAGCGGTGGCGAAGCCCAGCGCATCCGCCTGGCCACCCAGATCGGCGCCGGCCTCACCGGGGTGCTCTACGTGCTCGATGAACCGAGCATCGGCCTGCACCAGCGTGACAACGACCGCCTGCTGGCCACGTTGATCAAGCTGCGCGACCTGGGCAACACCCTGATCGTGGTGGAGCACGACGAGGACACGATCCGCGCCGCTGATCACCTGGTGGACATCGGCCCGGGGGCTGGGGTCCACGGCGGTCACATCGTCGCCGAGGGCAGCCTTGACGATCTGCTGCAGGCGGAGGCCTCGCTCACCGGGGCCTACCTCAGCGGCCGCCGCTCCATCCCCACCCCCTTCGAGCGTCGCGATGCCTGCAGCCGTCGGTTGACGATGGTGAACTGCCAGCGCAACAACCTGCGCAACCTCACGGTCGAGATCCCCCTGGGACGTCTGGTCTGTGTCACCGGTGTGAGCGGCAGCGGCAAGAGCACCCTGGTGAACGAGCTGCTGCATCCGGCCCTCGAGCATCGCCTCGGGCTCAAGGTGCCCTTCCCGGCCGGGCTGGAGGAGCTGCGCGGCATCCGCGCCGTCGACAAGGTGATCGTCATCGACCAGAGCCCGATCGGTCGCACCCCCCGCTCCAATCCCGCCACCTACACCGGCGCCTTCGATCCGATCCGCCAGGTGTTCGCCGCCACGGTGGAGGCCAAGGCCCGCGGCTACCAGGTGGGTCAGTTCAGCTTCAACGTCAAGGGTGGCCGTTGTGAGGCCTGCAGCGGACAAGGGGTGAATGTGATCGAGATGAACTTCCTGCCGGATGTGTATGTGCAGTGCGATGTCTGCAAGGGTGCCCGTTACAACCGGGAGACCCTGCAGGTCACCTATCGGGGACACACCATCGCCGATGTGCTGGAGATGACCG
>JAYKJA010000083.1:0-11248 GCA_035285905.1 Synechococcaceae cyanobacterium
GGAGCGTTCGCGTGGATCTCCCAATCCCGCCGGCTGGTCCTGGCCCGTCGGCGCCCTCAGCCCCAGGCGAAGCTGGGGGTGGGCAGGGGCGTCTGGCCGATGCCGGAGCTGTTGAACGAGGGCGACACCAGGGTGGCGATCAGCTGGATCTCGCTGGCCAGGACCGTTTTGTCGCCGCCGGCATTGAAGTGATACAGATAGAACTGATCGTTGTCATAGGCCCCGATGTAGCCGCTGCCGCCCCTGGTGGTGGTCGTCAGCTTCACCGAGCCGGTGGCGGAGCTGAGGCCGTCGAGCAGCTGGGTGCCGTTGCCGGCCTGGGCCAGATCCACATCGCTCTCCACGATCGGGGCGGAGACCAGGAACAGGTCGTAGCCGGGCGTCACCTTCGTGCCCACGGTGATGCCGCTGCCGGTCTCCAGCACGATCTTGGTGCTGAGCAGCGAGGAGATCGTGCGCACGCTCACCGTGCTGTTGACCACCCGGCTGGTGAGGCTGTCGGACAGCAGCAGGCTGTCGAGACCGTTCTCCCAGTCGAGGATGCGGACCCGGTTGGCGGCGTTGTTCAGCCCGGTCAGGTCGAACTGATCCGCGGCGGCCCTGCCCTCGAGCTGATCCAGGCCTCCGTTGCCCTTGATCCGGTTGGTGTCGTCATTGCCGACGATCAGGTTGGAGGTGCTGTTCCCGGTGGCGTTCACGGCGGCGCCGTTGTCCAGCTTCAGCACCTCCACCAGGGCAGGCAGGGTGGTGGTGGTGCTGCTGGTGACCGTGTCGGTGATCCAGCCGTTCTGCTGGGAGGCGCCGCCGAGCTGGGCGTTGACCACCGAGACGACCTCCAGGGCAAAGGATTCATCCGGCTCGATCACGCTGTCGTCGATCACCTGCACCGAGACGGTCCGGGAGGTCTGGCCCACGGCGAAGTCGATTGTCTGCACGCCGCCGACGAAGTCGCTGCCGGCCTTGGCGCTGCCGTCGACCGTCTTCACCGTGACGGTCACCGGCACGGCACTGGCGCGGCTGAGCGTGAGCGCGAACGACACGCCGGCATCCACCCCCTCCAGCGCCGGGACGACGGGCCCGCTGAGGCTCAGCCCGGGGCCGTCATCGTCGTCGTTGACGAAGTTGAGCGTCTTGACCGGCCGGGAGGCGTACCAGGGGTCGGCGGAGGCGGAGGCATCCAGCCGGATGCTGTAGCTCTGGCGGCCGTCCTCCACCGCGTCGTCCACCCCGCTCACCGTCACGGTCTGGGGGGTGGCCCAGTTGTCGGTGGTGAAGGTCAGGGAGCTGGGCTGGGGCACTCCCTCCGCGGGGGTGTCGCTGCTGACCGCCACGGTCACCGTGGCCGTGGGGGCCTGCGCCAGGGCGACGCTGAAGGTCACGGCGGTGCCGTCCTCAGCGGTGCGCAGCTCGGCGGGGGCGCTGACCACCAGCCCGGAGGCCTCCTGCACCACGCCGGAGAGCAGGTACTGGCCGAGGCTGCCGTAATCGGTGAAGCCGGTGGGGGTGGTGGCGGTGGGGGAGCCGGTGCCGACACCATCAATCGACAGGCTGTAGCGGCCGGCGGCCAGGTTGAGGTCGAAGGAGGCGCCGGTGCCCGTCGAGGAGTTGCTGGTGGCCACCAGGGTGCCGCTGGAATCCCAGAGGCTGGCGGCGATCTTGAGGTTGGGGCGACCGCCGGCCTGGATCTGGCGGCTGTAGGTCTGGCTGCCGTAGTCCCCCACGCCGCTGGCCACGTAGGCCTGGCTGACGTTGAGGATCGAGAGGGAGACGGCGCCGGCGCCGGTGTCGAAACTGAACCAGTCCAGGTCGCTGCTGGTTTCGATCAGCCCGAACACCTCCAGGTTGGTGCCGCTGAGGACGGTGGCAGCGGCCGCTGAGTTGCCGTGATCATCAACCCGGTAGCCGAAGCCGTTCTTCGTGGTGATGACACTCAGATCATCCTGCAATTGATTGGCGTTCCGGTACTCCCCTTTGCTCCACTGGGTGATCGGTTCGAACGCCCCGAGGTAGGCGGCACCCATCAACGTGCCCCAGGCCAGGTCGCCGCTGCCGTGACCCTGGTAATACTCCCTCAGGGTGGCAGTGGCGCCGCCGAGATTGCCGTCGTGATACAGGTACAGCGCATGCCCCGTCTCGTGGCTGGCGGTTTCAGCCATGGCGTAATCGCTGGCCAGATTGAAGACGAAGGCAGGTTCGTCGTTGGCGAAGTTGAAGGAGTCGTAATAGGCCTGTCCGCCCGATCCCGTGGAGGTGTTGAGAATCTTGCGGCCGGCGTTCAGATTGATGTTCTGGGTGAACACCACGCGGATGCCGTACTCCTGGTCGGAGCTGCTGCTCTTGGAGAGCCTTGCGCTGCCTGGGTCCTGGGTGGTGACATTGACGCCGAAGGGCGAGAAATCCTCCGCGACCGATTTAAAGACGTTCTGGATCGAGGCCCTCACGGAATCGTCGATCGTGCTGAACGCGGATCCGACCTTCAGGGAGCCACCGTTTTCCCAGATCGAGCTGGCCATCTCGTAGCCGTCGAAGTCCAGGTAGATAGTCTTCGTGGCGCTCGGGTTGCTGTGCAGCAGAAAGGTCTGCGACAGATCCATCGGTTGCAGGCTGGCCGCGGCCGCCATCGAGGAGGCAGTGGCGAGGGCGGAGGATGGCGCCGCTGCCGGGCTGCTCTTCCCGGAGCGGGGATGGATGATCGGATCGGCAACGTTGAGGCAGCAGGCGGGGCACTGGCAGCTGTTGCCGGCCGGGGCCGCCGCCGCTTCGCCTGGACTTCCCCCACCTTCGCCGGGGGTGGCTGCAGCCGCTGCTGCAGCCGCTGCCGTAGCGGTGGGGCCGCTGGTCGGCCCGGTACCCCCGCTGCCGGACTGGGCCGTGAAGGGCTGCGGCGAGACAGGGGCGAGCGCGTCGCCGTCGGAATCGCGGCGGCTGACTTCACCGGCTGCCGCATTGGCTGCCCCCCGAACCAGGAGAGCGGGGGCGGCCCCCGGCGCGCCGCCGCGGGAGCTCAGGGCTGCGGGCCAGGCTGTGGCACGGCCCACGCCCCTGCCGGCCCGGGCGGCCGCGAGGATCGCCTCCAGCAGGCTGGAGTTGAGCGACGGCAGTTCGGCGGTGGGGGACATATCACTGGGGGCGGGAGCGGTCTGCTGGAAATCGCGAAATGTTGGGTTTTGCCGGCACCGGCGGGGACTGCTGCCTGAAATCAGGCTGAGGAGAGGCTGAGTGATTGAAGCCTTTGGCGGCCAAGTCTTCTGGACTTGGACTTCGCATCTGACATCGATTCTGCCAATCAAAGATCAGGGATCCACCCCGTTTCAGCCAATCTCAGAGGTTCTCTCAGCGAACCGTCCACTCCTCCAGCCCTGGCCCCTGCGGCGGCCCCCCGTCCCTGGCGCCCCAGCGGTTGGGCGGCGCGCCCCTGGGTGTGCATCCCCGCCAGGGGGGGGCGCGACCCGGCAGCGTTCAGACTTGCTCCCACTCGATCCTTCCCCATGGCCGCCAGCGACAGCGCCGCCCTTCTGGCCGGACCTGAGCTGGAGCGGCAGCTGCGTCAGTGGCTGGCCGAGGACATCGGCCGCGGTGATCTCACGGCTCCGGCCCTGGTGGGGCGCCGCGGCCGGGCCCAGTGGCTGGCCCGCCAGGGCGGTCGCTTCTGCGGCGGGGTCCTGCTCGAACCGCTGTTCCGTCTGCTGGATCCCTCCGTCACGGTGCAGTGCCGGGTGGCCGACGGTGATCCGGTCGTGCCCGACCAGGTGCTGGTCTCCCTGGAGGGCAGTGCTGCCGCCCTGGTGGCCGGCGAGCGCACCGCCCTCAACCTGGCGATGCGGCTCTCCGGCATCGCCACCGCCACCGCGGCGCTGGTGGCCCGGCTGGAGGGCAGCGGCGTGCGCCTGGTCGACACCCGCAAGACCACCCCGGGCCTGCGCCGCCTGGAGAAGTATGCGGTGCGCTGCGGAGGCGGCCTGAACCACCGCCTCGGCCTTGATGACGCCGCCATGCTCAAGGAGAACCACCTGGCCTGGGCCGGAGGTGTGGCGTCGGCGGTGGCTGCGGTGCGGGCGGCGGCCCCCTGGCCGACGCGGCTGATCGTCGAGGCCGAGACGGAGCGGGAAGCCGAGGCGGCCGTGCGGGCCGGAGCCGATGCGGTGCTGCTGGATGAATTCACCCCGGAGCAGCTGCAGGAGCTGGTGCCGCGCCTGCGCAGCCTGGCGACCGAGCTCTGCGATGGCTCCAGCGGCGTCCTCGGCAGCGGGCGGGGTCTGGTGCTGGAGGCCTCCGGTGTGCAGCCCGAGCAGCTGGCGGCCTACGCGGCCACCGGCGTCGATCTGATCTCCACCAGCGCCCCGGTCACCCGCTCCCCCTGGCTGGATCTGTCGATGCGTTTCGAGCCCTGGCTGGCCTGAAGCCTGCTTCGGCGACGGACGATCAGGCGGAGCGTCGCTCGCAGGGCTCGTCCTCGGGCTCGCTGGCGGCCACGCGCCACGGCCGGGCCTCGCCCTGCACCAGCTGCCACTGCCCCACGGCCTCCAGGTAGCGGTCCATGCCGTGCTGCCGCACCGCCTCCAGCCCCAGGCGGCGCAGGTCGCGCAGGGGCTGGCGTCGCCGCCGGGGAGGGGCCTCGCGGTGGATCAGCCCCCTGTCGCAGATGGACAGCAGCGTGCCCACGTGGGTGAAGCCCAGCAACCGGGTCGGCGCCCGGCTGATCAGATCGTTGTTGTTCTGGAAGCGGAAGGTGCGGCTGCCGGCGACCCGGTGGTAGTGGCGGGCGCTGTCGGCGGTGAGGGCCCGGGGTTGCCCGAAGGTGTAGGCGGCGGTGAAGGGGATGCCGTGGTGCAGCAGCAGGGCTCCGGCCACGGTGGCCATGGCGCCACCGAGGCTGTGGCCGGTCAGGAACAGCCCGCGGGGGTGCTGCTGATGCAGCTCCCGGAAGCGGTCCTGCACCGGCTCCCACAGATCCAGCACCGAATGGAGGAAACCCCGATGGCAGGGGCCGAAGGGGGCCTGCACCGTCAGGGCATTCAGGTTGTCCAGCCAGTCCAGGAGTTCATCGGTGCCGCGGAAGCTGATCGCCAGGTAGTCGCGATGTTCCACCAGGATCGCCTGGGCCGAATGGCGCGACACGCCGGTGATCGACAGGAACCCCGGGTCCTCGGCCCGCAGCTCGGCCAGGATCGCCCCCTCGTCCGGGCGTCGGTCGTGGCCGCTGGCGCGGTAGACGCTGCGCGACAGCCGGGCCATCCAGTAGGCGTTGGCGGCCTCCAGCGAACTGACGGTGGGCTGGACGCGCATGCCTGGGCGGCCTGCCGGGCAGGCTTGAGGGTTGGGGCCGTTGTAGAGCCGCCGCCGTGGCGACAGCAAGGGCGATGCGCTGCGGACAGGGATGGAGCGATGGGTGGCGGATCGGGAATCGGGCTTAGGGTTGCGGCGTTGCCTTCCTGATCGGGCGTGACTGTGGCTCGAGATCTTCTGCCGGCCGACCCTCGCGGCCCCCGGCCCCGCCGCCGCCGACATGCCCTCCGGGGTCTGCTGTTGCTGGCGGCCCTGCTCCCCGGTTCCCTCACCATCGGACCGGCCCGGGCGGGCACCCTGCTCGAGCAGGCCGTTCGCAGCGGCGAGCTGGTGATGGTGGGGTCCCCTGATACCCCTCCCTTCGTCTCGCTGAACGCCAGGGGCGAACCGGTCGGTTACGCCATCGACGTCGGACGTCGCATCGACGCTGCCCTGCAGAAGGCCACCGGCTCCAAGGTGCAGCTGCGCTTCCGCACGGTGCCCAATGCCGCGGCTGCCGCGGCCGCCGTGAGCCAGGGTCAGGCGGCCCTGGCCTGCGGTGTGCCCTTCAGCTGGGAGCTCGACCGGCAGGTCGACTTTTCTCTGCCCATCGGTCTGTCCGGCCTGCGGTTGCTGGTGGCACCCGGCGGTCCCGATGGCTCGGCGGCCTCGCTGGCGGGCCAGTCCATCGCCGTGATCAAGGGCTCCCTCGGAGTCACGTTGCTGCCCAGCTTCCAGCCCGCGGCCAGGCCCGTCAGCTTCGATCGCTATGAAGATGCCGTCACCGCCCTGCAACAGGGTCAGGTCAGCGGCGTGATGGGTGACACCTTCATCCTCAGCGGCCAGAGGCTGCAGCGCAACATCAGCAACTACACGCTGGTGCCCCAGGTCCCGTACCGCACCTACGGCGTGGGCTGCATCACCCCCGAGAACAACTCCGATTTCGCCAACATCGTCAATCTGACGATCGCCAAGCTGATGCAGGGCTACATCGGTGCCCAGCCCGCGGAGGTGGTGCTCGTCGAGCGCTGGGTCGGCCCTGAGGGCGTGCTCAGGCGCAGCCGGGAGCAGGTGAAGGCCTTCTTCCAGACCGTGCTGTTCACCCGCGAGAGCCTGGGCCTGTCAGGCCAGACTCCCTGAACACACCTTCGCCCCACCCCCGGGTCGGTCTCACCGCCGGCCCGTCCCTCTGAAAGCCTCCCCACGCCGTTCCCTGTCTCCACCCTGACGATCGATGGCTTCCTCCCAGCGTTCCGGTCTGCTCGGTCTTCTGTTGCTCCTGGCCGCCGTCGCTCCCTCCGGCGCCTCCGCCGCCGTGGCCGCCGCCCCGGCCGAGCCGCCGGAGGCTTCGGCCCAGCAGGCTCCCTGCTCGGGCGGCCTGGAGGCGCGTCTGCGCCGCATCGCCGAGGCAGTGCGCGAGCAGGCGGGCGAGCCGCAGGCAGAGCGGGAAGCCGGGGCTGAGGCCCAGCCGCTGGCCTGGGTCTGGGGCAATGGCGGCTTCCGTGACGGTGGTTTCCGTGATGGCGGCTTCCGCAACGGTGGCTGGGGTGACGGCGGCTTCCGCAACTGGGGCAACGGTGGCTTCCACGATGGCTTCGGGAATGGACCCAGCGTCACCGTCCATCTCTGATTCCCCGGGCCAGGACCGGCAGCCCACGGGCGTGCGGCCCGTGGGGCCGACCGAGGGGTACGGGCCCCTGCAGCTGCTGGTCATCCAGCCCACTCCCTTCTGCAACCTCGATTGCGACTACTGCTATCTGCCGGGCCGCGGCAAGCGTGATCGCCTCTCCCTGGAGATCCTCGATGCCGCCCTGGATCGGGTGCTCGAGAGCCCGTTCGTGCAGCGGCCCTTCCTGCTGCTCTGGCACGCCGGCGAACCGCTGACCATGCCGATGGCGTTCTACGACGCCGCCGGCGAGCGCATCCAGGCTGCCCTGCAGCGCCATGGCCTGCCGCCGGAGACCATCCAGCAGTCGGTGCAGACCAATGCCGTGGTGATCAACGAGGCCTGGTGCGACTGCCTGCAGCGCAACCGCATGCACGTGGGGGTCAGCATGGATGGACCCGCCTTCCTGCACGACCGCCATCGCCGCACCCGCGCCGGACTGGCCAGCCACGCCGCCTGTCTGCGCGGCATCAAGCACCTGCAGACACGCGGGATCCCCTTCCAGGTGATCAGCGTCATCACCGAGGAATCACTGCATCATCCCGATGAGATGTTCCAGTTTTTCCTGGAGCACGGCATCGACAATCTGGCCTTCAACATGGAGGAGACCGAAGGCGTGCACCGGCACTCCAGCCTGAGCGGAGCGCAGGTCGAGCAGGCCTATCGGCGTTTTCTCGCCCGCTTCTGGGAGTTGTGGCAGCCCCATGCCCAACGGATGCGGGTGCGGGAGTTCGACGCCGTCTGCGCCGTGGCCAGCAGTGACGGCCGTCTCGATCGCACCGACATGAACAATCCGTTCGCGATTGTGAATGTGGACGTGCACGGCAACATCTCCACCTTCGATCCCGAGCTGCTCTCCGTCAGGACTGACACCTACGGCGACTTCGTGCTCGGCCATGTGCTGCAGGATTCGCTGCTGGACATCGCCAACAGCGACAAGTTCCGCCGCATCCAGTCGGACATCGCCTCCGGGGTGGCCCGTTGCCGCCAGGAGTGCGAGTACTTCGGGCTCTGCGGCGGCGGCGCCTGCAGCAACAAGTACTGGGAGAACGGCAGCTTCGACTGCAGCGAAACCCAGGCCTGTCGCTATCGCATCAAGCTCACGGCCGAGGTGGTGCTGGCCGCCCTGGAGCGTGCGCTGAATCTGCCGGCCGCCTGATCCTCCGCCGGCAGGGGGCGGGGCCAGGCAGGGATCTCTCCCCTGCCCGGCCCCGCGGCAGCGCGAGCGGCGCGGGGGCTCTCGCTCAGCTGGCTGGGGCCTCTCCCAGGGCGCTGGCCACCGCCTTCTGGAACACCGCCTCCTCCGGCTCCAGCGCCGTCCAGGCCTGGAAGATCTGCATCGCCAGCTGCACCAGCATCTCCACCCCATCCACGATCGGGCAGCCCCGTTCGCGCGCCGTCAGCAGGAACGGCGTCAGGCGCGGGTTGGTGATCACATCCACCGCCAGGCAGCCGTCCGGCAGCGTGTCCCAGTCGAGAGGCACCTCCTCCAGCTCCGGGGCGCAGCCCAGGTGGGTGGCATTCATCACCATGGTCGTGCCCTCGGGCACCTGCACCGGGTTCTGCCAGGCCTGCCAGCGCACGGGGATGCCGGCGGCCTGGCGCACCGTTTCCGCCACCTCCTCCCCCTGCTCCTGACGGCGGGTCACGATCGTCAGCCCGGCGATGCCGGCCCAGCCCAGCTCCACCGCCATCGCCCGACCGGCGCCGCCGGCCCCCAGCATCACCACCTGCTGGCCCTGCAGCGGGGCCACCTTCTCGATGGCGCGGATGACCCCCTTGCCGTCGTTGTTGTGGCCCACCAGCCGACCGGATTCGACCGTCATGTAGTTGCAGGCTCCGATCGCCTGCACGTCGGCGTCCACCTCATCCAGCAACGGGATCACCGCCACCTTGTAGGGCACCGTGATCGCCATGCCGGAGTAGCCCAGCGGCAGCAGGGCCTGCACCGCCAGCTTCAGATCCGCCTCGGAGGCGATGTCGTTCTTCCAGAACTGCCAGTTGAGGCCGTGATGCGCGTAGACCGCATCGAACATCCGATCGATCGGATTCTCGGCGACCGGGTGCCCCATCATGCCGGTCATCTGTTTCTGGGGAGGGATCATGCCGTGGTCGCTGCTGACCCTCACCTTCCTGCGGCCCGCCCGGACCCCGGCGGATCACCCCTTTGTCTTCCGTTCCCCTTCCGCTTCCCTGGGGCGCCGCGGCCCCTGAGGCACCGGCGGCCTGCCAGCGCCGCCTCGGGGGACCAGGGCTGCCGCTGCGGCGACAGGGGATGATCAGGGGGCGCCCCTCCACGGCGCCCTCTCTCCTCCGGTCGTCCCCGCCGCCCATGCTCCGCCTCGCCCAGACCCTCGACAGCCAGCTGCGTGCGGCCCTGGAGCGAGCCTTCCCCGAAGCGGCGTCGGCAGCCCGGGACGCCGGAGCGCCGCTGGATCCGCAGCTGGGCCCGGCCAGCAAGCCGGAGTTCGGAGATTTCCAGGCCAACGGTGCCCTGGCCCTGGCCCGGCCGCTGAAGCGGGCCCCCCGGGATGTGGCCGCGGCCCTGGTGGCCGAACTGCAGGGCGATGCCGCCTTCCAGGCCCTCTGCGAGGCGCCCGCCATCGCCGGCCCGGGGTTCATCAACCTGACCCTGAAACCCCAGGTGCTGGCGGAGGCGGTGGCGGACCGCCTGGCTGATCCCCGCCTGGGGGTGGAACCGGTGGCCGGTGGCCCTGCAGCGGCGCCGGTGATCGTCGATTTCTCCAGCCCCAACATCGCCAAGGAGATGCACGTGGGGCATCTGCGCTCCACGATCATCGGCGACTGCCTGGCGCGGGTGCTGGAGTTCCGCGGGCACCGGGTGCTGCGGCTCAACCATGTGGGCGACTGGGGCACCCAGTTCGGCATGCTGATCACCCATCTCAAGCAGGTGGCGCCCGAGGCCCTCAGCACCGCCGATGCGGTGGACCTGGGCGACCTGGTGGCCTTCTACCGCCAGGCCAAGGCCCGCTTCGATGAGGATCCCGCCTTTCAGGCCACCGCCCGCGAGGAGGTGGTGAAGCTGCAGGGCGGGGATCCCGTGTCGCTGAAGGCCTGGGGGCTGCTCTGCGACCAGAGCCGCCGCGAATTCCAGGCGATCTACGACCGGCTCGCCATCGATCTGTGTGAGCGCGGCGAATCCTTCTACAACCCCTTCCTGCCGGCGGTGGTCGACGACCTCAGGGACTGCGGACTGCTGGTGCTCGACGACGGCGCCGGCTGCGTCTTCCTCGAAGGCGTCCAGGGAAAGGACGGCAAGCCCCTGCCGCTGATCGTGCAGAAGAGCGACGGCGGCTTCAATTACGCCACCACCGATCTGGCCGCGATCCGCTACCGCTTTGCCCCGCCGCCCGCCGGCGATGGCGCCCGTCGCCTGATCTATGTGACCGATGCCGGCCAGGCCAGCCATTTCGCCGCCGTGTTCCAGGTGGCCCGCCGCGCCGGCTGGATCCCCGACGCCGCCAGGCTGGAGCATGTGCCCTTCGGTCTCGTGCAGGGGGAGGACGGCAAGAAGCTCAAGACCCGCTCCGGCGACACCGTGCGGCTCAGGGATCTGCTCGATGAGGCGGTGGAACGGGCCGAGGCCGACCTGCGCCGTCGCCTGGCCGAGGAAGGACGCCAGGAGGAGGAGGCCTTCATCCGCGAGGTGGCCACCACGGTGGGCCTGGCGGCGGTGAAGTATGCCGATCTCTCCACCAACCGGATCACCAGCTATCAGTTCAGCTTCGATCGCATGCTGGCCCTGAGCGGCAACACGGCGCCCTATCTGCTCTATGCCGTGGTGCGCATCGCCGGCATCGCGCGCCGCGGGGCAGCAGCCGCCCCTGGCGGCGGATCGGATGCCATCCCAGCGGCGCTGGCCGCCGCAGACGATCGCCTGCACTTCCAGGAACCCCAGGAGTGGGCGCTGATCCGCGAACTGCTGCGCTTCGATGAGGTGGTGGTGGAGGTGGAGAGGGAGCTGCTGCCCAATCGCCTCTGCAGCTACCTCTTTGAACTCAGCCAGGTGTTCAACCGCTTCTACGACCAGGTGCCGGTGCTCCGGGCCGAGGAGCCCGCCCGCGGCTCGCGGCTCGCCCTCTGCCGCCTCACCGCCGATACCCTGAAGCTCGGCCTGGGCCTGCTCGGCATCCCCACCCTGGAGCGGATGTAGGCGCCAGCGCCGCTCGCCCCCGGGGCTCTTTCCGCGGCGTTCGCCGCCACCTACGGTCGCAGCATGGATCGTTCTCCCTCCCCAGCGACCACGCAGGCGGCGCCCGCCGGGGCCTCCACGGCCGGCTTCGCGGAGGCCAGCCG
>JAYKJA010000084.1:0-67136 GCA_035285905.1 Synechococcaceae cyanobacterium
CCTGACCTTTCCCAATGGCAACGAAATTTCCTTCGTTCAGCCAGGGTCTGGCACAGGACCCGACAACCCGTCGTATCTGGTACGGCATCGCCACGGCTCACGACTTCGAGAGCCATGACGGAATGACCGAAGAGCGGCTTTATCAGAAGCTGTTCTCCACCCATTTCGGTCACCTGGCGATCATCGGCCTCTGGGTTTCGGGCAACCTGTTCCACGTCGCCTGGCAGGGCAACTTTGAGCAGTGGGTCGCCGATCCTCTGCACGTCCGTCCCATCGCTCACGCGATCTGGGATCCTCACTTCGGTCAGGGCGCCATTACGGCATTCACCCAGGCTGGAGCTTCCTCCCCGGTGAACATCGCCTATTCCGGTCTGTACCACTGGTGGTACACCATCGGAATGCGCACCAACGCCGAGCTGTATGAAGGTTCCATCTTCATGCTGATCCTCTCGGCCTGGGCCCTGTTCGCAGGCTGGCTGCACCTGCAGCCCAAGTTCCTGCCCTCCCTGGCCTGGTTCAAGAACGCTGAGTCCCGTCTCAACCACCACCTGGCGGTTCTGTTCGGCTTCAGCTCCATCGCCTGGACCGGTCACCTGGTCCACGTGGCGATTCCCGAATCCCGTGGTCAGCACGTCGGTTGGGACAACTTCCTTTCGACCATGCCCCACCCGGCTGGTCTGGGTCCCTTCTTCACCGGTAACTGGGGCGTCTACGCCCAGAATCCCGATACCGCTGGTCAGATCTTCGGCACCTCCACCGGCGCCGGCACCGCGATCCTCACCTTCCTGGGCGGTTTCCACCCCCAGACCGAGTCGCTCTGGCTGACGGACATCGCCCATCACCACCTGGCTATCGGTGTGATCTTCGTGATCGCCGGCCACATGTACCGGACCAACTTCGGTATCGGCCACTCGATCCGTGAGATCCTTGAGGCCCACAACCCCCCCAAGGGAACCCCTGGTGATCTCGGGGCCGGTCACCGTGGTCTCTACGACACGATCAACAACTCCCTGCACTTCCAGCTGGGTCTTGCGCTCGCGTCTCTCGGAGTTGTCACCAGCCTGGTGGCGCAGCACATGTACGCGCTGCCCTCCTACGCCTTCATCGCCCGGGACTACACCACCCAGGCAGCCCTCTACACGCACCACCAGTACATCGCCATCTTCCTGATGACGGGTGCGTTCGCTCACGGTGCGATCTTCTTCATCCGTGACTACGACCCCGAAGCCAACAAGGACAACGTCCTGGCTCGGATGCTCGAGCACAAGGAAGCGATCATCAGCCACCTGAGCTGGGTCTCCCTGTTCCTCGGCTTCCACACCCTCGGCCTCTACGTCCACAACGATGTGGTCGTGGCCTTCGGTACCCCTGAGAAGCAGATTCTGGTCGAACCCGTGTTCGCCCAGTTCGTCCAGGCCGCCAGCGGCAAGGCCATCTATGGGCTCAATGTCCTGCTGGCCAACCCCGACAGCCTGGTGAGCAACGCTCCCGGCCCCGGCGCCGTCTGGCTGCCCGGTTGGCTGGATGCGGTGAACTCCGGCAACAACTCCCTGTTCCTGCAGATCGGCCCTGGTGACTTCCTGGTTCACCACGCCATCGCCCTGGGTCTCCACACCACCACCCTGATCCTGGTCAAGGGTGCCCTGGATGCCCGCGGTTCGAAGCTGATGCCCGACAAGAAGGACTTCGGCTATTCGTTCCCCTGCGACGGCCCCGGCCGCGGCGGTACCTGCGACATCTCAGCCTGGGACTCCTTCTACCTGGCGCTGTTCTGGTCGCTCAACACCGTTGCCTGGGTGACCTTCTACTGGCACTGGAAGCACCTTGCCCTCTGGCAAGGCAACGTTGCCCAGTTCAATGAATCCAGCACCTATCTGATGGGCTGGTTCCGTGACTACCTCTGGCTGAACAGCTCTCAGCTGATCAACGGGTACAACCCCTTCGGCACCAACAACCTCGCGGTCTGGGCCTGGATGTTCCTGTTCGGTCACCTGATCTGGGCCACAGGTTTCATGTTCCTGATCTCCTGGCGGGGTTACTGGCAGGAGTTGATCGAGACCATCGTCTGGGCCCACCAGCGCACTCCGCTGGCCAACCTGGTCGGCTGGCGCGACAAGCCCGTCGCTCTCTCGATCGTCCAGGCTCGCGTCGTCGGTCTGGCTCACTTCACCGTGGGCTTCTTCCTCACCTACGCCGCCTTCCTGATCGCCTCAACCTCCGGCAAGTTCGGCTGATCCTGATCCCTCCGACTGCCTCCCCTTGAGGGACGACTTCGCCCCCGGCCTGTGCCGGGGGCTTTTTCGTGTCCTCTCGACCTCCCGACATTCCCACCTCTCGACCCCCTGGCCTCCGGCGGCCGCCCGCCAGCAGGCGCCGGAACCATACCCATCGGCCTGGTTTCGGCTGCTGTCCTGCCCCTCCCGTCGGCTGAACCGACAGGGTCCGAGGTCCTCAGGCGCCCTGGGCTGCCCGGAACCGGCAAGACAACCCACCCTGCCAACAAGCCCCAGCTGTCCGGACCGCTCGGCTACAGGTTCTGCCAGCGCAGCGAAGCCAGGGCCCCTGGCGGAAGCCCTCGCTCCACTGCACGCCCCTGGCAGCGATTCCCGCTGGCAGGCCAGGCTTACTTCGCGTCCATCCAGTTAAGGCCGTGGCCGGTCTCCACCTGCAGCGGCACATCCAGCTTCACCGCCTGTTCCATCGTGTGGCGCGTCAGCTCCAGCACCGTGTCCAGGGCCTCGGGAGCGGCCTCCAGCACCAGTTCATCGTGCACCTGCAGCAGCAGGCGGGCCGGCAGCTGGCGGGCCTGCAGGGCCCCATGCAACTGCACCATCGCCAGTTTGATGATGTCGGCGCTGGATCCCTGGATCGGGGCATTGGCCGCTGCCCGCAGCTGCTGGGCTTCCATGCCGCCGCGCCGGGCCACCTCCAGATCGATCTCCTCGGGGTTGCGTCCGCGCAGGCGGCCCAGTCCGGCCTGGTCGAAATGGAAATAGCGGCGGCGTCCGAGGATCGTCTCCACCCAGCCCCGGCTCAGGGCCAACCGCTCCTGCAGTTCGAGATAGAGGAACAGGCGGGGGTAGCGCTCCCGGTATCGACTCAGGAACAGCTTGGCCTCGGCCTGGCCAAGCCCCGTTTCTCTGGACAGGCGCTGGGGGCCCATCCCGTAGATCACGCCGAAATTGATCGTCTTGCCCACCCGGCGTTCCTCGGCGGTGATCTCGTCTTTCTCCAGCAGCAGACGCGCCGTCAGAGCGTGCACGTCATCGCCGTTGCGATAGGCCTCCAGGAGCGGTTCCTCGCCGCTGAGGTGGGTGAGGATGCGCAGCTCGATCTGGGAATAGTCGGCACTGATCAGGGTCCAGCCCTCCTGGGGCAGGAAGGCCTTGCGGATCTGGCGGGAGAACTCGGTGCGGACCGGGATGTTCTGCAGGTTGGGGTTGCTGCTCGACAGCCGGCCGGTGGCCGTCACCGCCTGGTTGAAGTCGGTGTGGACTCTGCCCGTTTCCGGCTCCACCAGGTTGGGCAGGGCCTCGACGTAGGTGCTGCGCAGCTTGCTGAGGATGCGGTGCTCCAGCAGCAGGGGCACCACCGGGTGGGCCTCCCGCAGTTTCTCCAGCACCGTCGCATCCGTGCTCCAGCCGGTCTTGGTGCGTCGGGACTGCTTGCGGTCCAGTCCAAGGGTGTCGAACAGCAGTTCTCCCAGCTGCTTGGGGGAGGCGAGGTTGAAGCTCACGCCGGCCAGCTCCTGGGCCTGCTGCTCCAATTGCTGCAGCTGGGTGGCCAGCGTCACGGAGAGCTCGTTGAGATAGGCCGAGTCGATGCGGATGCCGGTGGCCTCCATCGCCGCCAGCACCGGTTCCAGCGGCAGTTCCACCTGCTCCAGCAGCGGCAGCAGGGCGGTGCCGGCGGACTGCAGCTGCTCCCGCAGCAACCCCGTCAGTCGCCAGGTGAGATGCACATCCATCCCGCAGTACTGCGAGGCCGCCGCGATCGGCACATCGCCGAACTGGCCTCCCTTCGGCACGAGATCGCCGTAGGAGGTGGGCAGGAAGCCGAACTGGCGCTCCGCCATCGCCTCCAGCCCGTGCCGGTCCCCTGGGTCGCGCACGTAGTCCGCCAGCATCGTGTCCATCACCACGCCCGCCAGGGGCAGTCCGTGGCGCAGCAGCACCAGGCGGTCGTACTTGGCGTTCTGCAGGGTCTTGGGGTGGCTGCCGCTGGCCAGCCAGGGGGCCAGGCTGCTGAGCACCAGGCCCAGTTCCAGCTGCCGCGGAACGTGGATGTCCCCCTCCTCCGGCGGCACAGCGGCGCGATGGCCAACCGGGATGTAAGCCAGTTCCTCCGGAGCGTCACCCCAGGCCAGCCCGAGGCCGACGAGCTCGGCGTGGAATGGATTCAGGGCGGTGGTCTCGGTGTCGAGGGCCACGGGCCTGGATCGATCGGTCTGGAGCATCAGCCGCGCGACCAGCTGCTGCAGCAGCTCCGGTGAGTCGATGATCGTGGGGCGCAGCGGCGGAGTTCCTGCGCTGCGGGATCCGTCGGTCAGCTCCGGCACCCCGCTGGCCTCGGTGTCGGGGCCCGCTGGGGGAGCCGCCGGCTCAGCAACGGCCCCAGGCGCTGCTGCTTCGGTCAGGTCGCGGCGGCGGCGTGTGCGCTTCGCCGGCGCGTCGCTGAGGGGTGTGCCCCCAGGGTCCCCGGCCTCCGCCGGCGCGGGTGGATGGGCGGAGAACACCTGGGCGAAGTCCGCGCTCTGCCGCGCCAGGCTGTTGAGTTCCAGCTCCTCCAGCCGTTGTTTCAGCTGCGGCAGCCTGACCTCCCCCAGCCCCAGCCGTGGCGGATCCGGCAGGGGCACATCGCAGTGGATGGCGGCCAGAGAGCGGGAGAGGAAGGCCTTGTCCTGGCCGGTCTCCAGCTTGCTGCGCAGGGTGGCCTTGAGCTGGTCGAGGGCGGCGTAGATCCCATCGAGCGTGCCGTGGTCCTTCAGCAGGGTGATGGCGGTCTTGGGGCCGATGCCGCGCACGCCCGGGATGTTGTCGGAGCTGTCACCGGTGAGCGCCTTGAGATCGATCACGTCTTCAGGGGGGACCCCGAGCTTGTCGATCACCCCCTGGCGGCGGATCTCGATCGGACCGCTGGAGCGCGCATAGGGCCCGCCGCTCAGATACAGGACAGCGATGTCCCGCTCGTCGTCGACCAGCTGGAACAGGTCCCTGTCCCCGGAGAGGATGCGCACCCTCCATCCCTCTGCGGCGGCGCGGTTGGCGAGGGTGCCCAGCACATCGTCCGCTTCGAAGCCCGGCGCCATGCACAGGGGCAGGTCCAGGGCTCCGGCCAGAATGGCCTGAAGATTGTCCAGATCCGTGAAGAAGTGTTCCGGTGCCACCTCGCGGTGGGCCTTGTAATTGGCGTCCTGTTCGTGCCGGAACGTGGGCTCCGCCGTGTCGAAGGCGATCACCACCCCCGCCGGTGTCAGCCCGCGGCAATGCTCCAGCAGCGCCTTGAGAAAGCCGAAGGTCACACTGGTGGGAACGCCGTCCTGGGTGCTCAGGCCCCCTTCCCCTCCCTTGCTGAAGGCGTAGAAGCTGCGGAAGGCCAGGGAATGGCCGTCGACCAGCAGCAGCAGGGGCTTCAGCTCGGACACGACACCTCTCCCATGCGTTCGTCCGCCGACCGGCGCGGTATGCGCCTCAGCCTGCCAGAGGAGCCGAGGCCGTCGTCGTCTTCGGCCCGCTTCAGTGCCTGCGGCGCCTACCGCTGGTGGCTGCTTCGCCAGTGGGCTCCGGGCAGACCGCGACTGCTGTTCATCGGCCTCAATCCGTCCAGCGCTGATGCCCGCCGGGAGGATCCCACCCTGCGTCGCCTCGTCGGCTTCGCCGATCGCTGGGGGTTCGGCAGTCTGGAGGTGGTGAATCTGTTCTCGGCCGTCGCCGTCGCGCCGGATCGGCTGCGGCAGCTGGCCGATCCCGTCGGCCGTCGCACCGACGCCTGGATCGCCCGTCGCGCCGGGGCCTGCGCCGTGCAGGCGATCTGGCTCGGCTGGGGCCGGCGCGGTGGCTTCCGGCAGCGGGACCAGCGGATCCTGGCCCTGCTCAACCGGCTCGGTCGGGGCGAGGATCTGCGCGTCGTCGGACTCACCGCCACGGGACAGCCCCGCCACCCCCTTTACGTGCGGGCGGACCGACCCTGGCAACCCTGGGCTCCTGCGGCATCCTGAAGGGGTGATCCGCTCCGACATCCCCTCCGATGCCCCGCGTCCCCAGCCGCTACGCCGTCCATCTGTGGCTGGTGGGAGGCCAGTGTGAGAAGGTCCATTTCCCCACCCTGGATGCGTTTCAGCAGTGGTATGGCGGTGTGCTCAACGCCAGCGCCAGCGATGCCTTCGTCAATGTGCCGATGAGCGACTTCGAGGGGGAGTACCTGGTGGTGCGTCCCAGCGCCGTGATCGCCATCCGGGTGGAGCCGCAGTTCAGCACACTGGACGAACTCTGAGCTGACTCTTCGATGGATCCGGGCTCGCAGCGTCTGGCCCTGATCTGGGGTCTGTCCTTCTCCGCCGGAGCCCTGGCCAGGCTGCTGGCCTGGCTGACCTCCCTGCCGGCCGTGGTGATGCTGCTGGCGATCGGGCTGCTGATGGGGCGCTCCGGCCTGGGCTGGATCGATCCGGAGGCCCTCGGCCAGGGCCTTGAGCCGATCGTGGGCCTGTTGGTGAGCCTGGTGCTGTTCGATGGGGGCCTGGCGCTGCGGCTGGCCGGCCGCGACCGTCAGTTCACGGTGGTGCGACTGGTGGGGGTCCGCTGGGGGCTGGGACTGATCGGCGGCGCTGCGGCGGCCCATCTGCTGGCGGGCCTGAGCTGGTCCCTGGCCTGGGTCTACGGCGCCATCGCCCTGGCCACCGGTCCCACCGTGATCACGCCGATGGTGCGGCAGATGCGGCTGGATCCGGAACTGGCGACGGTGCTGGAGGCCGAGGGGCTGATCCTGGAGCCGATCGGCGCCGTGCTGGCACTGGTGCTGCTGGAACTGGCGCTCGGGGATCTGACCAGCTGGCAGCAGCTGCTCGGCCGGCTGGCGCTGCGTCTGGGGGGTGGCCTGCTGGCGGGGGGCCTGGCAGGCCTGCTGCTGGTGGCACTGCTGCGCTGGATCGGGCTGACTCCCGCCGCACCGGAGGCGGACAGCCCTGCGCACCCCGGGGCTGCCGGGGGAGATCCCCAGGGTGCTGTCCCGGGGCCTGTCCCTTCTCCTCGGGTTGGCGTTGCCGAGGATGAGCACTCCGCTGACACCTCCACCGCCCTGGCCCTGCAGCTGACCCTGGGGGTTCTGTTCCTGCTGTTCAGCGGCTGCGAGGCCCTGCTGCCCGAAGCCGGCCTGCCTGCGGCGGTCACGGCCGGCGTGGTGGTGGGTCTGCGGTTCCGCAACGGCATCGCCGAGCTCGATGCCCTGATCCGCCAGCTGGCCATGCTGGCGATCACCGTGCTGTTTCCCCTGCTCGCCGCGGATGTGCAGTGGCTGGAACTCTCTCCTCTGGGCTGGGGGGGTATCGCCTGTGTCCTGGCCCTGATGCTCTACCGCTGGCTGGTGGTGCAGCTGGCAGGGCTGGGGCTGCAGCAGCTCGATTGGCGCGACAAGCTGATCCTCAGCTGGATCGCGCCGCGGGGCATCGTCTCCGCCGCAGTGGCCAGCCTGTTCGCGCTGCAGCTGGAACAGGCTGGAATTCCCGGGGCGGGCTCCTTCAAGGGGCTGGTGTTTCTGACGATTCTGCTGACGGTCAGTCTCCAGGGCTTCACGGCACCTTGGCTGGCACGCCGGCTCGGGCTGGTGCAGCAGTCCCGGGCCGATTGAACCAGGCGGCAGGACGGCTCGGAGCCGGGCGCTGCGTCAGGGAGGGTTTCAGGTTGCGGGAATGTCAGCGGCAGCGGCCTGGGCGAGGGCGGCCTCGATCCGCTCCCGGTCACTGCCGCAGGCATGCAGGAGCTGCCAGCTGAGGCTCAGATCGGGACCCTGCAGGCTGCCCATCAGGGCGGCCCGCAGACTCTTCATCACCACCCCCTTCTTCACGCCGGCGCTGGCCACGACCTGCTGCAGCAACGGCTGAGGATCCAGGGCGGTTTCGGCGGGGGGCAGCTGGTCGAGTACGGCCCGCAGGGCGCCCTGGGCCTCAATGGAGGCCAGTTGTCCGCAGGCTCCGGCATCGGGAGTCGGCGGCACGAAAAAGACCTGTGCCTGCTCCACCCCATCCTTGAGGGTGGTGAGGGAGGGGCCCAGCAGCGCTGCCAGCTCGCTCTGCCAGGCGGACTCAGCGCTGGGGCCGGCCGTGGCCCAGCCCTGTGCCTGCCAGAGCGGCAGCAGACGCTCGCGCAGCTCCTGAGCCGGCCAGTCGTGCAGAACCTGGGCGTTGAGCCAGTTGAGCTTGTCCCAGTCGAAGCGGGCTCCTGCCCGGTTGACCCGCGCAAAGTCGAACACGGCGGCCGCCTCCTCAAGGCGGAACCGCTCTCCCATGCCTTCCGGCGGAGACCAGCCGAGCAGGGTCATGTAGTTGGCCAGGGCTTCCGCGGTGTA
Organism: Synechococcaceae cyanobacterium; assembly: GCA_035285905.1. GTDB lineage: Bacteria > Cyanobacteriota > Cyanobacteriia > PCC-6307 > Cyanobiaceae > Cyanobium. The sequence continues at coordinate 8,560 of JAYKJA010000084.1, forward strand.
GCCCATCTCCCGGAAGTCGCTGATGGAGGTGACGCCATCCCGTTTGGAGAGCTTGCGCCCCTCCTTGTTGAGGATCAGCGGTGTGTGGGCGAACACCGGGGGCTGCAGCCCGAGGGCCTCGTAGAGCAGCAGCTGCTTGGCGGTGTTGGCGATGTGGTCCTCGCCGCGGATCACATGGCTGATCGCCATGGCCGCGTCGTCCACCACCACCACCAGGTTGTACAGGGGGTCCCCGATCCGGTCGGCGGGGGCCCGGCGGGCGATCACCATGTCTCCCCCCAGATCCGCGCCGCTCCAATGCATGTCCCCGCGAACCAGGTCGTGCCAGCGGATGCTGGCGTCATCCGCGATGCGGAAGCGGATCACCGCCTGGCGGCCCGCGGCGATGAAGGCCTGTTCCTGCTCGGGGGTGAGCTGACGATGGCGGTTGTCATACCGGGGGGCGCTGCCGCTGGCCTTCTGCTGCTCCCGCATGCTCTCCAGTTCGGCCTCGCTGGCGTAGCAGCGGTAGGCATGGCCAGAGGCCAGCAACTGGGCGATCGCGGAGCGGTGGGCTTCGATGCGTTCGCTCTGGATCACCGGGGGGGCATCCCAGCTGAGTCCGAGCCAGCTCAGTCCTTCCAGAATGTTGGCGGTGTACTCGGGCCTGGAGCGTTCCAGGTCGGTGTCCTCGATCCGCAGCAGAAAGCTGCCGCCATGGCGTCGGGCAAACAGCCAGTTGAACACTGCCGTGCGCGCTGTGCCGATGTGAAGGGTTCCCGTGGGACTGGGAGCCAGACGCACGCGGACGGTGCCCGGTTGAGGCAAGACGGACATGAATGGAACTGAACGGGACTGACGGGGCTCGAACCCGCAACTTCCGCCGTGACAGGGCGGTGCTCTAACCGATTGAACTACAGTCCCAGTTGGGCTTTGAGGGCCACTGGTGGTCCGGAGTGATCCGGCGAAGACAGCGTTCCACCATTGGCTGGCAGCTCTGTCTGACGGCGATTGGCTTGCCGACCTCTGAAGTATCCACCTTGACCGCACCCGGCGTCAATCACCGCAACGGAGCCCGGGGCCGTCGTTGCGGGCATCGTGCGGTTGCGCAGACAGGAGTCGCCCCAGAAGCGATCGAGGCAGCAGGGAGAGGCGCTGCCGTCCGGCTCGCAGGGTGGGGGTGGCAGCAGGGAAACCCCTGAATTGCGCTCAGGAGCAGTGGACTGCGATCACGCCTGGGATCGTGACCGTTGAGTGCTGGCGCCTGAGGTCCGGATTCCTGGTCGCGGCGGCCCCACATCGGCAGGCGGCTGCCTGGCCCCTGGGCGGAGGCCGGAGGGGTCGCTGGTCTGCTGGTGCCGGCCGGGGAAGCAAGGCACGTTTTGGCTGCCACAACAAAACCGAGGACAGTCAAGTCCTCGGTCCTGAGAAGATCTCCGTGGCGTTGGTGCAGGAGATCGGGGTCTGAGATGTCCGCAGACTGCGAAATGGCCGTATTGAGAGGCGTAGGTTCAGGGACGGAAACCGGCGGGTTCAATCAAGCGAACCTGATTGCCACGGGCCGTGAATTCACGACCCTGATCACTCTGAACAACCACGCGTCCGCCGGATTTCACGCGGATCACCCGGGCCCGAACCCAACCGAGGGCGGCGGATTCCAGGACTTTGACCACATCACCGGGTTGTAGATCCAGCTCCATGTTGATGGCGTCGTTGACAGGACAATCGGGACGGCAAAAGAAAGGGAAGTGACATCAGACGCGCCGTGGAGGACTTGAACCCCCGACATCAGGTTTTGGAGACCTGCGTTCTACCAACTGAACTAACGGCGCATGTTTGATGTCACGTCCCGGAAGTGGAACAGGGCCGGATCAGAAACCGACCCTGACGGCCGATCAACGATCGAAGCGCTGCTTCACGCGCGTTGCCTTACCGACCCGCTCGCGCAGGTAGAAGAGCTTCGCCCGACGCACTTTACCCCGACGCTCCACCTGAACGGAGGCGACCTGGGGGCTGTGCAGCATGAACACCCGCTCGACGCCGATGCCCTGGAAAATCCGGCGGACTGTGATCGTCTCGTTGAGACCGCCGTGGCGTTTGGCGATGACGACGCCCTCATAGGGCTGCACGCGCTCCTTGTTGCCCTCGCGAATTCGCACGCCCACCCGGACAGTGTCGCCGACGTAGATCTCCGGCAGATCCGACTTGAGCTGGGAGGCTTCGAAAGCTTCGATCAGCTCCCGTGCCGACAGCCGGCGGCCGGCCTTGGTGGGCGAGGGCTCCGCCACGGCGGTGGCCGCAGGAGCCGCGCCTGTGGTGGTGTTGCCGGCAGCGTCACTGCCGGAGTCTTCGGTGGTCAGCGCGGCGCTGACCTGCTCGTTGTTCTCCGCTGCCATCCCTTTCTTCCGAAGCCCTGGCCAAACGCCCAGTGTACCGGCTCATGCTCCCCCCTCCCTCACGTCCCTGGGCCGGCGTTGCAGGCGCTGCCAGAGCAGCATCGTCCCGCTGGTCAGCATCCAGAGCAGTCCCAGGCCGTTGAGCACCACGTAGAGCGTCTCGGCCGACTCCCCCAGCAGGGGTCTGAGCCACTCCCCCTCATGGATCACCATCAGTCCGTGGGTCGCCCGACGCCCCATCCCGCCCCAGTCCCGCAGCACCCGGTAGGCCATGCCGGTGATGGCGGTGACCAGCAGGGGAGCCAGCACCAGGGGGGCCATCAGCGCATGCAGCTGACGCAGGCGGGCTGCGGCTCCGGGGCCACGCTGGCGCGGGGACCGGCCGGATCCCGGACCGCTGCCGGAGCGGGACTGGACCGGAGTCGGTTCGGACATGGACAGGCGTCAGCGATCCATCGCCATTGATAGCTTGAACGGACAGGTTCTCCTGCTCCGCCGACCCGATGAATCTCTTCGCCGATCTGCTGGCCACCACCCAGGCGGCCAAGGTCCAGGCCGGCCAGGGGGCTGCCGAGGCCGGAGGCCCCCGCATCGCCAAGAGCCGCCGCGGTGTGGAGATCAAATCCGCCCGCGAAATTGAGACGATGCGCCGGGCCAGCCGCATCGTCGCGACCGTGCTGCGGGAAATCCAGGATCTGGCCGCACCCGGCATGACCACCGCCGACATCGACCGGCATGCCGAACGCCGCATCCGCGAGCTCGGCGCCACACCCAGTTTCAAGGGCTACCACGGCTTTCCGGCCAGCATCTGCGCCAGCATCAACAACGAAGTGGTTCACGGCATCCCCAGCGCCCGGCGCACCATCCGGGCGGGGGATCTGCTGAAGGTGGACACGGGGGCCTTCTTCGAGGGTTTCCATGGCGACAGCTGCATCAGCATCTGTGTGGGCGACGGGGTTCCCGCTGAGGCCGCCGCCCTCAGCCGGGTCGCTCAGGAATCCCTGATGAAGGGCCTCGCCACCGTGCGCGCCGGCAGCACTCTGTTCGAGCTGGCCGCCGCCGTGCAGGATCACGTCGAATCCCACGGGTTCGTCGTGGTTGAGGACTACACCGGCCATGGCGTGGGACGCAACCTGCACGAGGAGCCCTCGGTGTTCAACTACCGCACCCGGGATCTGCCCAACGTCACCCTGCGGGCCGGCATGACCCTGGCCGTGGAGCCGATCCTCAACGCCGGCAGCAAGGCCTGCCGCACCCTGCGGGATCGCTGGACCGTGGTCACCGTCGATGGCAGCCTCTCGGCCCAGTGGGAGCACACCATCGCCGTGACCAGCGATGGCTGCGAGATCCTCACCGACCGCGATTTCTGAGCCCGGACGCCGTCCCCCTTCCGCTGCCCGACCAGGGCTGTTGCCCCCAGCCGTGGCGAAGCCGATCACCCCTGGGGAGCAGGACCGCAGAGCACCCGCGCATACAGCCAGCGCGCCAGGCTCGCCAGCGGCATCAGCACATAGGTGAGGGGGTTGGGCGTGACGATGATCAGCCCGAAGTCCAAGTCGGCCTGACGCAGGATCTCCCCGGCGACGAAATCGGCCCCCATCACCCCCACCGGATTGAGTGTGGAGCGAAAGGGTCCCAGCACCAGGCGGCGGATCCGCAGCTGACGGCTGAGGGCAGGGGCCCGCAGGCTGACCAGTTCCCCGATCAGCCGCTTGCTGATCTCGTAGAGGGGGCTGATGGCGGGCTGGATCTCGGCCTCCGAGGTGTTGATCCAGACCTCCGGCAGACGGCGTCCGGCTCCGTCGGAGCAAGGCCCGGCCTCGGCTGCTGCGGTTTTCAGCTCGGCGAACAGCTCCAGCAGCCTCCAGGTGCTCAGGGCATTCACCTCCAGCGAACGGGCGGTCGCCTCCCGGCTGCGATCGCCATGCACATTGATGCCGTGGTTCAGCACCAGCACATCCACCCCTGCCAGCAGCTCCCGCAGCGCCTCCTCCTCGCCCACCTGCCAGCGCCGCTGCTGCAGGGGGATCGCTGTGCCGTCGGGTCCGCTCAGCTGCAGCGGCCGGTCGCCGTGGGTGAGGGCCAGCAGACGAGCTCCGCGGGCGTGCCAGCGCCGCAGCAGCGCCTGGCCGAGGGCGCCGCTGGCGCCGGTGATGGCCACGGTCCGGGGGGCGACGTTCACGGAATCCGGCAATGCCTTCCCCAGCATGGCCTGCAGGCAGTGACTGCCTAGATTGGCCGCCGACTTTCCGGCTCCGCGGCCAGCACCACCATGCCCACCCCGCTGCTGATCGGCTCCTGCGAACCCTTCAGTGGCAAGTCGGCCCTGGTGCTCGGCCTGACCCGTCAGCTGACCCGCCACGGCATCGATATCGCCTTCGGCAAACCTCTCGCCAACTGCCTCGACGGTGACACCATCCGCCAGCCCGGCGATCCCCTCCTCGACGCGGATGTGCGTTTCATCGGCCAGACCCTCGGGCTGCCGGACAGCCAGCTGATTCCCTCCCTGCAGGCCCTGGACGCGGCCTCGGCCCATCGGCGGCTGCTCTCCGGTGAACTCGACCGGGGCGAGGGGGTGGCGGCGTTGAAGCATCAGCTCGATCAGGTCGGAGAACTGCTGGTGGTGCTCGAGGCAGCCGGGCAGTTCTGCGAGGGACAGCTGCATGGCCTCGGCCTGGTGTCCCTGGCCCAGGGCCTGCAGGCTCCGGTCGTGCTGGTGCACCCCTGGCAGGACAGCCGCAGCGTCGACGCCCTGCTCGATGCCCGCCGTCAGCTCGGGGATCTGCTGGCCGGGGTGGTGCTCAACAGCGTTCTGCCGGAGGGTCTGCCTGACCTGAGGGAGCAGGTGGAGCCCGCCCTCGAGCGCCTGGGAATTCCGGTGCTGGGGATCATGCCCCGCAGCCCATTGCTGCGCAGCGTCACGGTCGAGGAGCTGAGCCGACGGCTGGAGGCCCGGGTTCTCTGTTGCCGCGAACGGCTGGATCTGCTGGTGGAGACCCTGTCGATCGGGGCGATGAATGTCAATTCGGCGATGGAATTCTTCCGGCGTCGACGCAATATGGCCGTCGTCACCGGCGCCGATCGCACCGACATCCAGCTGGCGGCGCTGGAGGCCTCGACCCAGTGCCTGATCCTCACCGGGGCCGGTGAACCCCTTCCCCAGCTCCTCAATCGTGCCGAGGAGCTTGAAGTTCCGGTGCTCAAGGTGGACCATGACACCCTCACCACCGTGGAGGTCATCGAAGCGGCCATCGGGCACGTCCGCCTCAACGAGGCGGTCAAGGCCACCTATGCCATTCGTCTGGTGGAGGAGCATTGTTCGTTTCAGCGTCTGTTTGAACGTCTGCGTCTGACGATCCCCATCGGTAGCCCCTGAGCGTTTGCCGCTGCTAGGTTGCGGGCAGCAGTCGGCCGTCATCGGGTGACACGATCTCTTGATCTTCCCTCTATCGATCGGATCGACACTCTTGCCCAGGAACTGGCGATGCTCCAGGACCGGGGCAAGCGACGCATCGCCATCCTCGGCAGCCGTCACGTCCCGGTGGTCTCGATCCACCTGGTCGAGCTGGTGGCCCGCTCCCTGGCCCAGGAAGGCCACAGCCTGATCACCTCCGGGGCCCAGGGCGTCAACTCCGCTGTGATCCGCGGCGTGCTCGATGTCGATCCCTCGCGGCTGACGGTGCTCCTCCCCCAGAGCCTCGAGCGCCAGCCGGCCGAATCCCGTGAGCAGCTCGACCGGGTTCTGCATCTGGTCTCCAGGCCCGAACACGACGAGCTGCCCCTGCCCATGGCCAGCAGCCTCTGCAATCAGGAGATCATCAGCCGCTGCGACCAGCTGATCTGCTACGCCTTTCACGACAGCGAAACCCTGCTGGCCAGCTGCCGCAGTGCCGAGGACATGGGCAAGGTCGTCAGTCTGATGTTCTTTGACTGAAGCTGCGGCTCTGCCGTCCATCGAGCATGGGCTGGCTGCCCTGAATGGCGACCCCCTGCTCGGATCCCTCTCCCAGCAGGACAGGTCCAGGCTGCTCGGGGCGATCGAGGTCCGTCAGCTGCAGGCCGGTGCCCGCCTGCTCGACATCGGCGAACCCCTCGCCGGTCTGCAGCTCGTCCCCTCGGGCCGGCTGCGGGTTGAGTCCGCCTCCGCGAACGGCCTGGCCTGGGAGCAGGAGGGCGGCCGCTGGGGTGACGAGCTGCTGGCGGGCCTCGACCGATCCCTGTTCCGGATCACGGCGTGCGAGCCGCTCGCGGTCTGGAGCCTGCCGTGCGGGGTGCTGCAGGAGGTGATCCCTCGACTCGACGGTGCTGCCCGGCACGCGGCGGTGGCTCTGGTGCAACGCCTCTCCAGTGGAGGTGGAAGCCCCGCCATCCCCGGGCTGTCGAGCGGCGTCACCGCGGGGGCAGCCAGCTCCACGGAACGGAGTCCGAGGGGCTCTGCCCGCAGGCGACGGCTGGGTTTGCTCTGCCTGGCGATCCTGCCGCTGTTCAGCGCCCTGGCGTTGCTGCTGCTCAAGGCGCCGGTCGAGGTGGCGATCTTCTCGGCCCTGCTGGTGATGACCGTGCTGATGTGGGCGTTCGCCCTCGTCGATGAGTACATCCCGCCGCTGATCGCCCTGGTCGCGAGCCTGTTCATCAATCTGGCCCCGCCCACGGTGGCCCTCGGTGCCTTCGGCTCTCCAGCCCTGCTCACCCTGGTGTCGGTCTTCGCCCTGGCCGCGATGGTCGCCCTCTCGGGTCTGGGGTATCGGCTGATGCTGTTCGCGCTGTTGCGCCTGCCGGCCCATCCCCTGGCCCATCAGGGATTCGCCCTGGGCAGCGGCTTCCTGCTCTCGATCTTCAACCCCTCCGGCAATGCCCGCCTGGCCTTGATGCTGCCCCTGTCCGGCGAGGCGATGTCCCTGCTGAAGCTGCAGCCGGGAGGAGGGCCCGTCACCGGGCTGCTGATGGCCAGCTTCGCTGGCGCCACCCTGTTCTCGCCGATGCTCGCCACCAGCAAGACCGCCAACCTCACAGCGGTCGGCATGTTGCCCCAGCAGGTGCAGAACGATGTGCTGGGGTTGTTCTGGCTGCAGGCGGCAGCGCTGTCCCTGGTGGTGCTGACCGCGGTGCAGCTGCTGCTCTGCCGGCAGGTGAGCGGCCCGGCCACGGGCATGCGGCTCCAGCGGGATCGCCTCTCCCTGCAGCTGCGCTTGCTGGGGCCCCTGCAGCCGGTGGAAACCGTGGCCCTGGGCTCCTTCCTGCTCTATCTGGGGGGGCTGGCCACCGGGGGATTGCATCAGGTCGCGCCGGCCTGGATCGCCGGCCTCGTGCTGGTGCTGCTGCTGCTCACCGGCGCATTCGCCAAGACGGATTTCCGCCGCAGCATCGACTGGGCGCTGCTCTTCTTCCTGCTGAGCACGGATTGCCTGGTGAAGATCATGAACTACCTGGGTGTCTCCGAAATGCTCGGTCAGGCCATGTCAGGAGTGTTGGCGGTTGCCGATGGTCGGCTGCTGATCTTTGCCCTCTTCAGCATCATCCTCACCATGGCGCTGCGGCTGTTTCTCCCCGTCAATCCCGGCATGATCGTGGCTTTCGTGATCCTGCTGCCAGTCGCCGAGATTCAGGGGGTCAGCCCCTGGATCTGTCTGTTCATGACCTCCATCGTCAGCGATATCTGGTGGCTGCCTTTCCAGAGCCCTCACTACATGCAGATCGGCTCTGCAGGCCTGCTGGAGGTGCTCGATCAGAATCGTTTCCTGCGCTCCAACGCTCTCCTCAACCTGGCGCGACTGGCGTCGATCCTTCTCTCGATCCCCTGGTGGGACCGGCTCGGGCTGATCTGAATCGCGATGGCCCGTCGCCCTGTCCCCTCCTGGACCGTCCTCTTCTTCCTGGCCCTGGTGGCGGCCCTGGTGGCCGTCAACCTGGCCAGGCCGCGGCTGCTCGTGCTGCACTCCTTCGCGGAATCAGATCCCTGGGTGCAGGGGGTGAACCAGGGCATCAGCGCCGGCCTGGCCACCAACCGTCGCCCGCTGCTGCTGGAGACCTACATGATGAACAGCGAGCTGATCAGCCGCCCCGAGGTCCGTCGCCAGACCCGCGCCGCCGCCCGCCGGGCGATCGAGAGGTTCCGGCCCGACCTGATCCTGGCGGTGGACGACGAGGCCAGCACCTTCCTGGCCTCCCTTGATGATCTGCCCCGCCATACCCGGATCCTCGCCGTCTCCCTGCTGCAGCCGCCGCATGATCTGTTCCGGCGTTGGTCGGGCCCCCTGGCGGTGATCCGCGAGCGCCTGCCGCTGGAGCCCCTGCGCACGCTGCTGGAGCAGCTCCACCCCGGCCGCCCTCTGCGCCTGGCCGCCCTCGGCGTGGCCAGCGAGACCGGCCAGGCCGAGCTGGCCCAGGTGCGTGGCTTCGACTGGGGGCCCCACCGGCTCGTCAGCAGCCGGCTGGTCCATGACGTGCCGAGCTGGCAACGGGCCGTGAGGGCGCTGCGCGGCCAGGCCGATGTGCTTCTGGTGATCAGCGAGTTCGGACTCACGGCGGATCCCACCGACCCCGGACGCCGGCCCGGCCGCCCCACACCGCTGGCCATCGATCACCTGATCGCCCGCTGGACCGAGACCCACGCCGATCCCCTGCCGATCGGCCTGCATGTCGGCTACAGCGCCGATGGGGGTGGCCTGAGCCTGTTCCCTGCTCCGGAGGTCTATGGGAAGGCTGCCATCAGCGACGCCCTCGCCTGGCTCGATCAGCGTGACGGCTCGGCCGCACCGGCCAGCAGGCGCCTCGACCATTTCGATGTGGCGCTGCGCGCTTCGGCGATTCAGCGCCGCAGGCTGCAACTGCCATCCATTTACATCGAGGCGGCGCGGGCCGCGGGGCGGTTCTATCCCTGATCGCCCTGTTCACCGCCGCGGCTTGTGGCGGTCCCTTCCGCGCTGGGGACCACCTGCAGCCGCGTGCCCTCGCGGCCCAGCACGGTGACGCGGCTTCCTGCTGCCAGGCGGTGGCCGGGCTCCAGATTCTGGGCGGCCCAGCTCTGTCCCTGCCAGCGCACCCGGCCCTCACCGCTGGGGTTGAACGGATCGATCACCTCCGCCAGGTCCGCTCCCGCTGCGGGGCGGATGGGCGTCTCGCCTCTCCGGGCGGAGGAGCGCCGCAGCAGGGCGTAGCCGAGGCCGGCCAGCAGCGCGAACAGGGTCAGTTGCAGCAGGGGCGGCAGGGGCAGCAGTGCGGTGGCCGTCGCCAGCAGCAGCGCCGCCAGGCCGCCGACCAGCATCATCCCGTCGAGATCGGCTCCCACCAGGACCAGCAGCAGCAGCACGCCGGCCAGGCCGAGCCAGAGCAGGGGAGAGGACAGGGCCATGAAGGGTGTGCACCGCAGTCATCCTGCCTAGCTTCCAGGCAGTGGTGGCCGTCCGATGGAACTTCTCGTCGTGCCGATCCTGGTGCTGTTCGGTGCCCTCGGCATCAGCAGCGTCAAGGTGACCAGCAGCAGCCGTTCACGCCTGGTGGAACGGCTGGGCAAGTACGACCGCGAGCTCGGGCCGGGACTGTCGCTGGTGGTGCCGGGTCTGGAGCGGATCGTCAGCCATGAATCGCTCAAGGAGCGGGTGCTCGACATTCCGCCGCAGCAGTGCATCACCCGCGACAACGTCAGCATCGAGGTCGATGCGGTCGTCTACTGGCAGCTGCTGGAGCACGCCCGCGCCTACTACGCCGTCGACAACCTGCAGGCCGCGATGGTCAACCTGGTGCTCACCCAGATCCGGGCCGAGATGGGCAAGCTCGATCTCGACCAGACCTTCACCACCCGCTCCGAGGTCAATGAGGTGCTGCTCAAGGAACTCGACCAGGCCACCGATCCCTGGGGCGTCAAGGTCACCCGCGTCGAACTGCGCGACATCCAGCCCTCCCGTGGCGTGCAGCAGGCGATGGAGCAGCAGATGACGGCCGAACGGGAGAAGAGGGCCGCCATCCTGCGCTCGGAAGGGGAGCGGGAATCCCAGCTCAACGCGGCCCGCGGTCGCGCTGAGGCGCTGGTGCTCGATGCCGAGGCCAAGCAGAAGGCCCTGCTGCTGGAGGCCGATGCCCAGGCCAGGCAGCAGAAGCTGCTGGCCGTGGCCCGCGCCGAAGCCGCCAGTGAGCTGGCCCGGGCGATCGAGGCGCACCCGGCCGCAGCCGAAAGCCTGCGGCTGCTGCTGGCCAAGGACTGGATGGCCCTCGGCCAGGAGCTGGCCAAAGCCCCCGGAGGCAGCGTGCTGATGGTCGATCCCCAGAGTCCGGCAGCCCTGCTGGCGGCCCTGCGCGGCCTTCAGGAGCGCAGCGGGTCCTGAACGCCGTGGGCTCCCGCCGCCTGCGCCGCTGGCGGCCGCTGTCGTGCTTGCTGGCGCCGGCCTGCTTCCAGCCCGCCTCCGCGGAGCTGGCAGGTCCCTCCGGCGCTGCGGCTGAGCACTCTGGTGGCGCCGCTGCACCGCGCCCCGGCTCCCCCACCCTCCGTCAGGCCCGAGCAGACCAGCGGCGGGGACCCGCCCTAGGTTGCCCCCTGCTCCGCACTTCACCTTGCTCTGCCCCGATCCGGCCGACCGGCTGATCCTGGCCCTGGATCGTCCGGATGCGGCCTCCGCCCTCGCCCTGGTGGCGGCCATCCCCGACCTGCGCTGGGTGAAGGTGGGGCTCGAGCTGTTCGTGGCCTCAGGGCCCAGCATCGTGCGTGAGCTGCGCGATCTCGGTCTGCACGTCTTCCTCGACCTCAAGTTTCACGACATCCCGGCCACGATGCGCTCCGCCTGCCGCCAGGCCGCCGGCCTCGGCGCCGAGCTGCTGACGCTGCATGCCTCCGCCGGCCGCGAGGCCCTGCAGGCCTCCGTCGCCGGCGCCGCCGAGGGAGCTGCCGCTGCGGGCCTGCCTCCGCCGATCCTGCTGGCGGTCACCGTGCTCACCAGCTGGGATCCGCAGCGCTTCCGCGCCGAGCTGACGATCGCCGAGCCCCTCGGCGACCACGCCCTGCGGCTCGCCTGCCAGGCGGCCGAGGTCGGCGTGGGCGGGGCGGTCTGCTCCCCCCTTGAGGTGGCAGGCCTGCGCCGCCGTCTGCCGGAGCCGTTCGTCCTGGTCACCCCCGGCGTCCGGCCCGCCGGCAGTCCCCTGGGGGACCAGGTCCGGGTGATGACCCCGGCCGAGGCGCTGGCGGCGGGGGCCAGCCGCCTGGTGGTGGGGCGGCCGATCAGTGGCGATCCCGATCCGGCCGCTGCCTTCCAGCGCTGCCTGCAGGGGCTGGCCTGAACCGGCCTTCCTAGGCTCGACCGCAGCACCCGCGGGTCCATGTCCCTCCAGCCCAGCCTGCAGCGGCTCGACCAGGCGCTGTTCGATGCGGTGGCGGCCGGGGCCCGCCGCTCTCCGCGTCGCCGGCTCAACCACAATCTCCACGCCGAACCGGATCCGGTCCAGCGCTTCCTCAACGTGCTGCAGCCCGGTACCTACGTGCGCCCCCATCGCCATCGGCGCGGGGGCAACGGCAGCGGTTTCGAATGCTTCCTGGTGCTGCAGGGGGCGATCGGGCTGCTCCTGTTCGATGACCGGGGCGCGCTGATCGGCCGGGAGCGGCTGGACGCCGCGGGGCCGCTGCGGGGGATCGAGGTCCCCGAAGGCACCTTCCACGCCCTGGTGGCCCTGACGCCCGATGCGGTGATGTTCGAGCTCAAGCAGGGGCCCTACCAGCCCACCGCCGACAAGGATTTCCTGGCGGCGTTCCCCCTGGAGGGCAGCGAGGCGGCCGCGGCGCTGGAGCAGCAGTGGCGGGACCTGTTCCCCCCCTCTGGCGCCTGAGCGACGCTCCCGATGGTTGTCCCTGGTCGCCCTTCCGTTCCCCGACGCGTCGTACCGCCCAGCCTGGCGCTGACCCTGCTGGCGGTGCTCCCGGCGGTGCCCGCTCGCGCTGCCGACTGGCCCGCCCTGGTGGCCCTGTTCAGCCAGCGGGGCTTCAGCGTGGTGACGGACCACCCCCGCTGCCGGGAGCCCGGCCTGTTCGGGCTCTACGCCCGCAACCGCCGCGAGATCATCGTCTGCCCGCGGGGTGATCGGCGCGAGACGCTGCTGCATGAGGGTTGGCATGGCATCCAGTCGCTGTGTCTGCGCGGTGCCGGCCTGCTGCCGGAGGCCATGCTCAGCACCGCGCTCACGCCTGCCGATCGCCGTGACCTGGATCGGCTCTACGGCCCCTCGGGCTGGCGGCGGGAAGCAGAGGCGCGCGTGATGGCCCGTCTGCCGCTGCCGCTGTACCGCCACTGGGTGGCGGCGGCCTGTGGTGATGCGGGGGAGGAGGACCCCGATCAGTCCTCCAGCGGGGGACCGGGGTCGTTGCGGCCCGATTCCGGCTCCTCCTCCGGCGCTTCGGGGTAAGGGGGCGGGGCCTCGACGGCCAGCCGGGCCCGCCGGCAGAAGCTGCAGTGACCCCAGCGGGCCATCTCCCCCACGGGGGCCGGCCGGGCGCAGTCCGGGCAGTCCGCCATGCCGTGCACGTCGCTGCGGCTCGGGTGCCGGTCCCAGCTGTCCTGGGCATCGGCGGAGGCGGCGGGCGGCATCGCCTGCGGATGGTGCTGCTGCACGCGCAGATCCCGGACGGCGAAGCCCGCGGCCCGCAGGGACCCCATCAGCTGGTGACGGTTGTACTGGAGCGCCTGCAGCCACGGGCCCGGCAGCGCCCCGACCGTGAGCAGGCCGTGGCGGAACTGCAGCGGCCGGCAATGGGGGGCGAGCTGGGGGCCGGCCAGATCGGGCCAGGCCAGCCACAGTGCCGCCTCGCTGCCCTGCTGCTGCCAATCCCGCCGCAGGGCGGCCAGGCATCCCTCCAGGGACTGGGCCGGGGGGGCCGCGCTGGGCAGCAGCAGGGACAGGTTGCCGAAGCGGCGCATGCGCAGGGAGGGGCCGCTGCCTCTGCGGCGGCCCGTGCTGAGGCGGCGGCGCGGACGGCCTCGGCCAGGCCCCGCCGCGGCGCCAGCGTCTGGGGGGGCATCGGCTGGTGGACCGTTCTCCCGGTCGCGCTCGCTCCTGCCGGAGTCGACCTCCGCCTGCCGGGAGCGGGCGGAGAGGGGTGATCCCGCAGCCCCGGCTGCATCGGGGGTGAAGGGGCGGCTGGGGTCCACGCTGGCCATCGGTTCAGGCTAGGTCTGGGATTTCGGCATGGGTCGGCTCAGGTCGGCAACCGGGCCGTGGGCGAGCTCGGCCCGGTTGCCGGCCTCCGGGTGCGGCAATCCGCTGCCAAAGGGCACAGCTGCAACGCGACAGGACGACTAAGTTCGGGCATCGCCCCACCCCCGATCCATGGGCTTCTTCGATCGGCTCAGCCGCCTGCTGCGCGCCAACCTCAACGATCTGGTGAGCAAGGCGGAGGATCCGGCCAAGATCCTCGACCAGTCGGTCACTGACATGCAGTCCGACCTGGTGAAGCTGCGCCAGGCGGTGGCCACGGCGATCGCCAGTCAGAAGCGCCTGCAGAATCAGGCGGAGCAGGCCGAGGCCCAGGCCAAGGTCTGGTACGAGCGGGCGGAACTCGCCCTGAAGAAAGGCGAGGAGGACCTGGCCCGCGAAGCCCTCTCCCGACGCAAGACCTACACCGACACCGCCACGGCGCTGAATGCCCAGGTCAGCTCCCAGGCCGGCCAGGTCGACACCCTCAAGCGCAGCCTGACGGCCCTCGAGGGCAAGATCGCCGAAGCCAAGACCAAGAAGGACATGCTCAAGGCCCGGGCCCAGGCGGCCCAGGCCCAGGAACAGCTGCAGAACGCCGTCGGCAACCTCGGCACCAACAGCTCCATGGCCGCCTTCGACCAGATGGAGGAGAAGGTGCTGGCCCTGGAAGCCCGCAGCCAGGCCGCCGCCGAGCTGGCGGGCGCCGACCTGGAGAGCCAGTTCGCGGCCCTGCAGGGCAGCGGCGTCGAGGATGAGCTGGAGGCCCTCAAGACCCGCCTGGAGGGGGGCAAGCAGCCCGTGGCCCTGCCGGCTGAGGGTGGCCCTCTGCCTCAGCTGGAGCCGGTGAAGGTGGCGGAGGTGGATGCGGAACTCGAACAGCTGAAGCGCTCGATCGACAAGCTCTGAATTCACACCCAGACCCCGATGGCCTGGGCTGGGTCGCCCCGCTAGCCGTGGCTGTGCCCATCCCTGGGGCCCTTGCCAGGTCTGGCCCAGGGGTTCGCCGGGCTGTCAGTTCAGCGGCTGCGATCTCCTGACGGAGCGGGGCACGGCCGAGGGTTTCTACAATCAACACAGTCGAATTCAGCTCCGTGGCCAGCCCCGTCGATGCCTCCTCACCGGTCCGCGTGCTGGAGCTCACCGACGCCGATTTCGAGGCCACCGTGCGCCAGCCCGGCACCACCGTGCTGCTGGATGTCTGGGCATCCTGGTGCGGTCCCTGCCGTCTGATGGCTCCGTTGATGCAGTGGGCCGCCGAGACCTACGCGGGCCGACTGGTGGTCACCAAGCTGGAGGCCGACCCCAACCCCATCAGCCGGGACGCCTGCGCGGTGCAGGGTCTGCCGACCCTGATCCTGTTCCGCGACGGCGAGCCGATCGCCCGTCACGAAGGGGCCATGGCCCGACCGCAACTGCAGGCCTTCCTGGATGCCCATCTCTGATCGCATCGCGCGGCTCGGCAGCGGCGTCTTCTCCCGCAATGACCAGCGCAAGTCCCGCTATCAGGCCGGTCTGCTGACCGCCGAGGGGACCTCCGCGGGTCGGCCGGCCACCCCCGGCAGCCTGAACAGCCGCCCGCCGCTGCTGGATCTCTCCCTCGGCTCCACCGACCTGCAGCCTCCGGCTCCGGTGCTGGAGGCCATGGCCGCGGCCCTGCAGGAGCCCTCCAGTGCGGCCTACTGCCTTCACGCCGCCACCCTGCCGTTCCGCGAGGCAGTCGCCGCCTGGGCCCGCCGCCGTTTCGACGTGGAGGTGGATCCGCAGCAGGAGGTGCTGCTGCTGGTGGGCTCCCAGGAGGGCACGGCCCACCTGCCCCTGGCGGTGCTCAACCCCGGCGATCGTGCCCTGTTGCTCGATCCCTGTTATCCCTCCCATCGCGGCGGGCTTGAGCTGGCTTCCGCCGTGATCGAGACGCTGCCCCTGCGCGCGGCTGAGGGCTGGCGCCCCGACTTCCAGGCGATCGATGCCGCCGGCTGGGAGGCCCTGAAGCTGATGGTGCTGGGCTTCCCCCACAACCCCACCGCCCGCTGCGGCGACCAGGCCTGGCTGGATGAGGCGGTGGCCCTGGCCCTGCGCCATGACATCGTTCTCGCCCACGACAACCCCTACGTCGATCTGGTGCTGGAGGGAGAGGCTCCCGCCCTGCTGCGCCATCCCGACTGGCGGCGCTGCGGCATCGAGTTCTTCTCTCTTTCCAAGGGATGGTGTCTGGGGGGCTATCGCCTCGCCTTCGCCATCGGTGCCCCCTGGTTGATTCAGGCCCTGCGGCAGCTCAAGGCCGTGGTCGACTTCAACCAGTCTCTGGCGCTGCAGGCCGGGGCGATCACCGCCCTGACGCTCACCCCGGACTGGGCCTCCCAGCTGCGCCCGATCTACCGGGAGCGGCGCGACCGGATGGCGGCGGCCCTGGCGGCCGCGGGCTGGTCCGCCCCGGAGGCCACGATGGCTCTCTACCTGTGGTTGCCGGTTCCCGATCAGGCCCGCGCCCGCGGCCTCGACTCCGAGGCGTTCTGCGCAGCCCTGCTCGAGGCCACCGGCGTCTGCCTGACCCCCGGCAACGGCTTCGGACCGGGAGGCGAAGGCTGGCAGCGCCTGGCCCTGGTCCATCCGGTCGAGGAGCTGGAGGCGGGGGCGCGGCGCATCGGTCGCTGGCTGGCCACGTTGTGATCGGCCGGCTGATGGCGGAGCGGCGCCGGATCGGGCCGCTGCCGGGGGTGTCTCCCCTGCCATGGCGGCTGCGCAGCCGCAGCGTCTGCGCCAGCACCGAATGGGAGCTGGATCGCTGGTTGGCGGCAGCCGCAGCGTCGTCCTCCGCTCCGCCCCTGCCCCTGGCTGTCCTGGCCGCTCAGCAGCGCTGCGGCCACGGCCAGCAGGGGCGCCTCTGGCACTCGCCGCCGGGGGGGGTGTGGCTGAGCGCGGCGTTGCCCTGGCCGCAGCAGGCCGCCACCGCCGCAGCTCCCGCCCTGGCGGTGGCCGTCGCCCTGGTGCGGGAGCTGCAGCCGCTGCTGGATCGCTGGGGTGCGGCGCGGCTGGCGATCAAGTGGCCGAACGACCTGATGGTGTGCGAGGGCGCCCCCCCGCCACGCAAGCTCGCCGGGCTGCTGCCGCGCCTGCGCTTGCGCGGAGACCGCGTGCGCTGGGTCCGGGTGGGTGTGGGGCTCAACGGCTGCAATCGGGTCCCGGCCGGGGCGATCTCCCTGGCCCAGCTGGCACCGGGCCGCGGCCACGGATGGCTGAGCCCGCCCCGCCTGGCGGCGCGGGTGCTGCGGGCCCTGGAGGAGGCCGCGGCGCGGGCTGTCGAGGCCGAGGCGGTGCGGCGGGATGCGGAGGCGCTGCTGCTGAGGGAGCTGCCCGTCTGGCTGGAGGGTGAGCCCTGGCAGCCGGCCGGCCTGGCCCTGGACGGACGCCTGCGGCTGGTCTGTGGCGACCGGGAGCGCTGGCTGGACCGCCGCTTCTGAGCTGTCCCCCGACACAGCCCCGATCTGTGATCTGTTTGTAACATCAGCAACGCTGCAGCATCAGCGCTCTTCGGCATTCCCCATGGCCGCCCAGCCCTCTTCCGCCCTGTCCGCCCTCGCCGCCCTGCTGGCCGCTCCCTTGCTGGGGGTGCCGCTGGTGCTGGCCCAGACGGAGGCCGGCCCGGAGGCTCCGCAGGCGGCTCCCTCCCCGGCCCCCGCGCCTCCACCGGCGCTGCCCCCCCTGCCTGCGGCCAGCGCTCCGCCCCCGAGTCCTCCGCAGGCTCCACCCACCAGCGTGGCCACTCCGGCTCCTCCCCTGCGCTACGGGATGGATGAGCAGCGCAGCCGTCCGCCGGCCCGCTTCGACAGATCCCTGGATGCCCTGGTGGAGGAGGGCATCGTCTCTCCCAGGGAACGCATCCGCGTGCGCGGCACCATGGAGATCCCGGTCGGTTCCCGGCAGGAGCTCTGCAGCTCCGGGGCCCTCTCCCAGGCGGAATGCAACGGTGGCGTGGTGTTCCGCGGTCGCGTCCCCGGTGGCCCCACCCTGCGCTACCTGGAGGACGGCCAAGCCGGCTATCCCGGCGGAGGCATGGCCGCCCAGGCCGGCGAGCGCTTCGGCATCGATGCCTCCCCCCTGCCGCCCATCTCCGTGCCGGTGTCGGCCCTGCTCAGTGGTGCGGGCGGCAGTTTCCGGCTCACGGATGTGTTCCGGGTGACTCCGCGTCCGGCCCCGATCGGCGGCAACAACAACCTGCGGCTGCTGTATCCCCTGATCGGTTCTTCGGTCACCTCCAGCGGTTTCGGCTGGCGTCTGCACCCCGTGCTGGGCAGCTGGCTGATGCACAGCGGCCGTGATCTGGCGGCCCCTGAGGGAACACCGGTGGTGGCTGCCCTGTCCGGTCGCGTCGTCAGCAGCGGCGTGGCGGGGGGCTATGGACTGGCCATCGAGGTCGAGCATGACCGGCCCCTGCGCCGCACGCTCTACGGCCACCTCTCGGAGCTTTACGTGAAGGAGGGGGATCGGGTGCGCCAGGGCGAGGTGATCGGCCGGGTGGGCAGCACCGGCATGAGCACCGGTCCCCACCTGCACTTCGAGCTGCGTCTGCCCCAGGACGGCGGCTGGGTGGCGACCGACCCCGGAGACTTCGATCCCGGCCGGGCTCTGCTGGCCATGCCCGGGGGCTTCAATGCCGGCGGTGATGCGGTGGCCCTGCTGATGGGCCAGCTGATCCAGGCGCTGGAGCGGCCCCGTCCTGTGCCCCAGCCGCGTCGGCCGGAGACTGCGAAACCGGTGGCGGGCACCAGCCAGGGCTGACCCCCAGCGACGCGATCAGCCGGTTGTCTGGGCTCCCGGCGCTGCCGGGCGGGCGCCGATCCCGCGCAAGAGCTCTCCACGGAACTGGGTTCGCAAGCCTGCAGCTCTGGACATCCACCAGGCGCGATCGACACTCACGCCAGCCTTCACTCGGCGATGCGACCGTCGCGGAAATGGACGACGCGGTGGGCCCGTTCCCCTACGTCCTGTTCATGGGTCACCAGCAGGATCGTGATGCCCTGGGCATTGAGATCGCTGAAGATGCTGAGCACCTCATCGGTGGTGCGTGAATCGAGGGCGCCGGTCGGTTCGTCGGCCAGCAGCAGGGAGGGGTGGTTGATGATCGCCCGTGCCACAGCGACCCGTTGCTGCTGGCCACCGGAGAGCTGATTGGGGCGATTGTGCAGCCGTCGGGCCAGCCCGACGCGCTCGAGGGCCTGCTCCGCCCGAAGGCGGCGTTCCTCGGCCCGGACCCCCGCATACACCATCGGAAGGATGACGTTCTCCAGGGCCGTCATCTGAGGCAGCAGATGGAACTGCTGGAAGACGAAGCCCAGTTCCCGGTTGCGCAGATCGGCCAGTTCGTCGTCGCTGAGATTCTCCACCGGCCGGCCCTGCAGCAGGTAGGAGCCGCTGCTGGGGCGGTCAAGACAGCCGAGGATGCTCATGGCGGTGCTCTTGCCGGAGCCGGAGGTGCCCATCACCGCCAGATAGTCACCGCGCTGAATGGTCAGGCAGAGGTCGTCCAGGGCGACCACCCGGGCTTCCCCGTGGCCGTACACCTTGCTGACGTGACGAAGTTCGGCCAGGGGCACCGCGGCTGAACGGTCGTTCTGGACGAGGGACAGACCGGGGGCCGTGGAGGCGGCGGACGCTGGGGTGGATGGTTCGCGCCGCATGGTGGGAAACCCTCAGCCGAGGGCGGATCCGGCCTGGCTGGCAGCGGCGATGGCATCCCTCAGGATCGGTGTGCCGGTCACGGCACCACTGGCCCAGTCGAACAGGGGGCTGGAGAGGATGCCGCCCACGGCGGTGACGACGACGCAGCCGATCAGAGCGGCCCGCAGGGGCTGCATCCCTGCCAGGGACCAGCTGATCGGCGGGTAGTCCTTCACCACATCGGATGCTTCCTGGGACTCCTTCACCACCATCATCTTGATGACGGAGATGTAGTAGTAAATCGACACCACGGATGTGACGAGTCCGACGATCACCAGCAGATACTGGTGATCGGCCCAGCCTGCGAAGAAGAGATAGATCTTCCCGAAGAAACCCAGCATCGGGGGGATTCCGCCAAGGGAGAGCAGGCAGAGGCTGAGGCAGAGGGTGATCAGGGGATCCTTCTGATAGAGGCCGGCGTAGTCGGAGATGCGGTCGCTGCCGGTGCGCAGAGAGAACAGAATGACGCAGGCGAAGGCCCCCAGGTTCATGAACAGATAGGCGGCCATGTAGAGAACCATGGCGGCAAAGCCGTCTTCAGTGCCGCAGACAAGACCGATCATCACGAAGCCGGCCTGACCGATGGAGCTGTAGGCCAGCATCCGCTTCATCGAGGTCTGGGCCAGGGCCACCACATTGCCCAACACCATGCTGAGCACGGCCAGCACGGTGAAGAGGAACTTCCACTGGGTGTCGAAGTTGTCGAAGCAGCCCACCAGCAAGCGCAGGGCCAGGGCGAAGCCGGCCGCCTTCGAGCCCACCGACAGGAAGGCGACCACAGGGGTGGGGGAACCTTCGTAGACGTCAGGGGTCCATTGGTGGAACGGAACCGCTGCGATCTTGAAGGCGACTGTGGAAAGAATGAAGACCAGGGACAGCGCGGTCACTGGGGTCTGGGCGCTGGTCAGGGCCAGGCCGATGCTCTCGAGGCTGGTGGAGCCACCGCTGAGGCCATAGAGCAGGGAGGCGCCATACAGGTAGACGGCCGCGGCCGCGGAACCGACAAGGAGATATTTCAGGGCGGCTTCGGAACTGCGGGCATCCCGCTTCATGTAGCCCGCCAGCAGGTAGCTGGCGACCGACAATGTCTCAAGAGAGATGAAGATGCTGACGAGGTCGGTGGAGCCGCAGAGCAGCATCGCCCCGAGGGTCGCCGCCAGCAAGATGGCGGCGTATTCGCCCATCGGAGTGCCGCTGCGTTCGACGTAGCGCCAGCTCAGCAGCAGGGAGATCAGCGTCGAGGCGGCCACCACCGAGCGGAAGGCGACGGCCAGATTGTCGGCCAGGAACGCCCCCAGGAAGGCCGGCTCCAGGGAACCGTTCCACTGCAGGGCGAGCAGCACCAGCGACACGCCCAGTCCGACGTAGCAGAGGGGAGGAACCCAGCGGCTGGCTGCCTTCTCGCCGGCCAGATCGACGACCAGGCACACCAGCATCGTGATCAGCACCGCCGCTTCCGGAGCGATGGCGCCGGCGTGGAGCTGCAGGTTCAGCCCGCCGGTCGACAGCCCCGCGGCGATGGCGGCTGCGGCTGCCTGGGACGCATCGGCCACGGATTCCACCCGATCAAATCAGAGCTGGACTGTAGCCGCCACGGCTCGGGTTGGGCGCCGCAGGCCGTCCGTGGAGTGCCGGGGGCGGGTGGGCGACGGCCCATGGCGGCGTCAGGGGAGCCGGTCGATGCGATAAAGAAGGAAGCGGTTCAGCGCCAGCCCGTGGCCCATACCCTGGTCATCGTCGAGAGCCCCACCAAGGCCCGCACCATCCGGGGCTTCCTGCCGAAGACCTTCCGGGTCGAGGCCTCGATGGGCCATGTGCGCGACCTGCCCAACAGCGCCAGCGAGATCCCCGCTGCCCACAAGGGAGAGAAGTGGGCCAATCTCGGCGTCAACACCGCCAACGACTTCGAACCCCTCTACGTGGTGCCGAAGGAGAAGAAGAAGGTGGTCAAGGAGCTCAAGGATGCCCTCAAGGGGGCGGACCGCCTGCTCCTGGCCACGGACGAGGACCGGGAGGGGGAGAGCATCAGCTGGCATCTGCTCAAGCTGCTCTCGCCCAAGGTGCCGGTGCAGCGCATGGTGTTTCACGAGATCACCAAGGAGGCCATCAGCCGCGCCCTGGCCACCCCCCGCGATCTCGACATGGAGCTGGTCCATGCCCAGGAGACCCGCCGCATCCTCGATCGCCTCGTCGGTTACACCCTCTCGCCGCTGCTGTGGAAGAAGGTGGCCTGGGGCCTGTCTGCCGGCCGCGTCCAATCGGTGGCGGTGCGGCTGCTGGTGCAGCGGGAGCGGGCGCGGCGGGCCTTCCGCAGCGGCAGTTACTGGGATCTCAAGGCCCGCCTGGAGCAGGCCGGCGTCGGCTTCGATGCCAAGCTCACCCACGTGCGCGGCGAGCGCATCGCCGGCGGTTCCGACTTCGATGAATCCACCGGCGCCCTCAAGGCCGGCAGCAAGGTCCTGCTGCTGGGCGAAGAGGAGGCCCGCAGCCTGCGCCAGGCCGCGGCCGAGGGCCCCTGGAGCGTTGTGGCGGTGGAGGAGAAGCCCAGCGTGCGCAAGCCCGTGCCCCCCTTCACCACCAGCACCCTGCAGCAGGAGGCGAACCGCAAGCTGCGGCTCTCGGCCCGCGAGACGATGCGCACCGCCCAGGGGCTCTACGAGCGGGGTTTCATCACCTACATGCGCACCGACTCGGTGCACCTTTCCGACCAGGCCATCCAGGCGGCCCGCAGCTGCGTCAGCGAGAAGTACGGCCAGGACCACCTGAGCCCCAAGCCCCGCCAGTTCGCCACCAAATCCCGCAACGCCCAGGAGGCCCATGAGGCGATCCGCCCGGCCGGGGAAGCCTTCCGCACCCCGGCCGACACCGGCCTGGATGGGCGCGACCTGGCCCTGTACGACCTGATCTGGAAGCGCACCGTCGCCAGTCAGATGGCCGACGCCAGGCTGACGATGCTCTCCGTCGACCTGGAGGCGGCCACCGGTTCCAGCCTTGGCCCCGCCCGCTTCCGGGCCAGCGGCAAACGCATCGACTTCGCCGGATTCTTCCGCGCCTACGTGGAGGGGAGCGACGATCCCGAGGCGGCCCTGGAGGGCCAGGAGGTGCTGCTGCCCTCGCTCGCCGTCGGCGACGGTCCGGCCTGCCGCGCCGTGGAGGCCCTGGCCCACCAGACCCAGCCCCCGGCCCGCTACAGCGAGGCGGCCCTGGTGAAGGTGCTGGAGAAGGAGGGGATCGGCCGGCCGTCCACCTACGCCTCGATCATCGGCACCATCGTCGACCGCGGCTACGCCACGCTTCAGAACAACGTCCTGATCCCCAGCTTCACGGCCTTCGCCGTCACCTCCCTGCTGGAGGAGCACTTCCCGGATCTGGTGGATCCAGGCTTCACGGCCCGGATGGAGAACACCCTCGATGAGATCTCCCACGGCAAGGTGAGCTGGCTCCCCTATCTGGAGGGCTTCTACAAGGGGGAAAAGGGCCTGGAGGCCCAGGTGCAGCAGCGGGAGGGCGACATCGACCCCGGCGTCTCCCGCACCGTCGCGCTCGAGGGCCTGCCCTGCGTCGTCCGCATCGGCCGCTTCGGGGCCTACCTGGAGGCCAAGCGGGTGGCCGAGGACGGCAGCGAGGAGCTGCTCAAGGCCACCCTGCCCGGAGAGGTCACCCCGGCCGATCTCGATGCGGAGAAGGCCGAGCTGATCCTGCGCCAGAAGGCGGACGGTCCGGAATCCATCGGCGTCGATCCGGAAACCGGCGAGAACGTCTACCTGCTGTTCGGCCAGTACGGCCCCTATCTGCAGCTGGGACAGGTGAGCGAGGCGGTGCCCAAGCCCCGGCGCGCCTCCCTGCCGCGCGGCACCAAGCCGGAGGAGCTCTCCCTGGAGGCCGCCCTGGGGCTGCTGAGCCTGCCGCGCCTGCTCGGCGACCACCCCGCCGGCGGCCGGATCCAGGCCGGCCTCGGACGGTTCGGTCCCTATGTCGTCCACGACAAGGGCAAGGGCGAGAAGGACTACCGCTCCCTCAAGGGCGACGACGATGTGCTGACGATCCCGCTGGAACGGGCCCTGGAGCTGCTGGCCCAGCCCAAGCGCGGCCGCGGCGGTCGCACCGCCCTGAAGGATCTGGGCACGCCGCCCGGCGCGGAGGAGGCGATCCAGCTGTTCGATGGCCCCTACGGGCTGTACGTCAAACAAGGCAAGGTCAACGCCTCCCTGCCCGAGGGAACCACCGCTGACACCCTCACCCTTGAGCAGGCGGTGGAGCTGCTGGCCGCCAAGGCGGCCAGCGGTAAACCCAAGGGTGGCCGCCGCGCCGCCGCCGGGTCCCCGGCCGCCGGCAAGGCCGCCGCAGGCAGCCGCTCCACCGCCCGCAAGACCCCGGCCACCACCAAGACCGGGCGCCTGCGGGCCAGCGCCGTGCGCGTCATCCGCGCCGCCGACAGCTGATGCGCCGGCAACACCGCCCCAGCCTGGCGGCGGTGGCGCGGGGAGGGCCGCCGCTGCTCCTGCTGATCGCCCTTGCCGGTTGCAGCGGCACCCCGCTTGGAGAAGGTCTCTCGCGCAGCTTCCCCCCGGCGGCCGACGGTCCTTCGCCCACTTCGCCTCCACCCGCGGCGTCCCCTGGCGCCTCCCCCCCCGCGGCCAGGTCCAGCCGACCGGCGGGGACAGCCACGGGAGGCTCGCCAACGCCTGCGGCATCCCCCGCCGCCGCGCCTGGCACCCTCCCCCCCACGCGGCCGCCCGGCGGGGCCACCCCAGCCCCCGCCACCGGGGCCGGCGCCCCCCTCCAGCCCGGAGCGGCCAGCCGGTCGTCGGCGTTCTCCCAGGACGGGGTCAGCAATCCGGCTCCCTACCGCGTCACCATTCGCCTGTCCCGTGCTGATCCCGCCGCCCCGGCGGAGGTGGTCACCCGTGCCCTGCGCGCCGCCGGGGTGCCCTTCGAGGTGGAGACGATCGAGCGCATCCCGGCGGCAGCGGTGCCCGCCAGCCGGCCGGCTCCTCCCCCGACCGTGCCGGTGCGATGAGTTCGCCGTCCCGTCCTCCCAGCCGCAGCCTCAGCCCCCGCGAGGCCCGCCAGATGCTCGATACCGCCTACCTGGCGGCGGCCACGGCCCTGCTCTGGGTGGGCCTGTACTACCTGCCCATCGGCGGTCCGCTGTTCCGCCTCTCCCTGCCCCTGCCCCTCACCCTGCTGCACCTTCGCCATGGAGGACGCTGCGCCGTCGAGGGGGTGGCGGTCTCGGTGCTGCTGCTGGCGGCCCTGATGGGGCCGATCCGCGGCCCCCTGGTGGTGTTCCCCTTCGGACTGCTGGCCCTGTGGCTGGGGGCGGCCTGGCGGCGCCGCTTCAGCTGGTGGTGGAGCCTCTCCATCGGCGCCGTGATCGGGACCGGAGGGTTCCTGGTCCGGGTGGCGGTGCTTTCGGTGCTGGTGGGAGAGAACCTCTGGGTGCTGATCACCTCCGTCGCGGCGGGGCTGCTCGATCGACTGGCCAGCCTGGTGGGTCTCACGGCCAGCTTCGATCTCGCCACCATCCAGCTGGCGGCGATCCTGCTCGTGCTGCTGCAGAACCTGCTGGTGGTGCTCTGCCAGCACGCCGTGGCCTACTGGATCTTCCCGAGGCTGCAGGCCCCGATCCCGGAACCCCCTCCCGCCCTGCAGGCCCTGGTCTCCCTCGATCCGCTGTGAGCGGCCTGCACACCATCAGCGGAGGCGGCCCCCAGGCCCGCGACTGGGCGGCCATCTGGCGGCGGCGCTGGCCGGACAGCCAGGTGCTGCTGCTGCTGGCCGCCACCGGGACCGCGGCCGTGGAGGGAATCTCTGCAGCCGGCTCCACCCCCGACTCCCGTCGCGGCACCGCCGCGGCCGACGCCGAACTGCTGCTGCTCGGCCCCGCTCAGCCCAGGCCCCATCCGCTGCCGCCCCTGCCGGCGGGGGTGTCCCCGGCCCTGATCAGTCAGGTCGTGCTGGAGGGCCTGGGGCTCACCCCCCTGGTGGTGGACCTGGGCTGCCCCCTGGCCCCGGCGGTGCCGCACCTGCGGCCCGGCGGAGCGGCCCAGGGCGGCCCGGCCCGCTGTCTGAGCAGCGGCACCGCCATGGATCCCGAGCGGGTGCAGGCCCTGCTGCAGCTGGGGCGTCGCTGGGCGGAACGGCTCGCCCGGCGGCGCCCCCCCGCGCCGCTGCTGCTGGCGGAATGCGTGCCGGGAGGCACCACCACCGCCCAGGCGGTGCTCACCGGCCTGGGCATCGAGGCCGGGGGGCTGATGAGCGGCAGCCTGCACCGCCCGGCCCATGCCCTCAAGGCCGACCTGGTGGCCCGCGGGCTGGCGGCCTCAGGGCTGCTGGCGGAGCGGCGGCCGGGGGGTGATGGCCATGGCCGGGCCTGCCGCGTCGTCGCGGCCCTGGGGGATCCGATGCAGCCCCTGGCCGCTGGCCTGCTGCTCGGCGCCGCCTCGGCCGATCTGCCGGTGCTGCTGGCGGGTGGTTGCCAGATGG
This sequence comes from Synechococcaceae cyanobacterium, assembly GCA_035285905.1. Taxonomy (GTDB): domain Bacteria; phylum Cyanobacteriota; class Cyanobacteriia; order PCC-6307; family Cyanobiaceae; genus Cyanobium. Next base: position 34,311 of record JAYKJA010000084.1, read on the forward strand.
CGGCCGTGCTGGCCCTGGCCCTGGCCCTGGCGCCGGAGGCCCTGCGACCGCGGCTGGTCCGCTGCTGCGCCCTGGGCACGACGGCCTGGGTGGCGGAGGAGCCCGACAGCGATCTGGCCCTGCTGCTGCGGCGCATCGGCGCGCGCTGGCAGGTGGAGCCCCTCGCCTTCGCCGCGGAGCTGCGTTTCCGCGGCGAAGGCCATCCCGCCCTCGCCGATTACGAGCGTGGCTATGTCAAGGAAGGTGTCGGGGCCGGAGGCCTGGCCCTGCTCTGGCAGATCAGCGGAGGCGCGCCGGAGGCCCTGGCCGCCGCCTGTGAACGGGCCTGTCGCGTCCTGCTGGGTGGGGGCGGCGAGGCCTGAGCGGCAGCAGGGCCCGCGGGCTCCTACGGTCCTGCTCTGTGGCGGACAGGGGCTGGAGGTGATCACCACGGGCGAAGCCTGTCTGCCAAGGCGCCGGCTGCTGCAGCTCGCCGCACTCTCGGGGCTGGGCCTGCTCACGGGCTGCCGTGGCCCCCAGGCCGTTCTCTACGCCAGCCGCGGAGACATCGCCTCGGCCTGGACCGCCTCCCTGCCGCAGGGCTGGACCGTGAAGCTCGTGGAGGATCCCACCGCCGTGCTGGCGGCACGCTCCCGGGCCCAGCTGCTGCAGCTGAGCGATGGCTGGGCGGGCACGCTCGAACGAGCTGCGCTGCAACCGATCGGCAATCCGCTGCTGCTGCAGCGGCTGACCCCCGCCGCCGCGTCGGTCAGCCGTCTGTTCGGGTCGGGCGGGCCGGCGCTGGCCTTCCCCTGGGCGGTGAGCCCCTGGGTGCTGGTGCTGCGCAACCGCCCCGATCTGCTGCCGCGGGCGGATGAGGGATGGGATCTGCTTCTCGATGCCAGCCTGCGGCAACGTCTGGTGCTGCCCTCCAGCCCGCGGGTGACGATGGCGCTGATCGGGGAGGATCCGACGCGCCTGGCCCGGTTGCGCCGGGCGGCCCTGGCCAGTGACGACCGGGATGGCCTGAACCTGCTGCTCACCGGCAAGGCGGAGGCGGTGGTGGTGCCGCGGCAGCGGGTGGTGGCCGTGCTGCGTCGCGATCCACGCCTGCAGGTGATGCTGCCGGCCGGCGGCGCTCCGCTCAGCTGGAACCTGCTGCTGCGCCCCCGCCAGGCCCGTGAGGCTCCGCCGCTGGACTGGCTGGCGGAGCTGCTCGAGCCGCCGCTGCTGCCGCGGGCCCTGCTGGCCGGCTGGGTGCCGCCCCTGCCGAGGTCGACCCTGGCGGCGGCGGTCGCCGGCCTGCCCCAGCCCCTGGCCAGCCTGCTGGTGCCCCCCGCCGCCTGGACCGACCGCTGCTTCAGCCTGCCGCCGCTGGCGGCAGCGGAGCGCCGGCGCCTGCAGCAGCTCTGGGATGCCAGCGCCCCAGCTCCCGGTCAGCCCGGGGCCTGAACTGCAGCGGCAGGACGGCCCTCCGCGGCCCCCTCCCGTCCTCGTCAGCCCCAGAGGCGGCGGCGCGGCGGTGCGGCCAGGCGGCTGTGGGTGTCGGCCAGCAGGGCGGGGATGGGCAGCTGCAGGGGACAGCGGGGCAGGCAGTCGCCGCAGCGCTCGCAGGCGCTGGCATCGCGCTGTTCCCACCAGTGGCCGGCCCGTCCGATCAGGCTGTAGCGCTCGCTGGCGAAGGCCTGCATGCCATGGCCGACCGCCAGGTTGCGGAGACGCAGCAGGGCCGGGATCGGCACCTCGCGGGGACAGGGAAGGCACTCAAGGCACTGGCCGCAGCGCTCCTCCCCCAGGCGCAGCCGTCCGGCGGCCTCCAGGCGCTCCAGGGCGGCCTGTTCCTCCGGGGTGAGGGGACCGGTGGCGTCGCTCAGCCTGGCGGCCAGGGCCAGGTCCTCGCGCCGGGAGGCCCCGACGCTGAGGGTGCTGACCCCTTCGGCCAGCAGGAAGCGATAGGCCAGGTGCAGTGGCTCGAAGGGGTGGCAGTCCGCCCGCAGTTCCGCCGGCGGGGCGTACAGCCGTCCGCCCTTGTCCGCCGGGGAGATGGCCATCACGCCGATCCCTGCCGCCAGGGCCTGCCGGGCCAGGGGGATCCGCTCCCGGTCGAACAGGTGCAGGTGCAGGCTGCAGAAGCTGAAGCGCCCGCTGGCCAGGGCCGCTTCGATCAGCGGTGTGGCGCCATGGCTGGAGAACCCCACCTGGCCCACCCAGCCCTCGGCGATCGCCTCCTCCAGCAGGCGTCCTCCCGGCCCCCGCAGCAGCCACTCCAGATGTTCGGGGGTGTTGAGGCCATGCACGGCCAGGTTGTCGAGCCGGGTCAGACCCAGGCGCTCCAGGCTGTCCCGCAGCTGCCGCCGGCCGCCCTCCAGGCCCGGGCCCGGCAGCAGCTTGCTGGTGATCACCAGCCCGGCCCGGGCGGCGGGGGACCGCTGCTCCAGCCTGCGCAGGGCCTGGCCGAGGAAGGCTTCGGCGGGGCCGTAGGCGGGGGCGGTCTCGATGTGGTTGATGCCGGCCTCGACGGCGGCCTCAAGCAGCTGCTCCAGCTGAGCCGGATGCTCGAGGGCGCGCATCGTGCCGAGGGTGAAGGCGGACACCGGCCGCCCGCGCCCGAACGGTCTCAGCCCCTGGGGCGCAGGGGGCGCGTCGGTGGGGGGCTCAGGAGCCCGGGGGGCCGCCGGCTGCGGGGCCGCCCCCGGCTGGGGCATCGTCATCCTCGGCTCCGGGCTCAGCTCGGGGTTCAGTGTCGTCGGCCTCGGCTGGGGTCTCGGGCGTCTCAGGCGGACCCTCCGCCGGGGCGGGGTGTTCCCCGTGGGTCTGTTCCGGCATCGCCCTCCCCAGGTGGCGGATCAGCTCGGCCGGGCTGGTGCGATCGAGGAAGCGGCGGAAATCCTCCTGGTCCTCCGCGTCGGCCTCGGCGTCGACGGGAATCGAAGCGTTGGAGACCACCTCCTCCAGCATCCAGATGGTGGTGTCGCAGCGCAGGGCCAGGGCGATGGCATCGCTGGGGCGTGCATCGATCTCGAGGCTCTCACCGTCCGCCGTCTGCAGCTTCAGCACGGCGCGGAAAGTGCTGTCCTCGATCGCGTGGATGATCACCCGTTCCAGCCGCAGCTGGCCCGCCTCCATCAGGGCGACCATCAGGTCATGGCTGAGGGGGCGGGGAGGCTTGACCTGGTTGAGGCCCGCCAGGATGTTCTGGGCCTGGGCCTGATCGATCCAGATCGGCACCTGGCGCCGGCCGGAGGGGTCCCGCAGCAGCACGATGGGACTGCGGCTGGCCGCATCGAGAGCGATTCCGGCGACCCGCATCTCGACCATTGCTGCAGCCGCCTCCCGCCCAACAGGGTTGCTGACCGATTATGGCGAGGCCCTGCCCCGCCAAGGGATGTTCACCGGATTGGTGCAGGCCGTCGGCCGCCTGGAGCTGTGTGCCGGAGGGGTGAGGGTGAGGCCACCCTCCGGGACCGGCTTCCCGGCGGCGCTGGGCGCGGAGGGGCTGGCCGCGATGGCTCTGGGCGACAGCATCGCTGTCGACGGGGTCTGCCTGACGGTGGCGGAGCTGCTGGGGGACGCGGGGGGGGGCGGCTTCCGGGCCGATGTCAGCGAGGAGACCCTGCGGCGCAGCACATTGCATCGGCGGGCATCCGAGAGGGCCCTGGTGAACCTGGAGCCCGCTCTGCGGCTGAGCGATCGGCTCGGCGGCCATCTGGTCAGCGGGCATGTGGACGGCCAGGGGCGCATCGTCAGCCTGCGGGCCGAGCAGGCCAGCTGGTGGCTGGAGATCGCCTGGCAGGAGCCGGCCTTCGGGCGCTACATCTGCGAGAAGGCCAGCGTTGCGGTGGATGGGATCAGCCTCACCGTGGCTGACTGTGCACCCGCCGGCGATCGCTTCCGCATCGCGGTGATCCCCCACACCTGGGCGGCCACCACCCTCACCACCCGACGCCAGGGCGATCTGGTGAACCTGGAGGCGGACCTTCTGGCCAAGTACACCGAGCGTCTGCTGGCGGCTCGGGACCCGGCCGCGGCAGCTGCCGGCGCCCCGCCGCCGCTGAGTGCGGGCTGGTTGAGCGAGCAGGGCTGGTAAGGGCAGGGAGCATCGGCCTGAAAGCGCTCGCAGGCGCGGCCCTCTGCACCCCGCAGGACGCCATCCCGTCGGCTTCCGCCTGCTCGCGGCAGGTCCGGCGGGTCGTGCCGCCCCGGGCGTGGGGAGAGGCTCGGCACGGATGGCGGCCTGTCGCCTCACCAGCGGGGGCGATGCCTGTTCCCGGCGGGGCTCCGTCGGTGGCGATCAACGGAAGGCTGCGCAGCCGTTGTCAGGGCGGCCTGGCCTTGTCATGGTGCCTTCAGTGGCAGTCCGACGATGACCCTGCTCCCGGATCGTGACCCGCGTCGCAGCGCCGAAGCGTTGAGGGCGTTCACGATGTTCGAGGGGATCCTGCTGCTGGTGCTGGGTCTCCTGGCTCTGGTGTTTCCGGTGGTGGCCTCCAAGTGGGTCACCGCGGTGGTGGCGCTGGCCTTTCTGGTGGGCGGCATCGTCGGCTGGATCAACACCCTCAACCGGGCGCGACGCCTCGGCGGGGCGATCACCTTCTGGAGGCTGGTGCTCGCCACCCTGTTCACCGTCGCCGGGGGCTGGATGGTGAGCCAGCTGGCGGCGGGACCGATTCAGGCCGGGGTGCAGGTGGCGGCTCTGGCCCTGGCCATCGGGGTGGTGTTTGTGGTGGAGGGTGTGGTGGAAACGATCATCGCCCTCACCCACCGGCAGATCCAGGGCTGGGGCTGGGGGCTGGCCAACGGTCTGATCACCCTCACGCTGGGGGTGCTGATCCTGACGATGAAGCTGCTGAGCCTGCTGTGGGTTCTGGGTGTGCTGGTGGGGATCAGCTTCCTCTTCAGCGGCATCGATCTGCTGAGCTTCAGCGCCAGCTTCCACCCGGGCGAAGGGGAGCGCTGAGCGCTCGCGTCCTCCCGCTGTCAGGCAACCCCGGCGGACTGAACGACCGCACGGGACCGGTCCAGGCCCCAGGCCCGGGGATTGGCTCCTTCAGATGCTGGTCGGGCCGTTCAGTCCTCGTCCTGTTGCTCGGCGTCGAGATCGCCTCCGAGGCTGTCGGTCTCCAGCATCGGCACCAGCCAGATGGAGCCGGTTTCGCGGTGCAGCTCGATGCGGAATTCCTGGCCTGGCTGCAGCCCCATGCGTCGGGTGTAGGCCTGGCCGATCAACAGATTGCCGTTGCCGTGCACGCGGGTGCGGAACTCGGCCTGACGGCCCTTGCTGCCGCTGCCCTGGCTGCCGCTGCCGGAGCCGGCAGGCACCGGGTAGCCCTTGGCCGCGATCAGGGCGCGGAAGAAGCTTTTCTTGAGCACGCGCCCGCTCGGGCCCACGTAGCCACAGGCCCGGGCGATCTGGTCTTCGCTGCGATTGCTGAGGGAGCGGGCCTTGTCCAGCAGGGCCTTGCCTTCCAGCATTGCCGGCACCGCAGGGGACGTCGGTGCCGGCGAGCCGATGGGCGTGGCGTCGCTGGAGGAGCTGTAGAAAACCATGAAGCCCGTCAGGATGCGGGAACGTTGCAGGAAGTGTGCCAAGAAAGCGTCTGAATCCGCAAGCGTCTGTCGGGTGTGGATGAGGCGAACGCCGCACCTGTGCCTGGCTTGCTTCGTCGTCTGGAAAGGATGGGTGTTGGCTGAGGAAGGTTCAGGGACCCTCCTCTTCGGTTCGCTCCGTTGCGAGCGACGGTGTCCTGAGGCTGGAGAGGGTGGCGGGAGGCTTGCCGGGCTCCGATCGCCATCGAGACGCGACGGCTCGAAGGGGCGACAGGATCAAAGCAGATAGAGAATGCCGTAAAGGATCACCCAGATCCCGTCGACGAAGTGCCAGTAGAGCTCGGTCGCTTCGAATCCGAACGGTTCGCTGGCGCTGAGACGGCCCCCCTGGCGGGTCTGGAACCAGACGATGAAGATGCAGATCACCCCGAGGGTGACATGCAGGCCGTGGAACCCGGTGAGGGCGTAGAAGGTGCTGGCGAACAGGTTGTCGGTCAGGCCGAAGGGGAGATTGAAGTACTCGACCATCTGACCCGCCAGGAAGGCGACCCCGAGGCCGCCGGTGACCAGCAGCCAGAGCCGGCAGGCGGGATGGTCCTGGGCCATCAGCCTGCGGCCGGCTTTGTGGAAGGTGTAGCTGCTGATCAGCAGCAGGGCCGTGTTGATCGTCGGCAGCAGCAGCTCCCGCTCGAAGTTGGCACCGGGGGGCAGCACGTTGACCGCCCGGAAGGTGAGGTAGGCCGCGAAGAAGCCGGCGAAGGTCATGCCGTCGGCCACCAGGAAGGTGGCCAGGCCGAACATGCGCACGTCGTGATGGCCCTCCTGGCCGGCCTCGGTAGGGCCGTGGTCAGGGGCGGCGGTGTTCTCGGGAGGGGATGGCAGAGCCTGGCCGGATCCTGGAGCGAGGCTGGTCATGACGGAGGGCGCGGTGGGTGCCGATGGGGACGGGGGAAGGGGCCGTGGCTGCTGATCAGCTCCAGAGGTCGCGGCCGGTGGCTGTCTCGATGTGGACGACCCCGGACTCTTCGCCATAGCCGTAGGGCTCGGTGACCAGGGGCGCTTCGCCCTTCCAGTTCTCGACCGGGGGCGGTGAACTGGTCAACCATTCCGGCGTGAGGGCATTCCAGGGATTGTCCCCGGCGATGCGCCCCTTCCACAGGCTGACGATCACATTGATCAGGAACGGCAGGGAGCTGAGGGCCATCAGCAGGGCACCGAAGCTGCTCACCTGGTTCCAGAAGGTGAACTGGGGGTCGTATTCAGCGACGCGCCGGGGCATGCCGTTGAGGCCGAGCCAGTGCTGGGGGGCGAAGCAGAGATTGAAACCGATGAAGGTGAGGGCGAAATGCAGACGCCCGAGATTCTCATCCAGCATGCGGCCACTGAATTTGGGGAACCAGTGATACACCGAGGAGAAGATGACGAAGACCGTGCCGCCGTAGACGATGTAGTGGAAATGCCCAACGACGAAGTAGGTGTCATGGACGTGGATATCGAACGGAACCTGGGCCAGGGCGACGCCGGTGATGCCTCCGAAGACGAAATTGAAGATGAAGCCACAGGCAAACAGCATGGCGCTGTTCAGTGCAATCTTGCCGCGCCAGAGAGTGGCCAGCCAATTGAAGAACTTGATGCCTGTTGGTACGGCGATGAAGGAGGTGGCAATCGTGAAGAACAGGCGCATCCAGGGAGGTGTGCCGCTGGTGAACATGTGGTGAGCCCAGACGATCAGCCCGAGCACAACGATGGCCATGATGGAATACACCATCGTCACGTAGCCGAACAGAGGTTTGCGGGCATGGACCGGCAGGATCTCGCTGACCAGGCCGAAGGCCGGCAGCACCATGATGTAGACCGCGGGGTGGGAGTAGAACCAGAACAGATGCTGATAGACCACCACATTGCCGCCCAGGGTGGGATTGAAGAAGCCGGTGTGGGCGATGATGTCGAAGCTGAGCATCAGCAGCGTTCCCGCCAGCACGGGGGTGGACAGCACCACGAGGATGCTGGTGCCGAGCATCGCCCAGCAGTACATCGGCAGCTGCATCAGACCCAGGCCCGGACGACGCAGCTTCAGCACCGTGGCGATGAAATTGATGCCACCGAAGATCGAGCTGCCGCCGAGCAGCAGCACCCCCAGGATCCAGACCACCTGGGCAGCGGCAGGAGTGGTGATGCTCAGTGGTGGGTAGGCCGTCCAGCCCGATTGGGCGGAGCCGGTGATGAAGTGACTGCCGATGAGCAGGATCCCGGCAGGAGGAATCAGCCAGAATGCCACCGCATTGAGGCGTGGGAATGCCATATCACGGGCTCCCACGTAGAAAGGAATGAGGTAATTGCCGAAAGCGCCGTTCACAACAGGCACGATCCATAGAAAGATCATCACGGTGCCGTGCAGCGTGAGCACTTCGTTGTAGGTTTCCCGACTGACAAAGTCAGAGAGCGGGCTGGCCAGTTCGGTGCGGATGATGCCGGCAAGCAGGCCGCCGATGAAATAAAAGAGAAAACCGGTGATGAGATATTGGAGCCCGATCACCTTGTGGTCGAGGCTGAAACTGAAGAAACGCAGCCACCCCTCGGGCTGCAGGGTGGGAGTTTCGGGGGGCTGGAAGTCGGTGGGGCTGGCAACGGTCATGGTGACGTCTCGGCAGGTCGGGGTGTCGGGTTGGATCAGGCGGTGGGCTGCGTTGCCATGGCCACCGTGGCAGGGCTGTTCTTCTGGATCCAACCCTCGTACTCATCCGCTTCATGCACCACCACGGTGGAGCGCATGCCGCCGTGATAAGGGCCGCAGAGTTCGGCGCAGACGATCGGGTAGCTGCCGGCCCGGGTGGCGGTGAAGGTGAGCACCGTGGGCTGGCCGGGGATCACATCCTGCTTGAGGCGGAACTGGGGCACCCAGAAGGCGTGGATGACGTCATTGGCTTTCATGCGCAACTCCACCGGCTGGCCCACGGGCACGTGCAGTTCGCCGCTGGTGATGCCGGCGGATGGGTAGTGGAAAATGAAGGCGAACTGCATCGCCGTGAGTTCGACAGGCAGGACGGCACCGGCTTCCTCGCTGCCGGGAAGTGGGCCGATTCCAGCCCAGATGCGGGGCTCTTCACTGCTGCCATCCGCCGCGGCATTGACCGATGCCATGGAGAAGGAGGACTCCTGATGATGCATGGAGGAGTGGTCATTGAGAGAGACCATTCCGCCCATGCGGTCGTAAATGTCGTAGCTGTAGATTCCAATGAATAAAACCACCACCGCGGGGATGGCGGTCCAGAGAATCTCCAGGGGAAGATTTCCTTCGATGGCGGCGCCATCGCGGTTATCACCCGGCCTGCGTCGGAAACGAATCAGGCTGTACACCAGCAGACCTGTGATGCCCAGCAGCAGAACCGTTCCGATTCCGAAGAGAACATTGAACAGGCCGTCGTAGACGGGGGCATTGGTGCTGGCCTGGACCGGGAGAAGATTGACAGTCCTGGAGACCCAGAACCCGCTCAGAACCAGGAGCATGCCCACCAACAGGGTGATCAGGGGGGCGGGGATACGCACGTTTTTGTTGGAAGTGAAACATTTGCGGTGGGCCTGCAGGAGCAGGCCCTCACGCAAGGGGTCTCACCAGACTATGAGCGATGGCGCGTGGATGCGGGGCTATGCGCTGATCGGCACAAAGCTGCTGCCAAAGTTAACGATGGCCGGGTGGATGTCAGAGATCCCTGATCATGAAGATCCGGCTAACTTGTGGATCCCTTTCCCAATCCCTCTGGCTCTTGGCTGGATCGCACCCCTTTCCCCTGATCGGTCCCGATCGACTCCGATCGCAGCACCGCTCCGGGGCGTCGATGGACCAGGCGGAGGCGCCGGCCGTCCTGAGGGGGCGTCTGGTCGTTCTCTGCGCCCATCTCGTCGTCGCCCTGGTCACCCTGGTGGTGATCGGGGGGGCCACCCGGGTCATGGAGGCCGGTCTGGCCTGTCCCGACTGGCCCCTCTGCTATGGCGTGCTCCTGCCCGGTCGGCAGATGAATCTCCAGGTTTTCCTGGAGTGGTTCCACCGCCTCGACGCCTTCGTGGTCGGGGTGGCGCTGCTGGTGCTGGCCGGAGTCAGCGTCCTGCAACGTCGGATCCTGCCCGTCTGGCTGCCCTGGGCCGCTTCAGCCGCTCTCCTGCTCGTGGTGGTGCAGGGAGGACTGGGGGCTCTCACGGTCCTCCGCCTGCTGGAGGCCTCCATGGTCACGGCCCATCTCGCCACGGCGCTCGCGCTGGTGCTCCTGCTGGCCAGTGTCACCCAGGCCCTTGATTCACCCCCTGCCGATTCCCCTCCCCAGCCTCGCTGGTGGCTCCCGCTGGCCCTGGTCAGCGGCCTGCCGCTTCTCGTTCAGTGCCTGGTCGGTGGCGCCATGGCCAGCCGCTGGGCCGTCGATGCCTGCCTCCAGTCCGGCTACGCCTGCCAGTGGCTGGGACTGCACCGTCAGCTCGCCGGCCCCGCCGCCGCTGGGTTCCTGATCCTGGCCCTCAGCAGCTGGCGGCTGCCCTCCGGCCATCAGCGGCTGCGTCTGCTCACCGGCCTCGGCGCACTGCTGGTGGCGGGCCAGGTCTTCCTGGGCCTCACCACCCTGCGCCACAGCCTTTCCCTGCCCCTGCTGACCATCGGCCATCAACTGCTGGCCGCTCTGCTTGTCGCTCTCGTCGGCTCGATCTGGGGACGTTCCCTGGCCAGCCCGCGAGTGGACCCGTCCCGCTCCGTCGTCGCCCTTCCACCCTGCTGAGGGATCCCATGGTCAGTCTCGTTTCCGCACCCCAGGGTCAGACCGCGGCAGCTGCCGTCGCCGTCGCCAGCCCTCCGGCTCCAGCCTTCCGCCCCTCCGTGCGCCTGCCGGCCTGGCTGGAGGTGGCCAAGCCGCGGCTGATTCCCCTGCTCCTGGCCACCACCGTGGCGGGCATGGCCCTCTCCTCCGGCTGGCCCCTCAGCCCCCTGCGGCTGATCGCCACCCTGCTGGGGGGCTCCCTCGCTTCTGCAGCGGCCGGAGTGCTCAACTGTGTCTGGGAGGAGGACCTCGACGGCCGGATGCAGCGCACCAGCCGTCGCGCCCTGCCCTCCGGCCGTCTCGACCAGGGTCGAGCCTTTGCTCTGGCGGTGGTGCTCACCACCCTGGCCGTGGCCGTGCTGGTGCTCGCGGTGAATGCCCTGGCGGCGGCCCTGGCCCTGCTGTGGCTGTGCAGCTATGTGCTGCTCTACACCGCGCTGCTGAAGCCCCGCACCACCCAGAACATCGTCATCGGAGGCGTGGCCGGGGCGATTCCCCCTCTGGTGGGGGCCGCCGCGGCATCCGGGTCCCTGGGCTGGTCCGCCTGGTGGCTGTTCGCCCTGGTCGTCGTCTGGACCCCGGCCCACTTCTGGTCCCTGGCCCTGCTGCTGCGGGAGGACTACCGCTCCGTCGGCATCCCGATGCTGCCCGTGGTCCGAGGGGTACGCCACACCGCCCAGCAGATCGGGCGTTACAGCTGGCTGACCGTGCTGCTCAGCGGCTTCGGGATTCTGGCCCTGCCGAGCGGCGGCTGGCTCTACGGAGTCCTTGTGCTGCCCTTCAACGCCCGCCTGCTGCAGCTGAGCGCCCGCCTGGGCGAAGCCCCTGACAGCACCAAGGCCGCCAGGGATCTGTTCCGCTGGTCGATCTTCTATCTGTTCGGCCTCTGCCTGCTGCTGGTGCTGGCCCGGAGTCCCCTCGCTGCCCTGCCTCCACTGCCCTTCCCGGCGCCGCTCTGGGCGCCTCTGGGCACGCCTGGCTCTCTCTAGATTGCCGCCTGATCTGTTCTCGGAGAGCCCCTGGCTTGATTGAGCTCCAGCATCTCGGCAAGCGTTACGGCGGTGGTCGCAGCCCCGCCGTCCAGGCCCTCGATGACCTCAGCCTCTCGGTTCCGGCTGGCTGCCTCTACGGCCTGCTCGGCCCGAATGGCGCCGGCAAGACCACGACCCTGCGCATCCTGGCCACCCTGCTGGCTCCGGACTGCGGCAGCGTCAGGGTCGGCGGCCTCGATGCCCTGGCGGAACCCCGTCAGGTCAGGCGCCTGCTCGGCTATGTGGCCCAGGAGGTCGCCCTCGACAAGATCCTCAGCGGTCGTGAGCTGCTGCTGCTGCAGGCCGAGCTCCACCATCTCGGGCGCGCCCAGAGAGACCGCCGCATCGATGAGCTGATCGGCCTGCTGGGCATGGCCGACTGGATCGACCGCCGCTGCGGCTCCTACTCCGGCGGCATGCGCCGCCGGCTCGACCTGGCGGCAGGGCTGCTCCACAGCCCGCGGGTGCTGATCCTCGATGAACCCACCGTGGGTCTCGACATCGAGAGCCGCAGCGCCATCTGGGATGTGCTGCGCCAGCTCGTCTCCCAGGGCACGACGGTGCTGCTGAGCAGTCACTACCTCGAGGAGATCGATGCCCTGGCCGATCGCCTGGCGATCATCGAGGCGGGCACGGTCATCGCCGAAGGCACGCCGGCGGAGCTCAAGGCCGCCCTCGGTGGCGATCGGGTCACCCTGCGGGTGCGGGAGTTCAGCGATGCCCAGGAGGCCGAGCGGGTGCGTCTGCTGCTGGAGGCCTGCCAGGGGGTCAGTCAGGTGGTCGTCAATCGTGCCCAGGGCTATTCCCTCAACCTGGTGATCGAGAACGAGACCGTGCTGGATCAGCTGCGGCGCCAGCTCAGCCAGGCCCAGCTCCCCGTGTTCGCCCTGGCCCAGAGCCGTCCCAGCCTGGATGACGTCTATCTGCAGGCCACAGGCCGCACGTTGATGGATGCCGAGCTGGAGGTGGCGGGCCAGCGCGATGCCAAGGCTGAACGGCGCCAGAGCATGCGCTGAGCGCCCCGCCCCTGCCCTGTCCGCCCCCCTGCCTTCCCGTCGTCCGCCGTTCCCCCTTCTCCGATGACCAGCGCCAGTTCCGGCTTCGATCCGTCCGCTGCCCTGCCGGCGCCGGAGCCCTCCGCAGCGGCGGAGATCGTTCAGGAGACCCTCGCCCTCACCCGCCGTCTGTTCATCCAGCTGATCCGCCGCCCTTCCACCCTGGTGGCGGGCGTGCTGCAGCCGCTGATCTGGCTGGTGCTGTTCACGGCGCTGTTCGCCAAGGCCCCGGCCGGCCTGCTGCCGGGTGGCGGCAGCTACGGCCGCTTCCTGGGGGCGGGGGTGATCGTGTTCACCGCCTTCAGCGCTGCGCTCAACGCCGGGCTGCCGGTGATGTTCGATCGCGAGTTCGGGTTCCTCAACCGGCTGCTGGTGGCGCCGCTGCGCTCCCGCAGTTCGATCGTGCTGGCTTCGGTGCTCTACATCACCAGCCTCAGCCTGCTGCAGAGCCTGGCGATCATGGCCACGGCCGCGGTCCTCGGCTACGGCTGGCCTGGACCCGCGGGCCTGCTGCTGGTGGTGGTGACGCTGCTGCTGCTGGTCTTCGCCGTCACCGCCCTCAGTCTCGGGCTGGCCTTCGCCCTGCCCGGTCACATCGAACTGATCGCGGTCATCTTCGTGACCAATCTGCCGCTGCTGTTCGCCAGCACCGCCCTCGCGCCGATTTCCTTCATGCCCACCTGGCTGGGCTGGCTAGCGGCCCTGAATCCCCTTACCTTCGCGATTGAACCGATCCGTGCCGCCTACGGCGGTGGATTCCATCTCACCGATGTGGTTCTGACGGCTCCCTACGGCTCACTCACCGCCGGTTCCTGTCTGGGGATCCTGGCAGCCCTTTCCCTTGGCCTGTTCCTGGCGATCCGTCCCCTGCTTGACCGCAAGCTCACCTAGAGGCCTCCCTCCGTGCCCCCCGTTCTCTCCGTCGATCGCACCGCTCCTGCCCATCGCCGGGGGGAGATTGAGCAGAAGCTGATCGAGGCCGTTCGCCGCCGGGATTCCCGCTCCACGGCCAGGCTGATCGAGCAGTGGGTGCACCGCCGTGATCTCGGCTCCCTCGAGCGCTTCTGCGGCGGACCCCTGTCCGCCTCGCTCGGGCGCGAGGCCGGGGTCTGGCTGGAGCACGTCATCACCGCCCCTCGGCAGAGCCTGCAGGCGGAGCCTCGGGGTGCCCTCCACGCGGCGGCACCGTTGGACCAGGCCGGTGGGGCCGGAAGCCAGGCCCCGGGGGGGATCGGGGCTGAGGTGATCGAGATGGCGGCTCCGGCCGTCCGGGCGTCGGTCGCCGGTTCTGAGGCAGCAGGCACAGGCCTCCCGCCGCAGCCGGAGACTCTCCCGCAGCCTGCGCATCCGTTGCCAGCGGCACCCGGGGTGCCCGCCCCCTGCGACCCCGGCCCGTCCGGGAGCCTCGATGTCGCTGCGGTTGCCAGGGATGCCGTGCCCAGCTCTGAGGTCTCTGCCCCAGAGGATTGCGTCAGCGATCCGTCCTCCGGGTCTGCAGTCCTGCAGGAGTTCGCACCGGCGGAGGTTGCCCGGCCGGAGTCGGCGCCGGCAGATCCGACATTCGTGTCCGCGCTGCCGCTGTCCGGGGCAGTACCTGCCGATCCGGGAGTGCGCGCTGCCTGGTCTGATCAGCCCCTCGCGGCGGTCCAGGCCGATTTCCCCCCATCCGTTGATGGGCCGGAGGCGCTGTCGCCCTCCCCGTTGTCGGCCGGGCCGGTGGAGCCGCCGTCGGCACCCCGCCGCCGCTTCGGTCTGGCGTCGCTCGGCAGGGTCAGGGCTCTGATGCGGGAGTGTGTCGAGGAAGCCATCGGCACGCTGCAGTCCCGCAGCGTGAGCCTCGACGACGACGAGGAGGACGAGGCCGGCGAGACCGGAGCCGGCTCTGCCCTCGACGCCTCCGCCAGGGTTGCCAACTCCCCGGGGTGGTCGCTCCAGGCGACCGCGCCGGAGCCGGATCAGACAGACCTGCCACCCCAGGCCTCCTGGACCCGCTCCCGTGCAGCCGCCATCTCCGCCGGTCTCGCCGGAGCTCCCTCCGCATCCAGCGGTCCGCCGGCTCCGGCCCCTGCGGCCCTGGCCGATCTGCGTTCCTGGCTGCCCAGTGCCGGCGACAACGGCCGGCGGGCGAGCTGAGATGGCTCTGCCGAACCCGACCGAGCTGGGCGGATCCCTGATTGTCTCGGTGCAGGCGCCTCCCGGATCCCCACTCCGCGATCCGCAGGTCATCGCCGCCATGGCGGAGGCCAGCCTGGCCAATGGAGCCGCCGGCGTCCGGCTGGAAAGTCCCGAACACATCGGTGCCGTGCGCCGCCGTTGCCCCGGAGCCCTGATCATCGGACTCTGGAAGCGGGATTTTCCGGACAGCTCGGTGTACATCACCCCGGGCTGGAATGAGATCGCTGCCGTCTGGTCCGCCGGCGCGGATGTGATCGCGATCGATGCCACGGCCCGGCCGCGGCCTCAGGGGCAGGACCTGGAGAAGCTGGTGCAGCGCTGTCGCGAGGAGCTGGGGGCTCCCCTGATGGCGGACGTCGACAGCGTGGAGAACGGGCTGAGGGCTGCCCAACTGGGCTGCGCCTGGATCGGCACCACTCTCTACGGCTACACCGAAGCGACGGCCGCTCTGCCGCCTCCGGCTCTGAACCTGCTGGCGCCCCTGCGTCAGGGACTGCCTGTCGATGTGGCCCTGATCTGTGAGGGCGGCATCGGTTCGCCGGACCAGGCCGCCGCGGCTCTGGCCGCCGGTGCGGATGCGGTCGTGGTCGGCACGGCCATCACCGGGATCGATGCCCAGGTGGCGGCCTACTCGCGCCGCATGGTTTCAGCCGGCAGCGAGTTCTGAACAAAATCCCTGATCAGGCTGACCTGAGATGGCTGAGACTTCAGGATGGGAGGAACCCAGGGAGGCCTTGCCCGTCGACAGGGAGGAGGGATCATGGAAGATTTTTTTCAGCGGTTCATCAGAGCCAGGCACCCACAGGGCCGTGATGGCCGCCGCCCAGCTGCAGCAGGAACCGGCCTGGCCCTGTTCGGGGCCGTGATGCTGAGTGTGCCCAGCGCCGGGCACCTCGCCGACATGCAGGCGCTGAACAGGGAACTCGGCAAACTCTGCAGTCACCCTCCCAGCCAGGCGCGCACGGTCTGCCGCCTGCACGCCCGGCTGGTCAACACCCTCGGTTTCGGCTGAAGCGGCCCCCGCAGGGGCCGTGAGGGCGGCTCACATCATGCCCATCCCGGACATGCCCGTGCCGCCCATGCCCCCTTCGGGACCGCCGGCAGGGGCGGGCGGTTCGGGCTTGTCGGCGATCACCGCTTCGGTGGTGATCAGCAGAGAGGCGATGGACACCGCGTCCTGCAGACCCAGCCGCACGACCTTGGCGGCGTCGACGATGCCTGCAGCCATCAGGTCGTCGTAGCTGCCGCTGAGGGCGTTGAACCCCTGACCGCGCAGCCTGATCTGTTCGACCACCACATCACCGTCGTGGCCGGCATTGGCCGCGATCTGGCGCAGGGGAGCACTGAGGGCCCGCTTCACGATCTCAACCCCCACTCGCTCATCGCCGCTGCTCTGGCCGATCAGGTCGCCCAGCTGATCCGCCAGGCGCAGCAGGGTGGTGCCACCTCCGGCGACGATGCCCTCCTCCACCGCCGCGCGGGTGGCGTTGAGGGCATCCTCGATGCGCAGCTTGCGGTTGCGCAGTTCGGTTTCGGTGGGAGCTCCCACCTTGATCACCGCCACGCCTCCGGCAAGTTTGGCGATGCGTTCATCGATCTTCTCGCGGTCGTAGTCGCTGTCGGTGGCCTCGCGCTCGCGCTTGAGCGCGGCCACCCGCGCTGTGACCGCATCGTGCTGCTTCTCCAGCGCCACGATCGTGGTCTCGTCCTTGGAGATGGTGATGCGATGGGCCTGGCCCAGATCCGCCAGGGTGGCCTTCTCCAGGCTCATGGCCCGGTCCTCGCTGATCACCGTGGCCCCGGTGAGGATGGCGATGTCCTGCAGCATCGCCTTGCGGCGGTCGCCGAAGCCCGGGGCCCGCACCGCCGCCACCTGCAGCACCCCGCGGTTCTTGTTGACCACCAGGGTGGCCAGCGCCTCACCTTCGATCTCCTCGGCCAGGATCACCAGGGGGCGACCCTGGCGGGACACCGCCTCGAGCACCGGCACCAGATCGGCCACGGCGCTGAGTTTGCGGTCCGTGATCAGCAGCAGCGGGTTCTCGAACACCGCCTCGCGCCGTTCCTGGTCGGTGACGAAATAGGGGGAGCAGTAGCCGCGGTCGATCGCCATGCCCTCGGTCACCTCCAGTTCGGTGGCCAGGGACCTGGATTCCTCCACGGTGATCACCCCATCGGCACTCACCTTGTCCATGGCCTCGGCGATCATGCGGCCGATCTCCTCATCGTTGCCGGCGCTCACCGTGGCCACCTGCCGGATGGCGTCGCCCGCCACCGGGCTGGCTTCGCGGGCGATGCCCGCCACCACCTGCTCCAGTGCTCGCTCCATGCCACGGCGCAGGCTGACGGGGTTGGCGCCGGCGGCCACGTTGCGCAGACCCTCGCGCACCAACGCCTGGGCCAGCACCGTGGCGGTGGTCGTGCCGTCGCCGGCCGTGTCCTTCGTCTTGATGGCGACCTGCTGCATCAGCTTGGCCCCCAGGTTCTCGAAGGGGCACTCCAGCTCAATGTCCCGGGCGATGGTCACACCGTCGTTGACGATGTCGGGCGCGCCGAACTTCTTCTCCAGCACCACGTTGCGACCGCGGGGGCCGATCGTGACCCGCACGGCCTCGGCCAGCGCATTGACGCCGCGCTCCAGCGCGTCGCGGGAGGAATCGGAAAAGCGGATCAACTTGGCCATCGGGATCCAGGCAGAGCGTGGACAATGAGAGCCACCCTCACACACGACCCTGCGCGCCGGCAGCGTCGCGGGGGTGGGGAATCCCGAATCCTCTCCGCAGGCCTTCCCCGTCGCCGGGCGATCTCGGTAGGGTCTGGCCATGGAAGAGCTGGTCCAGCGCACCATCAGCAGCGCCGTTGATGCCGCCGCCGTGGATGGGGGCCTCGGCCCGGCCACCTCTGCCAATGGCATGGTGTTTCTGCTGATCGCCGCCCTCGGGCTGGTGATGGCCCTCGTCTACGTGCCGATCCGGCTCTTTCTCACCCTCACGGCCCGCCGGCGCCGCTACCAGCTGCTGCAGCAGATCCGTCGCCTGCGCGAGGACCTGGGGCGGCCCGTCTCCAGTTCCTGAGCCAGGCCGCCCTCGCACGCGTCTCCTCAGCGCATCACCATGCCACCGTCCACCTGCAGCACCTGGCCGGTGATGTAGGCGGCGGCAGGATCCGCTGCCAGGAAACGCACGGCTCCGGCCACCTCGGCGGCGCTGCCCATGCGACCCAGCGGGATGGCCCGCAGGATCGGCTCCTTGTCGAGATCGGCCGTCATGTCGCTCTCGATGAAGCCGGGCGCCACCGCATTGACCGTGACGCCGCGGGAGGCGAACTCGGCGGCATTGCTGCGGGTCAGACCCAGCAGCCCGGCCTTGGCCGCGCTGTAGTTGGCCTGGCCCGGATTGCCCATCAGCGCCACCACGGAAGTGATGTTGATGATGCGGCCGCGGCGGGCCTTGAGCATCGCCTTGCTCACGGCGCGGGTGCACAGGAACACGCCGGTGAGGTTGAGGTCGATCACGCTCTGCCAGTCCGCGGTCTTCATGCGCATCAGCAACCCGTCGCGGGTGATGCCGGCGTTGTTGACCAGCACGTCGATGCGGCCCTCCCGCTCGAGCACGGCCTTGACCATCGCCTCCACCTGGGCCTCATCGCCCACGTCGGCCCGGTGGCTCCAGGCCCGGCCCCCCGCCGCCGTGATCGCGGCCACGGCGGCGTCGGCGGCCTGGGCGGAGCTGGCGTAGTTGACCACCACCGTGAACCCGGCGGCGGCCAGCGACTCGGCGATCGCCCGGCCGATGCCCCGGCCCGCTCCCGTGACCAGGGCCACCGGGGCGGTGGGGGTGCCGGTTTCGCTGGGGGCAACGGCGCTGGTCATCGCGGCTGAGGACGGAAGGGCCTGTGATCGTATGGCCGCCCCGTGCTCAGCCCGTCATGTGGCTCTGCTCCACCACGGCGTGGCCCAGCAGGGCCCGGAAGCGGGACAGCTGCTCCTTGCTGCCCATCACCACCATCAGCTGTCCGGCTACCACCTTGATCTCACCGCCTGGATTGGCGATCAGATCCGGGCCGCTGCGGCTGAATCCCGAGCCCCGGTATGCATAGGGATTGACGATGGCGGGTTCCGGGTTGCGCACCGCCAGCACGAGGGCGCCGGTCCTCTGGCGGATGTGCAGATCCTGCAGGGTGCGGTTGAGCAGATGCCCCAGCCGGTCCGGTTCGTCGCTGAGCTGAAACTCCTCCACTTCGCAGTCGGAGCCGGCCAGAAGGTCCATGAAATCCACCGACAGCGGCCGCAGGGCGGTGGCCGCCATCGTGCGTCCCCCCGCCACGTAGGGGCTGATCACCCGGTCGGCGCCCGCCTGGCGCAGCTTGCGTTCGGCCTCTTCGCTGTCGGAGCGGGCGATCAGCCTGACCTTCGGCGCGATCGCCCGGGCGCTCAGCACCACGTAGACGTTGGCGGCGTCATTGGGCAGGGCGGCCACCAGGCTGCGGCAGCGCAGGATGCCGGCCTCCATCAGGGTCTCGTCGAGGGTGGCGTCGGCCAGGAGCACCGGCAGTCCCTTCTCCTCCGCCGCATCGCGCCGCTCCGGATCCATCTCCACGATCAGCATCGGGATGCCCTCCAGCCCCAGCTGGGAGGCGATCTCGCGCCCGATCCGGCCGTAGCCGCAGAGAATCACGTGGTCCTGCATGGAGCCCACCCAGTCGAGGAAACGGCGTTGGCGTCTGCGGCTGAAATAACCGCTTTCCGACAGACCGACCAGATTGTTGATCGTCAGCTGGAGCACGACCAGCCCCCCCATGATGGAGAAGACGGTGACGATGCGGCCGGCAGGGGTCAGCGGCGAAGGCTCGCCGTAGCCGATGGTCGGGATGGTGATGGCCACCATCCAGTAGCAGTCCCCCCAGTCCCACCTCTCGGTGATGCGGTAGCCGACGGCGCTGGCATTGATCACCATCACCAGGGCCAGCAGCGGCACCAGCCAGGGCCTGCGGGAGCGGCTTGTCGGTGGGCGGCGGCGACGCAGCCGCCACACTCGGCTCCATCGCATCAGGGGCTCAGCTCAGGCCGAGGGCGCTCAGCACCTCGTCGCTCGACAGGGCGCTCAGGCCGGCGGGGGTGGTCAGCCCGGCGACCCCGCTGCGCTGGGGCAGGGTGTCGTGGCTGCGGCCCAGCGCCACCAGCGGCACGCCGCAGAGCAGCGCCAGCTCCTCCGTCAGCGGGTCGCTGGCCAGCACCACATCACTGCAGGCCACCAGGGCCGCCCGCTCGAGCACATGGGCCGCATCGGCGGCCGGGACCTGCAGGGTGCGCAGGCCGCTGAGGCTGCCGCCGATCCGCTGCGGCAGCTGCTGCCACTGGTCGGCAGGCCAGTCCCCCGGCACCCCCGCCGGGCTGAGCAGCAGCATCGGTCCGTCTCCGGCCGGCAGGGTCGCCTGGGCCTGTTCCAGGGCAGGCTTCGCCAGGCTGAGGCGGAAGGCCCCGGCGTCCAGCCGCACGCCGATCGGACGCAGATAGGCCTCCAGCGCCTGGCTGGGCCAGCCGTCCTGGGCTGGGCTCACCCGCTCGGTGGCCGAGAAACCGGCGGCGGCGATGCGGGCCGGGATGTGGCTCATCGACAGCATCAGATCGACCTGGCGACCGCGGGCCAGGTTGATGCAGGCCTGGAAGTCGGGCTCGCGCACGCAGCCCAGCAGGTTGGCCCAGTCCGCCAGGGAGGCGTCGCTGAAGTTGAACGGAATCACCTTCTCGACCGCCGGCAATAACGACCACGCCCGGGCCACCGCCGGCGCACAGGCCACCTGGATGGAGAAGCGGAGCTGTTGTGCCACGGCAGCCACGGCGGGCATGGCCTGCAGCTGACTGACGGCATCCCCCGGGATCAGAAACAGTGCACGCATGCGGAGGAGGGGCCAAGCGGCCTGATTGTATGGAGCGGATCTTTCGTATTCCGCTCACCGGGGGGCTGCCTGTGCATTTGCTGATCGCCGCGGCCGGCAGCGGCCGCCGCATGGGTGCCTCCGGCAACAAGCTCCTGCTCGAGGTGGCGGGCCGTCCCGTGCTCGCCTGGACCCTGGACGCGGCGCTGGCCTGCCCGGCGATCTCCTGGATCGGCATCGTCGGGCAGCCGGTGGATGCCGCCGCGATCGCCGACCTGATCGCGGCGGCCCGCCCGGATCGGCCCGTGACCTGGATCCTCGGCGGCGACACCCGCCAGGAGTCGGTGGCCCATGGCCTGGCGGCCCTCCCCGCCGACGCCGAGGCGGTGCTCATCCATGACGGCGCCCGCTGCCTGGTGGAGCCCTCCCTGCTGCAGCGCTGCGTCGAGGCGTTGCGGCAGGCCATGGCCGAGGGGGCCGGCATGATCGCGGCCACGCCCGTGACCGACACGATCAAGCAGGTGGACGGGGCGGGTCGCATCCAGGCCACCCCCGATCGCAGCTGCCTCTGGGCGGCCCAGACCCCCCAGGGCTTCGCCGTCGCCCAGCTGCGAGATGCCCACCGGCAGGCCGAGCTCGGGGGCTGGAGCGTCACCGACGATGCCGCCCTGTACGAACGGCTGGGCCTGCCGGTGCAGGTGCTGGAGGCTCCGGCCTCCAACATCAAGCTCACCACGCCCTTTGACCTGGAGGTGGCCGCCGCGGTGCTCGCCGCACGCCACCCGGGTACGGTGTAGTCGCCCCGGATCGTGGCTGTGACGGACTCTCCCGGCCACGACCAGGAGCCCGGCCTCTCCTCGCAGACGGACGATGGGGCTGCCGATCAGGGCCAGTCCGGCCCCGGTTCTGAACGGGGTGAGACGGTGCGCCGCATCCGGCGGCGTCGCAGGCGCAGGTCCGCTCCAGCTGCCGTCGTGCACTACGTGCTGCACGGGCCTCCCGCCGAGATCGTGGCCTCCATCGGCGACCTGTTCCGCTCCGACGAGACCCTCCTGCGGCAGCGGGGACCCTGGCGCCGCGGTCTGACGACCGAACGGGTGCGCCGGCGCCGATCCTCCGGCCCCCGTCTGCTGCGCAGAGGCCCTGCCGCGGAGCTGGTGCAGACGCTCGTGCGGCTGATCCGCCGCTACCCCCTGCGGCTGGCTGTCAGCGTGGCCCTGGTGCTCTGGTGGTTCTGGCCCTGGCTCCGGGTTCAGGCCCCCGCCCGCAGCGGCAGCGCCGACGGTCGCCCGGAGGTGATCACCGTGTTCGTCGAGGATCCCCAGCGGGTGATCTGGGCCTTCTCGCTGTGGAACAGCATGCCCGGGGCCGCGATCGTGCTGCAGGGACGGCCCGGGGATCAGCAGGTGAGCCGCAGCTATCTCGAGAGGCGCGGGCTCTGGCCCCGCAACGAGAAGGGCCTCGTCGTGCTCACGGCCGGCTGTGACACGGTGGGGCAGGTCACGGCCCTGAGCCGCTGGCTGCAGCGCTACGCCACCCCCGGCCGTCTGACCGTCGTCACCAGTCCGGCCCATCTGGAGCGCTCCCTGGCGATCGCCCGCATCGCTGTCGGCGCCCAGGGCTGGCGGGTCGAGGGGCTGCAGGCCATCACCGATGACAACCGGCCGGAAAACCCCATGCGCCGGCTGCGCGACGAGCTGAGGGCCCAGATCTGGCGCTTCACCGGCTGGAATGCCGACGACCTGGTCTGTCGCGGCCGCAGTCAGCGCATGTTCTGAGCTCCGCTCCCAGCCCCCGGCGTCCGGTTCAGGCCAGCAGCTCGAGCCGTCCCCGATCCCCGTCGAGGCGGGCCGGCACCCCCAGCGGCAGGGCGGCGTTCCCGGGGGCATGGCCCACCGGCAGCCCGGCCAGCACAGGGATCCCCAGGTCGAGACAGCGCTCCCGCAGCACCTGCTCCAGGCTGAAATGATGCTCGGCCGGTTCGTCGGCCCGGTCGGGGTCCTCGCAGCGCAGGAAGCTGCCGAAGGCCAGGCCGCCCAGCTGGGCCAGGGCGCCGCTCAGCCGCCAGTGGGTGAGCATGCGCTCGATTCGATAAGGCGCTTCCCCCACGTCCTCCAGCACCAGGATCGCCCCGGTCAGCGCAGGCAGGTGGGCCGTGCCGAGCAGGTGGGTGGCGACCGTGAGATTCGCCACCAGCAACGGTCCCTCGGCCTGGCCGCCCGCCCAGACCTCCCCGGTCAGGGGCGGCAGCGGCTCCCCGAACAGCAGCCGGCGCAGCCGCTCCCGGCTCCAGGGCGGCTCGCCGGCGAGGGTGGTGATCAGGGGGCCGTGGATGCCGCCCCCCAGGCCCTGGGCCAGGCGGGACCACAGCAGGGAGGTCACATCCGAGAAGCCCAGCAACCAGCCCTCCGGCTGGATCAGCCGATCCCTCTCCAACAGCCGCGCTGAACCCCAGCCCCCGCGCACGCAGGCGTGCAGCGCCGGGGGCCGCTCGCCGGGGGCGGTGAAGAAGTCGTCAGCCCGTGCGTCGTCCCGGCCGGCCAGGTAGCCCCAGCGGCGCCCCACCAGGGCCGGGGCCGCGGGCTCCACCTGCAGCCCCCAGTCCCGCAGGCAGGCGATCCCGGCCTCCAGGCGCCCGGCGTCGACGAGGGCGGAGCTGGCCGCCACCAGCCGCACCCGATCCCCGGCCTGCAGCGGCGGCGGCAACGGTGTGACGGGGGGCATGGTGGGACGGGGCATCAGGCCAGGATCAGGGCCAGCAGCAGCAGGGCTCCCAGCAGCACCTGGCGGCTGAAGTGTCGGCCATAGGCGCTGCGCGGCAGGGCCGGATTCCACAGGGCCCGGGCCTCCCGCTGCATCCCCCAGGCGGCCAGCGCCCAGGCGATCCAGAAGCCGGGGCCGGCTCCGCCGCGCAGCCAGGCCGCGGACGCCAGGGCCAGGGCCGTCGCGCCGTAGCAGAGGGCCACGGCCAGGGGGGCGGCGCCGCCGAGGGTGAGGGCGCTGCTGCGCACCCCGATGCGGCGGTCGTCCTCCCGGTCGCTCATGGCATAGACCGTGTCGAAGCCGAAGGTCCACAGCAGGGTGGCCAGCCAGGTGAGCAGCAGCACGGTGGCGGCGGTGGGATCTGCACTCCTCAGACCCCCGTTCGCCGCCGCCCAGGGAATCAGCACGGCGAAGCCCCAGCACAGCGCCAGCACCAGCTGCGGCAGCGGAAACCAGCGCTTCGCCGAGGGGTAGAGCAGGACCGGTGGCAGGGCGGCGATGGCCAGCAGCAGGCAGGTGGGTCGTCCGGCGGCGGGGAGCAGCGCCACCACCAGCAGGGCCAGGGCCAGGCAGAGCAGCAGCAGCAGCACCGCCGTCGCCACCGACAGGCTGCCGGAGGCGAGGGGCCGCTGCCGGGTGCGCTCCACCAGAGGGTCGATGCGGCGGTCCCAGAGATCGTTGGCGATGCAGCCGGCACCGCTGACGGCCAATCCCCCCAGCACGATCAGGCCCAGCAGGAGCGGGGGTGGGGGAGCAGCCGGGCTCAGCCACAGCGCCCAGCCCGCCGGGATCAGCAGGATCAGGCGACCGCTCGGCTTGTTCCAGCGCAGCAGCGCCAGCCAGGGGGGCGGCAGCTCTCCGGACTCGGCCTTGACCGGGGTGACGGGCGCCGCCATGGCCGCTGCAGCGGGCCCTGCACCCTACTCAGCCGGGATCGGCGCTGCCAGCGGGCCCCGGGGGTGTCAAAGTGTCGCCCGCCCACCCGGCGATCCAGTGATGGCCCAGACCCCGGTTCCGGAGCGACCACCCACCGACCGGGAGGAGGGAGATCCCGGCCTGCGGCGGGTCGCGGCGATCGACATCGGCACCAACTCCATCCACCTGCTGGTGGCGGCGATCGATCCGGTGCTGCACAGCTTCAGCGTGCTGCTGGCGGAGAAGTCGACCACCCGGCTGGGGGAGCGGGATCCGGAAACGGGGGACCTCAGCCCCGAATCGATCGAGCGGGCCTTCCTCACCCTGCGCCACTGCAGGGATCTGGCGATCAGCCACGGCGTGGAGCAGATCACCACGGCCGCCACCAGCGCCGTGCGCGAAGCCCCCAACGGCCGGCAGTTCCTGCAGGCGCTGCAGGAGCAGCTGGGACTGGAGGTGGACCTGATCAGCGGCCCGGAGGAGGCCCGTCTGATCTACCTGGGCGTGCTCTCCGGCATGAGCTTCGGCGAGGTGCCCCACCTGATCCTCGATATCGGCGGCGGATCCACCGAGCTGATCCTGGCTGACGGCCGGGATGCCCGCGTGCTGACCAGCACCCGCATCGGCGCCGTGCGTCTGCAGCGGGAGTTCTGCCGACCGGATCCGCTGCCGCCGACCCGTCGCAGCTTTCTCGAGGCCTACATCCAGGGGGCCCTCGACCCGGCCGTGGCCGAGGTGAAGCGATCGCTGCAGGACAGCTGCCGGCCGGTGATGGTGGCCACCAGCGGCACCGCCATGGCCCTGGCGGCGCTGGGGGCGGCGGAGGATCCCAAGCGGCCGCTCAAGCTGCATGGGTATCGCCTCAGCCGCAGCCGGGTGGACCAGCTGGTGGCCCGGCTCGTGGCGATGACCCCCGAACAGCGCCGTGCCCTGCCGGAGCTGAACGAGCGTCGGGCCGAGATCATCGTGCCCGGCTGTCTGATCCTGCAGACCGCCATGGCGATGCTGAAGGTGGAGGAACTGGTGGTCTGCGAGCGGGCGCTGCGGGAGGGCCTGATCGTCGACTGGATGCTGCGCAACCAGCTGCTGCCGGATCGCTTCGCCTTTCAGAGCACGATCCGCGAGCGCACGGTGCTGCATCTGGCCCGGCGCTACGGCGTCGATCTGGCGCGGGCCGATCGGGTCGCGGGCCTGGCCCTGCAGCTCTACGACCAGACCCGGGGCCTGCTGCATCAGGACGACGGGTCCGGTCGCATCCTGCTTTGGGCGGCCGCCCAGCTGCATGCCTGCGGCAAGCACATCAACATCGCTGCGTACCACAAGCACACCTGGTATCTGATCCGTCACGGGGAGCTGCTCGGCTACTCCCAGGCCGAACACCTGATGGTGGCGGCCATCGCCCGCTTCCACCGCCGCGGCCTGCCCAAGAAGCGCCATGAGTCGTGGCAGCAGATCGAGAGCCGTGAGGATCGCCGCACCGTGCACGCCATGGCCCTGCTGCTGCGGCTGGCCGCCTCCCTCGATCGTCGCCCCCAGCCGCCCCTGGCCGGGGTGATGGTGCGGGGGGAGGCCGCCTCGCCCACCGGCTCCCGGGTGCTCTCGCTCACGCTGCTGCCCTGCCACGACGCTGGTGAGGGGAGGGCCGCGGACCTGAGCCTGGAGCGCTGGAGCCTCACCTCCTGTGCTGCGGCCGTGGCCGAGACCTGCGGCATGGAGCTGCAGGTGGCCATCGCGCCCCAGTCCTTGCCCGCTGCGGCGGGCTGAGCCCGCCCTGCTCAGCGGCCCGCCGGGGCGGGGAAGGTGGTCCAGACCACCCGGTCGATCGGGCCGAGCGGGGCCCCGTCGCGCCCGCCGCCGCTGACCGCGATCAGGTCGGGGCGGCCGGCCAGCACCTGCAGCCGTCCCTGCAGCGGGAAACGTCGGCTGCCGTTGAACAGGCCCCGGTAGAGCACCCGGCCTTCCCCGTCGCGCACCTCCAGCCAGCTGGAGCCGCGGGCGCTGAGCAGCAGGCTGCCCGCTTCGGCCTCCCGCCGCAGGGATGGGCGTGCAGGCGTCGGCTGGCCCTGGGCTGCCGGGGGGCGGCTGCCGGCGGAGGGGAGCTCAGGTGCGCGGCTGACTCCTGCGCTGGGCGCGGGCCGGCGTTGCCACAGCCCCGGGCCCAGGCCGGCCAGGGCGGCCAGAGCAACGGCGAGGGGCAGCAGCCAGAGCAGCGGGGTGCGGCGGCGTCCCCCGGCGCTGGACCCGGAGGCCGCAGGGGCGGCGGATCGGGGGGACAGGGCGGCGGCCGGCGCTCCGGCTGGATCCGGCGCCGTTCCGGCGGCGCGTTCTGCGGGGCTGGTCGTCACGCCTCGGGGGGGTGCCACTGCGCTGGTCCGGGCCGCCGGGCGCACGCTGCCCCCGGGGACGCTCGGGCGCAGCTGGCTCAGCCGGTCCCCCAGGTCGAGGTCGAGGGCGCCGGCCACCCGGCGCAGCTGGGCGACCACGAACACCCGCTCCGGCAGATGGGCGGCGTCAGCCTCCTCCAGGGCCTTGAGCTGTTCCGGGCCGATCCGCAGCCGTTCGGCCAGGGCTTCGCGACTGAGGCCGCGGGCTTCGCGGGCCCGCTGCAGCTCCTCCCCCAGGCTGCGCAGCACCTGCTGCTCCCGGTCGGAGCCGCTGGCTCCCTGATCGGCTGGGGTGGATGCACTCACCGGTCCGATGCCCCCAGCGCCTCGCTGCCGCCAGTATGGCCAGGGTCTCTGTAGACGCCAGGGGCCAACGACCTGGACCGGCGGCGGGATCAGCTCCGGGGCAAAGCCGGAGCGTGCGGGACCCGGGACTGCAGCGCAGAACAACTGGAACTCGGCGATGAAGCCGTTTCCTGTGCTGTCTGTGAAAAAAACGAGTGGGCGATACTGGATTCGAACCAGTGACCCCTTCCGTGTGAAGGAAGTGCGCTACCGCTGTGCTAATCGCCCGCTTGCCGTGGCGCGAAGCCCGACGCGCTGATCATAGATCAACGCCCCCGGACGGGCTGGGTGGGGGCCGCCAGCGAGGCGGGGCCGCGGGCCACGGGCCGTGCTGGCGGGTTCCGCTCCGGCCCCGTTGCCACGACTCCAGGCCGTGAGCCCACCGCCGCTGCCGGCCTCCGGCGCGGCCGAGCGGGTGGCTGCGGCGCGCGTCGCCGGCGCGGGTGATCGGCGACGATGGACGCTGCCGCCTTGAGGGTGTTGAGCTCAGCTGCCAGCCGGGACCTGGGTGAACGGGGCGACGCTGGTCGATCAGCGTCCCCCTGCGATCCGCCGGACTGCCCCCGCACCGATGTGCTGATCGTCGGCGGCGGCGTGTGCGGCACGGCTCTGCTGTTCGAGCTCGCCCGCTACACCGATCTGCGCCATCTCACCCTGGTGGAGCGTTACGGCGGTCTGGCTCAGGTCAACTCCTGTGTGACCAACAACAGCCAGACGATTCATGTCGGCGACATCGAGACCAACTACACCCTCGAAAAGGCCGTGGCCGTCAAACGCACGGCTGAGATGATCTCTCACTACGGCGATCTGCTGGATCCTCAGCAACGTGAACGCTGCATCTTCCGCACACCCAAGATGGTGCTGGCGGTCGGGGAGGCCGAGTGTGAGCTGCTGCGTCAGCGCTTCTCCCGCTTCTCTCCCCACTTCCCGGCGATGCAGCTGCTGGAGAAGTCGGCGATCGCCGAATGGGAGCCCAACGTGGTCCTGGTCGATGGCCAGCCCCGCCCGGAACCGCTGCTGGCCATCGGCATCCGCGACTCCGACACCGCGGTCGATTACGGGGAGCTCTCCCTCTCCTTCGTCGATCAGGCCCGCCTCGCCATCGCCGCCGACCCGGAGCGTGAGCTGGCGCTGCATCTGTCCACCTGCGTCGAGCGCATCCAGCCCGACGGCGATGGCTTCGTGGTGGATCTGGCCCCCGGGCCCGAGGCCCCGGCCGACGGCGGGGAGAGCGCCCGCAGCCGACGCATCCGCGCCCGCCACGTGGTCGTCTGCGCCGGGGCCCACAGCCTGCTGCTGGCGCAGCGCATGGGCTACGCCCTGGAGTATTCCTGCCTGCCGGTGGCCGGCAGCTTCTACTTCACCCCCGACCTGCTGCGCGGCAAGGTCTATACCGTGCAGAACGACAAGCTGCCCTTCGCGGCCATCCACGGGGATCCGGATGTGCGCGCCCCGGGCCTGACCCGCTTCGGCCCCACGGCACTGCTGCTGCCCCGGTTGGAGCGTTACCGCCCCGGCTCCTTCTGGGAGTTCCTGGAGGTGCTGCGACTCGACTGGGATGTGGTGATGGTCTTCGCCCAGCTGCTCGGCGTTGCGGACATCCGCCGCTACATCCTGCGCAATCTGCTGTTCGAGGTGCCCGGTCTGCGGCGTCGCCTCTTTCTCGAGGATGCCCGCAAGATCGTGCCCGGCATGCAGCTGGAGGATCTGCGCTTCGCCGAGGGCTACGGCGGCGTGCGCCCCCAGCTCATCGACCGGCGCCAGCGCCGGCTCATGCTCGGGGAGGTGCGGATCGAGGCCTGCCCCGGCCTCAGTTTCAATGTCACCCCCTCGCCGGGCGGCACCTGCTGTCTCGGCAACGCCCAGCGTGATGTGGAGGCGATCGCGGCCCGGCTGGGCTGCCGCTTCGATCGCGACCGGCTCGAGCGCGAGCTGTTGCGCCAACCCGTGGAGGTGGGATGAGCTTCGAGGCCTGGGATCTGCAGCCTCCCCGCTCCGTCCCCCTGGGGGACCACGAGGTGCCGCTGCTGTCCCGTCACCTGGAGGGGAGGCGCATCGCCCTGCTCGTCAGCGGCAGCATCGCCGCCCTGCGGGCTCCCGATCTGGCCCGGGCCCTGCGGCGTCGCGGTGCCGCGGTGACCGCCTTCTGCAGCCCCGAGGCCCTGCACTACGTGGGCCGGCAGGCGCTGGAGTGGGCCTGCTGCGGACCGGTGATCACCGCCCTGAGCTGGCGGGCCGAACATCTCTCGGACGGCGAACCGTTCGATGCCTGGCTGCTGGCGCCGGCCACCGTGAACAGCATCGCCAAACTGGCCCACGGCATCGCCGACACGGTGGTGACGGCGGCGCTGGCCTCCGCCCTCGGGCGCCTGGCCCGCGGCCAGACCCGCGTGCTGCTGGCCCCCACCCTGCATGGGTCCCTGCATACGCCAGTGCTGGAGCGCAACTGCCGCATCCTGCAGGAGCTGGGGGTGACCCTGATTCCCCCCCGGGATGCCTATGGCAAACACAACCTGCCCGCCAGCGAGGTGCTGGTGGCGGCGGTCTGCCGGGCCCTCTCCGGCAGTCCCCTGCGCGGTCAGCGGCTGCTGGTCACCGGTGGCCCGACGCCCGTGCCGATCGATGCGGTGCGCCGGATCGTCAACCGCTTCAGCGGCCGCCTGGCCATCGCCATCAGCGAAGAGCTGCTGCTGCGGGGGGCGGAGCCGCTGCTGCTGCTGGGTGAGGGGGCGGCAACGCCCCCGGAGTGGCTGCCGCATGAATGGATCTCCAGTTACGACCACTACCGCCAGCGGGTGCTGGAGCTGGTGGCCAGCGCCCCCGCCGCCGGCCTGTTCTCCGCCGCCGTGGCGGACTACCGGCCCAGCTCCCCCGCTGCCGGCAAGACCCCCAGCGGCCAGGCCCACTGGAGCCTCAGCCTGGAGCCGACGGACAAGGTGATCGATCTGGTGCGCCAGGCCTCCCCCCAGCTGTACATGGTCACCTTCAAATATCTCGAGCACGCCACTGTGGAGGAGCTGCTGGCGGAGGCCCGGCGCCGCCTGGAGCGGTTCCCGCTGGTGGTGGCCAACCGCGGTGCCGAGACCCGGGGGGAGGAGCAGACCGCCTGGCTGGTGTCGGCCTCGGGCGCCGCGCAGCATCAGGGCAAGGCCGCGATCGCCGCCGCCCTGGTCGACCATCTGGAGCAGGTGTTGCCGCCGGGCTGAAGGCCGGGCCTGCGTCCCGCCTCAGGCGAGCGCCGCCGGACCGGACGGCTCCGGTTCCCCCGTCTCCATGCCGCTGGAGTCGGCGTTGCGGAACAGGTGTGCGTGGCTGGGGGAGTAAAGCCGCGAACGGGCCTGGGATGGCGGGGCCAGGGCGGGACTCACCACGTAGAGCGTGGTGCGGATCAGCTGGCGGGCACGGCTGGTGGCGGCCATCTCGGCCAGGGTCACCCGGGTCAGCCACTGGTCGGGCCAGCTGACCCGGTAGCCGATCGCCACCGGTGTCTCCGGCGGATAGTGCTGCAGCAGCTCCTGTTGCACCTCCTCCACATGGCGGGCGCTGAGATAGAGGCAGAGGCTGGCCCCCAGGGCCGCCAGCCGCGCCAGGGATTCCCGCTCCGGCACACCGGTGCGGCCTCCGGCCCGGCTGAGCACGATCGTCTGCACCAGCCCCGGGATGGTGAGTTCGCTGCCCAGGGCCGCGGCGGTGGCCTGGTAGGCGCTCAGGCCGGGCACCACCTCCACCTCGATGCCGGCATCCGCCAGGCGACAGACCTGTTCCTGCAGAGCCCCGTAGAGACAGGGATCGCCGTCGTGCAGGCGCACCACCCTGCGACCCTGGCGCACCCGCTCGATCATCACCGCCAGCAGCTCCTCCAGGGTGAGGTTGCCGGTGCGGATGCGTTCGCATTCCGCTGGGGCCAGGGCGGCGATCTGGGGACTGACCAGGGAATCGGTCCAGACCAGCACCTCGGCCTGCTCGAGCAGCGGGGCCGCCCGCAGGGTCAGCAGATCCGGGGCGCCGGGCCCGGCGCCGACGATGTGCAGCAGAGGGGTGGGGGGTGTGCTCAAGAGGGGACTCCGGCGGGATCGGGCAGGGGACGACGCAGGCCGTAGAGCCAGATCAGGCCCAGGCCGGCCACGGCGATCAGCAGCAGGCTGATCAGCTGGGCCATGCGCAGGCCGCCGGCGCAGAGGGGGGCCTGGCTGAACAGGCAGAGGGGATCGAGCCGCAACGCTTCGATCCAGACACGGCCGCTGCTGTAGGCGAGCAGATAGACGCAGCTCAGGGCTCCCGCCCGCAGCGACAGCCTGCCGCGCTGGGCCTGCCAGAACAGCAGCAGCAGCAGGCTGAACACCCCCAGATTCCAGAGCGATTCGTACAGGAAGGTGGGGTGGTACGTGGCGATGTCCAGGCTCTCCAGGGGGCGACGCTCCAGCGGGATGGTCAGCCGCCAGGGGAGGGAGGTGGTGGGCGCGCCGAAGGCCTCCGAGTTGAAGAAGTTGCCCCAGCGGCCGATCGCCTGACCGAGAGCCACCGAGGGCAGCAGGATGTCGAGCAGCGGCCAGAACGGCTGGCGTCGCCAGCGGCAGAAGGCGATGGTGGTGAGGCTGCCGCCGATCAGGGCGCCGTGGATGGCGATGCCCCCCTGCCAGATCGCCACGGCCTCAAACCAGCGGCCCTGGTACTGGGGCCACTGCAGGATCACGTAATAGAGCCGGGCGCCGATGACGGCCCCAAGCACCAGCAGCGGCAGCAGGTCGGCCACCAGGGCGGGATCGAGGCCCCGCAGCCGGGCCAGCCGCATCGACAGCACCAGGCCGATCAGGACCGCCAGGGCGATCAGCAGGCCATACCAGCGCAAGGCAAAGGGGCCCAACTGGAAGACCAGTGGGCCCGGGGAGGTGAAGATGGCCAGCGGCATCGACCCTGAACAGGCAGGAAGGGAGGGCAGGGTGCTCAGACGATGCCTTCGGCGGCCTGGACCTTCTCGACCTGACGCTTCTTCAGCACCAGCAGGATCTGGGCCATGGCGACGATCGCGAAGAAGGCGAGCATGCCGTAGAGACGGACCGGATTCTGCAGGACCACTTCGGCGTCGAGCTGGCCGAAGCCACCGACGTTGGGGTCATTGGTGAGGGCTGCACCGGCTTCCACCGCGTCTCCCACGGACACCTGCAGGGCGGGGCCGGCGGGAATGGTGTCGGTCACGCTGCCGTCGGCGGTTGTGATCTCGACGGTGCTGGAACCGTTGTCACCGGGGGTGATGGCGGAGATGGTGCCCGCAGCGGAGGCGGTGTAGACGGTGTTGTTGCTCTTCTCACCGGTGGGATACACCTGGCCGCGGCCGCGGTTGCCGCCCACATGCAGCTGGTATTTGCCGAAGTGGATGGCGCTGTCGGTGGCGGGATCGGGGGAGAGGATCGGGAAGACGATCTTCTGGTGGTCATCACCGGGCAGGGGTCCCACCAACAGGATGTTGGGGTTCTCCTCGTTCCAGGT
This sequence comes from Synechococcaceae cyanobacterium, assembly GCA_035285905.1. Classification (GTDB taxonomy): domain Bacteria; phylum Cyanobacteriota; class Cyanobacteriia; order PCC-6307; family Cyanobiaceae; genus Cyanobium. The sequence continues at coordinate 66,668 of JAYKJA010000084.1, forward strand.
GGTGACGTAGACGCCGGCGGTTTCCTCCTTGAGCTCCTCGCTCAGGCGATCGGCGGGGGCCAGCTTGAAGCCGTCGGGCAGCATCACGATCGCGCCCACGTTCAGGCCCGTGCGGCTGCCGTCCCCGGCCACCTGCTGGACCTTGGTGTCGTAGGGGATCTCCACTTCCACCTTGAAGACCTCATCGGGGAAGACCGCCTGGGGCACCTCCACATGAGTGGGCTTCTTGGCCAGGTGGCAGTTGGCGCAGGCCAGCTTGCCGGTGGCTTCCCGCGGATAGTCGTAGTTCTGCTGGGCCCAGAAGGGGTAGGCCCAGCTGGGGGTGGCGGCGCCGAGCAGGGCGATCAGCGAGAGGCTGGCGGCCAGGACGCCGGTGGAGAGACGGGAGAGGAGACGACGCATGGGGTGGGGAGGGGCGACGGGCGGGGGGCAGGGAGCGGAGCAGATCAGGCCCACCAGGGCTTGTCGC
>JAYKJA010000085.1:0-4915 GCA_035285905.1 Synechococcaceae cyanobacterium
CCGATGAGCCCCTGGCCATGAACTTCGTGCGTAAACACGCCCTGGAGCAGGCCGAAAAAGATGGCATCTCCCTGCGCGATGCCGCCACCCGCGTGTTTTCCAACGCCAGTGGCAGCTACAGCTCCAATGTGAACCTGGCAGTGGAGAACAGCAGCTGGGAGGAGGAGGGGGAACTCCAGGAGATGTACCTCTCTCGCAAAACCTTTGCCTTCAACGCCGACAACCCCGGCGAGATGAACCAGAAGCGCGAGGTGTTTGAGGCGGTCATGAAAACCGCCGACGTCACCTTCCAGAATCTCGATTCCGCCGAGATCTCGCTCACCGATGTCAGCCACTACTTCGACAGCGACCCCACCAAGCTGATCCAGGGTCTGCGCGATGACGGCAAAGCTCCGGCCAGCTACATCGCGGACACCACCACGGCCAATGCCCAGGTGCGCAGCCTCAGTGAAACGATTCGACTCGACTCACGCACCAAGCTGCTCAATCCCAAGTGGTACGAGGGCATGCTGAACTCCGGCTACGAAGGGGTACGGGAAGTGGCCAAACGGCTCAACTTCACCCTGGGCTGGAGCGCCACCAGCGGCGCGGTAGACAATTTCGTCTACGAGGAGGCCAACGACACCTTCATCAACGACCCCGAGATGCGTCAGCGGCTGATGGAGCTCAATCCCCACAGTTTCCGCCGCATTGTCGGCACGCTGCTTGAGGTGAACGGTCGCGGCTACTGGGAGACCTCCGACGAGAACATCCAGCAGCTGCAGGAGATCTATCAGCAGATCGAGGACCGCATCGAAGGGGTGAGCGAAGCCTGAAGCGGCTCGGCCGCCCAGTCCAGCAGCACCCGGCGCCGGAGCCCCTGTCCGCCCGGCGCCCGCGGTTCCCATCAGGCCCCTGAATTCGTGGCTTCATGCCCTCCAGGGAGGCCGGATCAACCTCCTGCGCCGACCACCCCAACGGCACCAGGCCCGGGAGGTCGCCGGAACGCCTGACGCCTTCCCCGGCGGTGGTGGTGGCGATGGTGGTGGCATGGGTGCATCAGCCCGTGACCCCGGCCCCCGCTGGCGGCAGGAGCCTCACCTCCACGGGCTAGAGTCCCACAACTTTCAGGGAGCGTCCCCCGACAGGGGTGACTGCAGCGCTCCTGCAAACCCCCACTGAACAGAGGAGGCCGCGGCTCGTCGCCTGATGGATTCGAACGGTCGCTCCTTCAGTTCTGAGGACCGCGCCATCCGCAGGCGCAGGGATTCACTCACGGGCTCCCGGCCCCTGATCACCGGCACCGAGATCTCCTCACCCCGCAGCAGCGACAGCTCCGGCGCCAGCTGCGTGATCACCACCGACAGCGAAGGCCGCCGCTTCGCCCGCCAGAGCAGCCACATTCAGTCGATCGAGCTGCGCACCTACGTGTTCCTCGATTCGCTGCAGCCCCAGCTGGCGGCCTACATGGGCACCGTCAGCCAGGGCTTCCTGCCGATCCCGGGGGATGCCTGCCTCTGGTTGGAGGTCTCCCCCGGCATGGCGGTGCACCGCGTCACCGACATCGCCCTCAAGGCCAGCACCGTGCGCCTGGGCCAGATGGTGGTGGAGCGGGCCTTCGGCTCGATCGCGATGTACCACCGCGACCAGAGCAACGTGCTCCACTCCGGCGAGGTGGTGCTCGAGGCGATCGGCAGCAGCATCGACCGCCGCAGCCGCTGTCAGGTCACCTGGACCGAGATCATCCGCGCCATCACCCCGGACCACGCGGTGCTGATCAACCGGCAGAACCGCCGCGGCTCGATGATCCAGGCCGGCATGAGCATGTTCATCCTCGAGACCGAACCGGCGGGTTATGTGCTGATGGCCGCCAACGAGGCGGAGAAGGCCTCGAACATCACCGTCGTGGACGTCAAGGCGGTGGGGGCATTCGGTCGCCTCACCCTGGCCGGCCGCGAAGGGGATGTGGAGGAGGCGGCGGCGGCGGCCATGCGCGCCGTGGCCAGCATCAACGGCTGAGCAGGGCCGGGTCGAGCCCGAGCTGGCGGTGCAGGGCCGGGGCCAGCGCCCTGGCAGCCTTGCCACGGCTACCCAGTCGGGCGCGCTGATGCTCCGTCATGCGGGCATAGCTGCAGCCGGCTTCGCGCACATGAAACAGGGGGTCATAGCCGACACCGTGGCCATCGGGCTGGCGCAGCACGGAGCCATAACAGACGCCGCTCGACTCCGCCACCGTCTGTCCCGTGGGAGCGGCCAGGGCCATGGCAGTGATGAAGCGGGCTCCCCGATACAGGCTGTCGCCCAGCTCCTGCAGCAGACGGTGCTGCCGTTCGTGGTCGGTGGGGCCATAGCGGGCGGAATAGAGCCCCGGGCGCCCATCAAGCGCATCCACTTCGATGCCGGAATCATCCCCCAGGGCCCAGGCCCCGCAATGCCGGGCCACGGCCTCAGCCTTGAGCCGGGCATTCTCGGCGTAGCTGTGACCGGTCTCCTCAATCTCCAGCCCGTCGGGAAGACAGAGCACCTCCACGGCCACAAGCTCAAGCATCGCCCGCAGCTCGGCGATCTTATGGGGGTTGCCGCTGGCGATCACCAGCCTGGGAAGGGTCTGCCGCTGACGGGGCATGGGGTGCTGCCGCGGCTGCCATTGTGACGCAGGGCCCTCCTGACAGAGATGGGGGGGGCAGGAATGGGTTGAACATTCCACCCCCGGAAAACTCCAGGGTTCCTGCCCCGCCGGGACCTTAGGGAGCTCAGCCCGCGATGGGTCACCCGTTCAGCGACCGCTGACGGGCCGTGGGGTGGTGGACCGGCCGGGGCATCGGTCCTAGCTTGACGGTCCTGAAGCCGGTCGCTGGCGATGCAGTCGAGCCTGGTCCTGCAGAACCTGCTGACCGCCCCCGTGCTGTTCTTCTTCCTGGGCGCCCTGGCGGTGGGGGTGGGCTCGGACCTGGAGATCCCGGCGCCACTGCCGAAGCTGTTCTCCCTCTATCTGCTGCTGGCGATCGGCTTCAAGGGGGGCATCGAACTGGCCCACAGCGGCCTCGGGCTGACGGTGATCCTGACGATCACGGCGGCCGTGATGATGTCGCTGCTGGTGCCGATCAGCAGCTATCTGCTGCTGCGCACCCGCCTGGACAGTTACAACTCCGCCGCCATCGCCGCCTCCTACGGCTCGATCAGCGCCGTCACCTTCATCACCGCCCAGAGCTTCCTCACGGTGCTGCAGAAGGACTATGACGGCTTCATGGTGGCGGCGCTGGCGCTGATGGAATCACCGGCCATCGTGGTGGGCGTGCTGCTGGCCAAGCTGGCTGCCAACCCGGCCCAGAGCGAGGGCGAGGGAGCGGCGGCGAACGGACGGGGCAATGGACTTCCCTGGGCCGAGGTGCTGCAGGAGGCCTTCCTGAACGGCTCCGTATTCCTGCTGGTCGGCAGCCTGCTGATCGGGGCAGTGGTGGCGGTGTTCAGTCCCGCCGGGATCGAGAAGATGCTCCCATTCAGCGACAGCCTCTTCTACGGCGTTCTGTGCTTCTTCCTCCTGGACATGGGCCTGGTGGCCGCCCAGCGGCTGCGCGAACTGCGCCAGGCGGGAGCCTTCCTGATCGGCTTCGCCCTGCTCGCCCCCCTGCTGCACGCCTCCCTGGGGCTGCTTCTCTCGCGTCTGCTGGGGCTGAACCAGGGGGACGCCCTGCTGTTCATGGTGCTCTGCGCCAGCGCCTCCTACATCGCCGTGCCGGCGGCGATGCGCATGACCGTGCCCCAGGCCAATCCCAGCCTCTACATCTCCACGGCCCTGGGGGTGACCTTCCCGTTCAACGTCGTGGTAGGCATCCCGCTCTACATGGCGCTGGCCACCCGCTTCATCCCCGCCCTCTGATCTCACCCGCCCCGCTGTCATGAACCGCATCGACATCTTCCTGAACGAGCGTGAGGTCGGACGGGTGTGCAAGGCGATCCGCAAGGCGGGTGCCCCGGGCTATTCCGTCATGCGCCATGTCACCGGAATGGGAGTGGCTGGAGAGATCTCCGAAGACATGGACTTCAGCGGCCTCGGAGCCAATGCCCATGTGATCGTGTTCTGCGACCCCGAACTGCTCGCAGCCCTGCGCCAGAGCGTCAACCCGCTGCTGAAGATGTACGGAGGCGTGGCATTCGTCTCGGCGGCGGAACCCCTCTGAGAGCGGAACCCCCCTGAGTCGGCCGCACGTCAGCGGGACCAGGGCGCGCAGGGCAGCCGGACCAGGCAACCGCCGGCAGGCGAGAGCGGATGAGGCTGGGCCCGCCGGGTGACAGGACCTGGCGGGGCCTGAGGCCGGGGCGGGCGGCGGGGCTCCCCCCCAGGCCACAGGTCGCCAGGGACAGGACCGGAAGCCCCGGCTGTGACGGCTCCTGCGCACCGGGCCGGAGCCGTCTGCCGCCGCGTGCGGGCCGGGCGCCGCAAGGTTTCCTTACGTTTTGTGATGCGGCAATCAGCGCAACTTATCGGTGCGGCTGCGATTGGTGATGGGGCCATCGGATCAAAACGCTTGACGGAGGGTGAGGCGCGGGAGCAGGGTTGCCAACGAACATTCCACCCCCTCCTCCAGGAGCAGGTAATGGCAAACGAAACCATGGGCATCGCCCTCGGCATGATCGAGACCCGCGGTCTGGTGCCCGCGATCGAAGCCGCGGACGCCATGACCAAAGCCGCCGAAGTCCGCCTGATCGGCCGGGAGTTCGTCGGCGGTGGTTACGTCACGGTCCTCGTCCGCGGTGAAACCGGTGCCGTCAACGCCGCCGTGCGTGCCGGTGCAGACGCCTGTGAGCGCGTCGGTGACGGCCTGGTCGCCGCCCACATCATCGCCCGCCCGCACCGCGAGGTGGAGCCGGTCCTGGGCAGCGGCACCAAGGCCGTCGAGGGCTGAGCCTGATCCGGGAAGCGGCGGTCCGGTAA
>JAYKJA010000086.1:0-3130 GCA_035285905.1 Synechococcaceae cyanobacterium
GCAGCCCCCAGCGCGGCACCCTGGCGGCCCAGCTGGCACCGCAGGCCTGGCTGGCCGGCATCGCCGACATGAAGGTGGGCAGTCCCCTGCTGCGGGAGCTGGATCGCCGCGCTTCCCTGCTGGAGCCCCTCGACTGCCGCAGCCTGTTCTGCGCCACCGACCTCACCGTCTTCCCCGGCTGGCGGGCCGTGCTGCCCGTAGGCTCCCGCCTGGGCCTGCCGGTGCTCACCCACCGCCAGCTGATCCGCGATCCGCTGGCGGTGCGTCGCCTGGCGGATCTGCTGCTGGAACCCTGACGGGCGGGCCGCCGATCCCCCCAAGCCGAAGCCACCGCTGCCTCCGTCCGCATGGATCCCCTCAGCACTCCCGATCGGGCGCAGTCCGCCGCGGCTGCACCAGGGCCGGACCGGATCACGCTGGCCTTCGTCAGCAGCGCCTACAACGAAGCAGCCAACCTGCGCGAACTGCATCAGCGTTGCCGGCTCGCCCACGCGCAGCTGCAGCAGCGGCATGCCGGGCAGCTGCAGATCGCCTTCCGCTTCGTCGTCGCCGACAACTGCAGCCAGGACGACAGCCTGGCGGTGCTGCAGCAGATCGGCAGCCTGGATTCCGAGGCGATCCTGCTGGCCAATCAGGCCAATTACGGCCCGGAGGCCTCCGTTATCAATGCCCTGCGGCAGGTCAGCGATGCGGAGCTGATCGTGCTGCTCTGCTCGGATCTGCAGGATCCACCGGAGCTGGCCGTGGACATGGGGGATCGCCTGCTGCAGGACGAGGGCCTCGATGCGGTGCTGGCGATCAAGCAACGCTCCAGCGGCGGACCGCTGCTTCGTCTCTGCCGGCGCCTTTATTACATGATCCTGGGGTACTCCTCGCGATTCGAGGCCGTCCCCCACGGCTTCCATGGCTTCGGCTGTTATCGCCGGGAGGTGATTCAGGACACCCTCTCCTATCTCGATTCGACCGACCTGAATCTGCGGCAGTGCCTCATCAACGCCAGCCGCTCCCCGCAGCTGCTGCCCTATGCCCAGGCCGATCGGCAGCGGGGCCGCTCCTCCTACCGCGGGGGCGGCTACTGGATCGAAGCCCTGCGCAGCCTGCTGTCCGGCGATGCCGCCGCCAGCCGCCTGGCCCTGCTGATCGGCGGCCTCGGCCTGCTGCTGGCGGTGCTGCTGAGCTCGTTGCTGCTCGTCAATTTCCTCACTGGGAACAGCCAGTACGGGGGCGGAATCCCCACCGTGATGGGCCTGATTCTGAGCAGCTTCGCGATCCAGATGCTGATGTTCGCCGTGCTCTCGCGCCAGATCGAGGCGCTGCGCAGCGGAGGCGTCCGCCCCCGGGTCCGCTTTCGCCGGCTCACCCCGAAAGCCACCCCGCAGCAAAAAACCTCCCGGAGGTCCCGGGAGGTCTGAGGGATCAAGCGGCAGACAGCGAGTCTTCCGGACTCCAGAGGAGCGAAAGAATCCTGTCCGAAATGATCAGAAGCAGAAGGGCAGGAACTGGGCGCGGCAGGCGGCGTACCCGTCGACCAGGGCTCCGAGGCCGATCTGATGGGCGATGCCGGAGCCGGTGATCGCCTCGGTGGCGATGCCGATGACGATGCCGAGCATGGCGGCCCGTCCGTTGAAGAGTTCAACCCGCCTGAGCTGGTCGAGATGGATCTGCTCAGCGGCCCGGTTCTGGAACCACTGGTCGTTGGCGGTGGAGTTCGTCATGGAGACAGTGGGGTAAGGAGTGAAACGGAGGCGATCAGAACCTGACTGCCAGGACCTGGCTTCAGGACTTGGCCGGAAGGTCGCTGGGGCGGGTGAGCACGTAGGCGACCATGCCGGTGAGCAGGAAGACCAGGCCGACCATGGCCGTGATCGCAGCGGTGTAATCGGTCTGCATGGGTTCAGCCGAGACCGATCTGGGAAAGAATGCCCTGGCCGGTGAGCAGCTCGGTGCCCAGGCCGATGACGAAACCGAGCATGGCCAGGCGGCCGTTCCAGGTTTCAGCGAAGGCGACGAATCCGAAGCGGGAGGAGGAGTCAGCCATGAAGGTTGCGTTGTGTTGCGATCACTGTAACCGATTGTGAAGCCCCTGGGGCCTGGGCGGCATCCCGAACACTCCGATTGGTAAGCGTTGCGACTCGCCCGTAGGCTCAGGCCCTGCGCGGACAGGACCGGCGTGACCCTCTCAGTCGTCCTGTTCGTGCTGCTGGCCCTCACGGCCGGGGTGTTCCTCGCCTGGGTCAGCCTGCGCATCGACCAGGACCGGGCCCACAGCGAACGCCTGCAGCGCGACGCCACACCTCCCTCGCCCTCCCCGCTGGAGCGTCGCCAGGGACCGCGTGGGGCCGCTCGGCCCGCCCTGCCGCCGGCCACCCCGCTGCCGTCCTCCGACGCTCCCCCCCAGCCCCAGCAGCCCGCAAGCGCCCCCCCGCCTCCGCCACCCAGCCAGCTGAGCGACGGCCGCGGCTGGCCTGGCGGCGGGTGAGGCCCCGGCCAGGAGGTGCCGTTCAACCCGGCTGCGGCCGGCCCGGCAGAGAAGTCCCCCGCTGCCAGCCCTAGGCTCTCGCAGACGAGCGTTTCGCGGCGGCCTCGATGGCGTTCGGCGTGCGGCAGGAGAGCGGGCGGGAGAGCCCCTCCGGCCAGCCCAGCGAGGTCCTGGCCGGCTCGATCGAGCGGGTCACCTTTCACAACTCCTCCAATGGCTTCTGCGTGCTGCGGATCAAGGCCCGCGGCCATCGCGATCTGGTCACGGTGGTGGGCCATGCCGCCGAGATCAGCGCCGGTGAATGGGTCACCGTCAGCGGCACCTGGGTGAATGACCGCGAACACGGTCAGCAGTTCCGGGCCTCCTTCCTGCGCGCCTCTCCCCCCACCACCGCCGAGGGGATCGAGAAGTACCTGGGCTCGGGGATGATCCGCGGCATCGGCCCGATCTACGCCGGCAAGCTGGTGGCCGCCTTCGGCGCCGAGGTGTTCGAGGTGATCGAGCAGGCCCCTGAACGGCTGCGCGAGATTCCCGGCATCGGCAGGGTGCGGGCGGGCCGCATCGCCCAGGCCTGGGCCGATCAGAAGGTGGTGCGCGAGATCATGGTCTTCCTGCACAGCCATGGCGTCGGCACGGCCCGGGCTGTGCGGA
>JAYKJA010000087.1:0-6495 GCA_035285905.1 Synechococcaceae cyanobacterium
CAGCACCACCACGAGGAACGCGGGCCGCAACAGCCGGCTGACAAGCACGTGCCGCGCCTGCGGCGGCAGCGTGTGCACCAGCAGCTGGGTCTCCAGCAGCTGCAGGCCGAACCAGGCCAGGCAGATCCGGGCCCCGAGCAGCACCAGCCCCACCCGCAGGCCAGCGGCGCTGAGCAGCAGGGCGATCAGTCCCTGACCGGCCAGCAGCAGCAGGGACAGCGGCGTCGCCCGCAGCCAGCGCAGCCAGGGCCACCGCGGCAGGCGGCTCCGCTGCACCAGAGCGAAGGCCAGGGCGGTGATCGCGCCCAGCTGCAGCAGCACGGACGGCCGCTGCAGAAAGGCGAACCAGCCCTGGAGTTCGTGCAGCAGGTCGATCATTTCCGCTTGGGGTTGAGGCGCAGCAGCTGCTCGGAGCCCTGGTCAGGTGTGATGGCGCCCACCATCACCATCGCGACCGTCGACAGGATGTAAGGGGTCACCCATTGCAAGCGATCGAGCGAAAACGGCGAGGCGAGCATCGGCGAGGCCTGATCGAACTGGCGCTGCGCCTCCGCCAGCGCCTGCAGCCGCGATGAGGTGCTCACGGGCAGGGGCACCATGCGGTTGGCCGGCACCACCATGCGGGAGGACCGCGCCAGATCCCGCTGCACCAGGGGATCCAGGCTCAGCAGCGCCAGCTGCATGGCCAACTTGCGTTGCTGCGGCGAGGAATCGCGTCCGAGCGACCACACCCGCGTGACGCTGTAGGGGGAGGGCGAACCGCCGGGACCGGAGGGCAGGGGGGCCACCCCGAGGTTGGGGCCGAGGCTGCGGTCCAGGCGCCGCAGCACCATGCTGAAACACGGAATCCAGGCCAGCTGTCCGGTTTCGAGGGCCTCGGTGAGCTCATGGGAGTCCGAGGCCATGTCGACGCGGCTCTGCAGGGCAGCCTGGCGCAGCCAGGTCAGCCAGGCACTCAGAGCGGCGCGGTACTGCCCGTTCCCGGCGGGGAGCGGCTTGCCGATCACCAGGGGCACCAGCGCGTCCTGGGCCCCCGTGGCCCCGACGGTCCACCACAGGCCGGGTGGATCCATCCCCAGCCCGACCGGCTGCCCGGACGCGGCCAGGCGGAGCAGGTCGTCCAGGGTGGCGGGGGGCTGCGGCACCCGCCGGCGGTCGTAGCAGGCGACGGTGAACTCGGTGAAGACCGGCAGTCCCGAATACCCCAGACGGGTCTGAACCCGTTCCAGCAGCTGGGGAGTGACCATGGAGAGGGTCTGGCCCAGGCCCGGTTGCTGCCGCGGCAGGGGATCCACCAGGCGGCGCTGCAGCATCGCGTTCGCGGCGGGGGCTCGCAGCAGCAGCAGATCCGGCGACAGCCCACGGCTGTGGCTCTCGGCCAGCTTGGCGGTGATCCGTTCTTCGGGCTCCACGCTGATCTCCACCGTCACCCCGGGCTGCAGACGGCGGAAACCGCTGAGCAGGGTCTCCCAGGCCTGGCTGTCGATGTAATCGCGACGCAGCCAGTCGAGGTTGTTGTTGGAGGCCACCACCACATGCAGGGTCTGGCCTGGCGAGAGGCGTGTCGCGACGCAGCCCTGCAGCAGGCTCAGCAGCGGCAGCAGGGAGCCCAGCAGCAACGGCAGCCTCCGCCAGCCCCCCCTTCCCAGGGGATGGGTCGTCGGACCGGGGCGTCGCGCGGCTGGGCCGCTGCAGGGGCCTGCGGCGGCGATCCGGCGGCGGCGGCGCTGGAAGCGGAACCCGGAACGGGCGGACAGGGGAACAGGGCGGCAGGCAGCCATTCTGTTCGGCTCTCTGCCGTGCGGCGACGGGGCCGCGCAGGGGCGACAGGCTCTTGCGAAATGTCACGAACGGCGGGGGCATTCGGGCCCCCGGGCCGGCGCTGGGCGCCGCGGCGGAGGCCGACGGGCCGCAGGAGGGGGGTCTGCACTGGCTTGTCCGCTAAGTTGCGCGATCGCCCCTCCGCACCCCCATGACCGACTCCGCTCCCCTGCTGCTGCGCGCCGCCCGAGGCGAGCAGGTGGAGCGCCCGCCGGTGTGGATGATGCGGCAGGCGGGCCGTTACATGAAGGTCTACCGCGACCTGCGGGATCGCCATCCCGGCTTCCGCGAGCGCTCGGAGAACCCCGATCTCTCCTATGAGATCTCGATGCAGCCGTTCGAGGCCTTCGAACCCGACGGCGTGATCCTCTTCTCCGACATCCTCACGCCGCTGCCCGGCATGGGCATCGACTTCGACATCATCGAGAGCAAGGGCCCGATCATCGAGCCGGCGATCCGCAGCCAGGCCCAGGTCGACGCCCTGCGCCCCCTTGATCCGGCCGCAGCCCTGCCCTTCGTCGGCGAGGTGCTGGGCCGGCTGCGCCAGGCGGTGGGCAACCGCGCCGCCGTGCTCGGCTTCGTCGGCGCCCCCTGGACCCTGGCCGCCTACGCGGTGGAAGGCAGAAGCAGCAAGACCTACTCGGTGATCAAGGCCATGGCCTTCCGGGAACCGGCGCTGCTGCACCAGCTGCTGGGCCACCTGGCCGATTCGATCGCCACCTACGTGCGCTACCAGATCGACAGCGGCGCCCAGGTGGTGCAGCTGTTCGACTCCTGGGCCGGCCAGCTCAGCCCGATCGACTACGACACCTTCGCCGCCCCTTACCAGAAGCGGGTCATCGATCAGGTGAAAGCCACCCACCCGGACACCCCCCTGATCCTCTACATCTCGGGCAGCGCCGGCGTGCTCGAGCGCATGGGCCGCACCGGCGTCGACATCGTCTCGCTCGACTGGACGGTGGACATGGCCGACGGCATCGCCCGCCTGCCGGAGCACGTCGGCGTACAGGGCAACGTTGACCCGGGCCTGCTGTTCGGCACCCCGGAGGGCATCCGCGAGCGCATCTTCGACACGGTGCGCAAGGCCCGCGGCCGGCGCCACATCCTCAACCTCGGCCACGGCATCCTGCCCGGCACTCCCGAGGAGAACGCCCGCGTCTTCTTTGAAACCGGCAAGGCGGTGAACGAGCTCCTGGCCGCGGCGGTCTGACGGTGACCACTGCAGACCCCGGCGGTCCGGCCCCGCGACGCCCCCAGAGGATCCTGATCACCGGCGCCTCCGGCTGCGTCGGCCAGCACATCGCCGCCCAGCTCCATCGCGAGACCGATGCCGAGCTGCTGCTCTGGCTGCGGGATCCCTCCAAGCTGCGGGCGGTGCCGGCGGACGATCCGCGCGTCACCCTGCTGGTGGGGGACCTGCGCGACCTGGAGCCCCATCGCCGGATGGTGGCCACGGCCACCCGCGTGATCCACACCGCCACCGCCTGGGGGGACCCGGAGCGGGCCCTGCAGGTCAATGTGGTGGCGGTGAAGGCGCTGCTGGCGGCCCTGGATCCGGCCTGCCTGGAGCAGGTGATCTACTTCTCCACCGCCAGCATCCTCAACCGGGAGCTGCAGCTGCTGCCCGAAGCCCTCAGCGAGGGCACCGAATACATCCAGACCAAGGCCCAGTGCCTGCAGGACCTGGAGCGCCATGCCCTGGCGGAGCGCATCGTGGCGGTGTTCCCGACCCTGGTGTTCGGCGGCCGCGTCGATCGCCGGGGCCCCTTCCCCACCAGCTACCTCACCGAAGGTCTGGCGGAGGCGGCCCGCTGGTTGTGGCTGGCCCGCTGGCTGCGGGCCGACGCCAGCTTCCACTGGGTGCACGCCGCCGACATCGCCAAGGTCTGCGTGCACCTGGCCACCACCCCCCACGGCCCCAACCCGGAGGCCGGGCAGGGAGCGCTGCGGCGGCTGGTGCTCGGTCAGCCGCGGGCGGAGGTCAACGCCACCGTGGAACAGCTCTGCCGCTGGCGCGGCCTGTGGCGCCCGCCGCTGGGACTGGACCTGCAGGGCTGGTTCGTCGAGGCGCTGATCCGGGTGCTGCCGATCCAGGTCACGCCCTGGGATCGCTTCTCGATCCGCCAGCGCCATTTCGTGCACCAGCCGATCAGCCCACCGGAGCGCTTCGGGCTGCAGAGCACGGCCCCCGACCTGGAGACCGTGCTGGAGCTGGCGGGCCTGCCGCGCCGGGGCCCGGTGCAAATGTTGCAAACATGACCCGCTGCCGCATCAGCGGTCACCACACCCCCTTAACTTGGTGCGGTCAGGCGCACGCTGTTGCGCCATCCCTTCCTCTGCGCCCCTCTCTGCGCCACCCCATGCGTCGTCTTCTTTCCCTCTGCGCTCTCGTTCTGGCGCTGGTGTTCGGTGCGGCCCCGAGCTACGCCGCCGACGCCGCCCATGGAGCCCAGATCTTCTCCGCCAACTGCGCCGCCTGCCATATGGGTGGTGGCAATGTCGTCAATGCTGAGCGCACGCTCAAAAAAGAGGCTCTGGAGTCCTACCTGGCCAACTATTCCAGCGGCCATGAGGCTGCCATCGTCTATCAGGTGACCAACGGCAAGAACGCCATGCCCGCCTTCGGAGGCAAGCTCTCCGACACCGACATCGCCGATGTGGCCGCCTATGTCGAGGAGCAGTCCTCCAAGGGTTGGGCCTGATCCCACTCGCTCCGATCCGGGGGCTGCGGCCCCCTCTCCGGATTTCGGCCCCGCCCAGGCGGGGCTTTTTTGATGCGCGTCCGCGGCGGTGGTCCAGCCGGATCCCGCCCCGGCACCCAGGCCCGCCACCGGGCCGCAGGGGTGGCTCAGGCGCCTCCATCCAGCTGCTGACGCCGGCTGAGCACCGCCAGATAGAGCTCCTCCGGCACCTCGCGGATGTCGTACTCCGAGGGCAGCACGCCGTGCACATGGCGGTGGGCCACCATCCAGCAATTGCGCTGCGGATCGGCGGCGCTGCCATCGAAGGCGCGCGACTCCTCGGCCAGCCGCAGGATCAGGTCGTCCCCCCAGACCGGGGGATCGGCGGAAGCGGTGGGGCCCATCAGCCGCGAACAGGAGAGGCCGCAGCCTAGAAGCGGGAGGCGGCGGCCCCGGTCAGACTGGGGCATCGCCACGGCCCTCCCGATGATCAGCCAGGTCCCGCCCAGTGGCGGCTCCGTGCCCCTCCCGACGCCTCGGCGCCTGCGGCAGGCCGCCCGGCTGCTGCTCTTCGGCAGCCTGATCGCCAGCCTGGCGCCCCAGCCGCTGCAGGCCGCGCCCGCCCCGAATCCCGCGGCGCTGACCGTGCCGCAGACGCCGGCGCCCCCCAATCCCAACCAGCCCTACGCCATCAACCGCCAGGGTCTGCTGCCCCCTCCCTGCCCGCTGATCGTGCCGCCCCAGCTGCCGGCCCTGCAGCCGATCCGCATCCAGCCCTCCCAGGTGGCGATCAAGAACCGCATCGGCTGCCTCTCCGCCGCCGATGCCTACTACGGACCGGACGGCTGCCCGCTCCGGCTCTGTCCCGCCGGCAGCGGGGCCATGTCGATGCCGCAGGGGAACTGAGCCCGACGACAGAGCCGGCTCAGCGCGGCGGGGATCTCCCCATTCCGGTGCGGTGATCCCATCCTGGGTGGGGAGGGCCGCCCGCCCCGGTTCGGCCCTCCCGCCCCCTGCAGACCGTTGCCCTCCATACGGTGCCTGCATCCCGATCCGTGACGCCTGGAGGTTTCCATGCACCCCACCGCCGAACTGTTCACCGAGAAGGCCTGGGCCGCGGTGGTCAACGCCCAGCAGGTGGCCCAGCAACGCCGGCAGCAGCAGATGGAGAGCGAGCACCTGTTCGCCTCGCTGCTGGCCCAGCAGGGTCTCGCCAGCCGCATCCTGGAGAAGGCCGGCGTCGACGTCGGCAGCCTGGTGCAGAAGCTGGAGGCCTTCACGGCCGGCCAGCCCAGCCTCAGCGCCGCTCCCGACAACATTTATCTCGGCCGGGCCCTCGATGCGGTGCTCAACCGCGCCGACGCCCTCAAGCAGGAGTTCGGCGACAGCCACATCTCGATCGAGCACCTGCTGCTGGCCCTGGCGGAGGATGACCGCTGCGGCCGCCAGTTGCTCTCCCAGGCCGGCACCGATGCGGCCAGGCTGCGGCAGGCCGTCCAGGCGGTGCGCGGCACCCAGAAGGTGACGGACCAGAACCCGGAAGGCACCTACGAATCCCTGGAGAAGTACGGGCGCGACCTCACCGCCGCCGCCCGCGACGGCAAACTCGATCCGGTGATCGGCCGCGACGAGGAGATCCGCCGCACGATTCAGATCCTCAGCCGCCGCACCAAGAACAACCCGGTGCTGATCGGCGAACCCGGCGTCGGCAAGACGGCCATCGTCGAGGGCCTGGCCCAGCGCATCGTCAACGGCGACGTGCCCCAGGCCCTGCAGAACCGCCAGCTGATCGCCCTCGACATGGGCGCCCTGATCGCCGGGGCCAAGTACCGCGGCGAGTTCGAGGAACGGCTCAAGGCCGTGCTCAAGGAGGTCACCGCCTCCGAGGGGCAGATCGTGCTGTTCATCGATGAGATCCACACCGTGGTGGGGGCCGGCGCCACCGGCGGAGCCATGGATGCCAGCAACCTGCTCAAGCCGATGCTGGCCCGCG
>JAYKJA010000088.1:0-13513 GCA_035285905.1 Synechococcaceae cyanobacterium
TGGAGCATCACCGGAGAGACCGGGGTCGATCCCGGTTTCTGGAGCTTTGAGGGCGTCGCCGCCGCCCACATCATCTTCAGCGGCCTGCTGTTTCTGGCCGCCATCTGGCACTGGACCTACTGGGATCTCGAGATCTGGCAGGACCCCCGCACGGGTGAACCGGCCCTCGACCTTCCCAAGATCTTCGGCATCCACCTGCTGCTCGCCGGCCTCGGCTGCTTCAGCTTCGGAGCCTTCCACCTCACCGGCGTCTTCGGCCCCGGCATGTGGGTCTCCGACCCCTATGGCCTCACGGGCCACATCGAGAAAGTCCAGCCCGCCTGGGGACCTGAAGGCTTCAACCCCTTCAACCCTGGCGGCATCGTCGCCCACCACATCGCGGCCGGCATCGTCGGCATCATCGCCGGCATCTTCCACATCACCACCCGCCCACCGGAGCGTCTCTACAAGGCGTTGCGCATGGGCAACATCGAAACCGTGCTGGCCAGTGCCATCGCGGCCGTGTTCTTCGCCGCCTTCGTGGTGGCTGGAACGATGTGGTACGGCGCAGCGGCCACCCCGATTGAACTGTTCGGCCCCACCCGTTACCAGTGGGATCAGAGCTACTTCAAGACGGAGATCAACCGTCGCGTGCAGACCGCTCTCGACAACGGTGTCAGCAAGGAGCAGGCCTGGTCGGCCATCCCCGAAAAACTGGCCTTCTACGACTACGTGGGCAACAGCCCTGCCAAGGGTGGTCTGTTCCGCGTCGGTCCGATGGTCAACGGCGACGGTCTTCCCACCGGCTGGCTCGGTCACATCGCCTTCACCGACAGTCAGGGCCATGATCTGGAAGTGAGGCGCCTGCCCAACTTCTTCGAGAACTTCCCTGTGGTTCTCCAGGATCAGGATGGAGTCGTCCGCGCCGACATCCCCTTCCGTCGCGCTGAAGCGAAGTACTCCTTCGAGCAGCAGGGTGTCACCGCCACCGTCTACGGCGGCAATCTCAACGGTCAGACCTTCACCGATCCTGCCGACGTCAAGCGCCTCGCCCGCAAATCCCAGCTGGGTGAAGCCTTCGACTTCGATCGCGACACCTACCATTCCGACGGCACCTTCCGCAGTTCACCCCGCGGCTGGTTCACCTTGGGCCATGCCACCTTTGCCCTGCTCTTCTTCTTCGGCCACATCTGGCACGGTGCCCGCACCCTCTACCGCGATGTGTTCGCCGGCATCGACCCCGATCTCGGTGAGCAGGTCGAATTCGGTCTGTTCCAGAAACTGGGCGATCGCAGCACCCGTCGTCTGCCCGAAGGCTTTGTTCCTCCGGCCGGCACTCCGCTGAGCTGACGGTCTCTCTCCCGCCACCCCAAGAGGATTCCTCCCCATGGAGAGCTTCGCTTACATCCTGATCCTGGCCCTGGCCATCTCCACGCTGTTCTTCGCCATCGCGTTCCGCGATCCCCCGAAAATCGGCAAGTGAGCGCTCGCCTTCCGGCCTGCTGATCCACACCTCACCCCCGACCAAGGTCGGGGGTTTTTTCATGGTCAGCGATGGAGGGTTCCGGCGTCGCCGGCGGAGCAATGGGGCACCCCCGGCGACGGAGCCCGGGATGAGCGGCGCCGCGGGCCTTCTCAGCGGGCCCTGGCCTGGATACACTCAGTTGACAACCGCCGGATAGACGGGGATGCAATGCCCCTCCTGCCAACACACCGACAGCAGGGTGCTGGAATCCCGGGCGGCTGATTCCGGTCGCAGCGTCAGGCGCCGGCGTGAATGCCTCAACTGCGACTTTCGCTTCACCACCTACGAACGGGTGGAGACCGTGCCGATCACGGTGGTCAAACGCAACGGCAACCGCGAGACCTTCAATCGCTCCAAACTGCTGCACGGCCTGCTGCGCGCCTGCGAGAAGACCGGCCTGGAGCCCTCCCGCCTCGAACAGGTGGTCGACGACATCGAACTGGCCCTGCAGCAGCGCAGCGGCCGCGAGGTCAGCAGCAATGAGATCGGCGAGCTTGTGCTGTTGCAGCTGCGCGAGATGAGTGAGGTGGCCTACGTACGCTTCGCCTCGGTCTACCGCCAGTTCCAGGGCGTCAGCGACTTCGTGTCCACGCTGGAGGGGCTGAGCCAACCCGATCCGCCCCGCGGCCGTGGTCGCAACCGCCTGGTGGTGGTGAGCTGAACAGCAGCTCGGCCCAGGGGGCTGGCGCCACGGCTTGGTAGATTCACCCATTGCGCGTGTGCTGCTGGCGGGCAGACACGCCGGATCCTTTCGTCCTGCCCCAGGCAGCCCGCCCTGTTCCATGACCGTCACCCCGTCCTCCGACCTCGGCCCCCTGACAAGCACGGCTGATCCGGCCGCTGCCATCGCCGAGGCCTTTGTGGAAGCCGAGCGGGAGCCGAGCTCCGCAGACGAGCTCGACTTCAGCATCCCGGAGGAGGTTCCCAGCGCAGATGCTTCCAGCAGCCGCCAGGCCGCCCGCGACACCGACGGAGCCGGCTTCACGCTGGATGAGTTCGCCTCTCTGCTCAGCAAGTACGACTACAACTTCAAGCCTGGCGACATCGTCAATGGCACGGTCTTCGCCCTGGAATCCAAGGGGGCGATGATCGACATCGGCGCCAAGACCGCCGCCTTCATGCCGCTGCAGGAGGTGTCGATCAACCGTGTCGAGCACCTCTCCGACGTGCTTGAGCCCGGCGAGGTGCGGGAATTCTTCATCCTCAGCGAGGAGAACGAAGACGGACAGCTCACCCTCTCGATCCGCCGCATCGAATACCAGCGGGCCTGGGAGCGCGTGCGTCAGCTGCAGAAGGAAGACGCCACCATTTACAGCGAAGTGTTCGCCACCAACCGCGGTGGTGCCCTGGTGCGGGTGGAAGGTCTGCGCGGCTTCATTCCCGGCAGCCACATCAGCACCCGCAAAGCCAAGGAAGAGCTGGTGGCGGACTTCCTCCCCCTCAAGTTCCTGGAGGTCGACGAAGAACGCAACCGCCTGGTGCTCAGCCATCGCCGCGCCCTGGTGGAGCGCAAGATGAATCGCCTCGAGGTGGGCGAGGTGGTGCTCGGCACCGTCCGCGGCATCAAGCCCTACGGCGCTTTCATCGACATCGGCGGTGTCAGCGGTCTGCTGCACATTTCCGAGATCAGCCACGAACACATCGAGACTCCCCACACGGTGCTCAATGTCAATGACCAGATGAAGGTCATGATCATCGATCTCGATGCCGAGCGCGGCCGCATCTCCCTCTCCACCAAGGCTCTCGAGCCGGAACCGGGCGACATGCTGAGCGATCCCCAGAAGGTGTTCGATCGGGCCGAGGAGATGGCCGCCCGCTACAAGCAGATGCTCCTGGAGCAGGCCGAAGACGGCGAGCCCCTCGTCTCGGTCGACTGATCGGCCACCTCTCCCTGGGAGGTCGGGGCAGGGCCATGGCGCTGCCCCAGTTTCTTTGGCGGTTGCCACACCACAGCATTTCCCATGGCCCAACTGCTGCTGCGTGGCACCGCCCTGGCCGAAGTGGATGCGGTGCTGTTCGACAAGGACGGCACCCTCTGCCACAGCGAGCCGATGTTGCTCGCCCTCGCCCAGGCCCGGATCAGCGCGATCCTGGCGCTGCATGACCCCGAGGGCACCGATCCCGACGGTTGCGCGCAGCTCGAACTGCTGTTGCGCCGGGCCTACGGCCTCGGCGAAGCCGGATTGCATCCCGCCGGCACCATCGCCGTCGCGGCCCGCGACCACAATCTGATCTCCTCCGCCACCGCCCTGGCCCAGGTGGGTCATGGCTGGCCGGAGGCAGTGAGTCTCAGTGAGGAGGCCTTCCGCCGGACCGACGGCCTGCATGGTCGGGGGGCAAGGCGGGCCCCCTGGCCCACCGACGGGCTGAACGCCCTGCTGAGCACCCTCTCCGCTGCCGGGGTGCGCTGTGCCGTGATCAGCAACGACCACGTCGCTGGGATCGAGGCCTTTCTGCGCGACCATGGCCTGCGTGAGCTGTTCCAGGCGCTGTGGAGCGCCGAACACATCCCCCGCAAACCCGATCCGGGGGCGGTCGTCCATCTCTGCGCCGACCTCGGGATCCCTCCCCGGCGCTGCGCCCTGATCGGTGACGCCAACAGCGACCTGCGCATGGCGGAGGCCGCAGGGGTGGCCGCCGCACTCGGATACCGCGGCGGCTGGAGCCGGGGCGTCAGCCTCGACCCCCGCTTCCCCCAGCTGCAGCACTGGCGTGAACTGGCGCTCGCCCCCGGGGGTCCGGTGCAGGACGTGCCCCTGACCACATCCTCAGGACCCGGGGGGAGATAGGCTCGACTCTCTTTATTTGTCGCACGGGCATGAGCCGGTACGTCTTCACCTCGGAATCGGTCACGGAAGGGCATCCCGACAAGATCTGTGACCAGGTGAGCGACGCCGTTCTCGATGCACTGCTCAGCCAGGATGAGGCCAGCCGCGTCGCCTGTGAGACCGTCGTCAACACAGGCCTGTGCCTGATCACCGGTGAGATCACCACCAAGGCCAGCGTTGACTTCAACCAACTGGTGCGCGGGGTGATCGAGCAAATCGGATACAGCGGTGCCCGGGCCGGCGGCTTCGATGCCCGCAGCGCCGCCGTGCTGATCGCCCTCGATCAGCAATCCCCCGATATCGCCCAGGGAGTCAACACCGCTGACGACCACGCCGGAGACCCTCTGGACAAGGTCGGCGCCGGCGATCAGGGCATCATGTTCGGCTTCGCCTGCGACGAAACTCCGGAGTTGATGCCGCTGCCGATCAGCCTGGCCCACAGGCTGGCCCGGCGGCTCGCCGAAGTGCGCCACAACGGCACCCTCGGTTATCTGCTTCCCGATGGCAAGACCCAGGTCAGTGTGGTCTACGAAGACGATCGGCCCGTGGCGATCGACACGATCCTGATCTCCACCCAGCACACCTCCGACATCGACGGCATCACCGACGAGAAGGCCATCCGCGAGCGCATCAGCGACGACCTCTGGAGCCACGTGGTCGAGCCGGCCACCTCCGACCTGCAACTGCGTCCGGAGCGCAGCTCCACCCGTTTTCTGGTCAACCCCACCGGCAAGTTCGTCGTCGGAGGGCCCCAGGGCGATGCCGGCCTCACCGGACGCAAGATCATCGTTGACACCTATGGCGGCTACGCCCGCCACGGCGGTGGAGCCTTCTCCGGCAAGGATCCCACCAAGGTGGATCGCTCCGCTGCCTATGCCGCCCGCTACGTCGCCAAGGCGCTCGTGGCCGCCGGCCTGGCCCGCAAGGCTGAGGTTCAGCTCAGCTACGCCATCGGCGTCGCCCGGCCGGTGAGCATCCTTGTGGAAAGCTTCGGCACCGGCACCATCAGCAATGCCGACCTCACCGCCCTGGTGCAGGAACACTTCGACCTGCGCCCCGGCGCCATCATCGAGACCTTCCGCCTGCGCAAGCTGCCCAAGGAACGCGGCGGTCGCTTCTACCAGGACGTGGCGGCCTACGGGCACTTCGGCCGCAGCGATCTGCAGCTGCCCTGGGAAGACGTGGACGCCATCGCCACCAAACTGCAGCAGGCCACGGCCTCCGGTGTCGCAGCTGGCTCTCGGCATTGACCTCGGCAGCAGCGGACTGAGGCTGGCCGTCATCGACGGCCAGGTGGTCGGAGGCCAGGCCGTGCTCACAGAGCAGGCCAGCCCCTACCCCGGTCCGTTCGAGGATCCCCGCTCCTGGCGGGACGGTCTGATCGCCCTGGTCCGCTGCCTTCCCGCCGAACTGCGCCGCCGCATCGCTGCGGTGGCCCTCGATGGCACCTCCGGCACCCTGCTGCTCTGCCGCAGGGACGGATCGCTTCTGCCCGGCAGCCTCGGCCAGGCTCTGCCCTACCACCAGAGCTGCAGCGAACAGGCCGGGGCGGCGCAGTCCCTGGCGGTCAGCGGGCCGGCGACCCTGGCCAGCGGCAGCCTGGCGCGCGCCCTGCGCCTGCTGGAGGCGGCTGTGACCCTGTCCGGCGAGGGCTCACTCCTGCTCCGGCACCAGGCCGACTGGTTGATGGGCTGGCTGCTGGGGGATTTCCGCTGGGGCGAGGAGGGCAACAACCTCAGGCTCGGCTGGGATCTGCAGAGCCGGAGCTGGAGCGGCAGCCTCGCCCTCCAGCCCTGGAGCTCTGCCCTGCCGTCGATCGTGCCCTGCGGCCGCCGTCTCGCCCGCCTGGCTCCCGACAGCGCCGCGGCCCTGGGTCTGCCGCCCGACTGCCGGGTAGTGGCCGGCAGCACCGACGCCAACGCCGCCGTGCTGGCTGCGGAACCCGCTGAGGATGACGGCATCACCGTGCTGGGCACCACCCTGGTGCTGAAGCGATTCCTGCCCGCTCCCCTGCAGGGTCCCGGCCTGAGCAACCACCGGCTGGAGGGCCGCTGGCTCGTCGGAGGGGCCTCCAACAGCGGGGCAGGGGTGCTGCGCCGCTTCTTCAGCGATGCCCAGCTTGCCGAGCTCAGTCGCCAGATCGACCCCGAGCGCCCCACGGGCCTGCGGCTGCTCCCCCTGCCCGGCCGCGGCGAACGCTTTCCGGTGGATGACCCCCAGCTCGAGCCCGTGCTCGGTCCGCGCCCCTGCAGCGACGCCCTCTACCTGCAGGCCCTGCTGGAGGGCCTCTGCGCCATCGAAGCCCGGGGCTGGAGGCGGCTGCAGTCCCCGGGAGCCCCTCCGCTGCGACGGCTGATCACCCTCGGAGGCGGCGCCGTCAACCCCCAGTGGCGGCGGCTGCGGGAACGGACCCTCGGCCTGCCGGTGCTGAACCGGCCCCATCTGTCCGCAGCTCAGGGCATGGCGCGCCTGGCTGCCCGCCGGATGGGACACTGCGCTGGATCGCCCCCCGCCCCGTGAGTTCTCCAGGACAGGACCGTCTGCGCTCGATCCTGGCCATGGCGCTGTTCGTGCTGCTGGCCGGCTACGTGAGCTTCAGCGCCATCCGGCTGGCCCTGCTGCTGTGGCAGCGCTTCGCCGCCGGCTGAGTCCCCTCCCATCCCCCTGCCCCTCCGACCCCATGGCCAGCGACCCCCTCACCCCCGCCGTCAGTGATCGCATCTGCCGGCACATGAACCAGGACCATGCCGACGCGGTGCTCGCCTATGCGCGCCACTACGGCGGCCTGACCGCAGCCCAGTCAGCCCGGCTGCTGGCCGTGGGACCGGAGGCCATGCGCCTCGATGTGGACGGCACCCCCGTGGAGGTCCCCTTCGACCACACCCTCAGCGACAGCGAGGACGCCCATCGCACCCTGGTCTCCATGCTGCGCAACCTGCCCGGCTGACCCCGTCGGGGAATCCTTCAGGCAGCACTGCGGCCGCGACCCGGCCGGATCAGCCTGAACCGCCCTTTCACTCCCCCGCCGCAGCCAGGGGCCGGTGGTGCCCCTGCCGCGGGAGCCCATCCCGGGGTTCCTCCGGCCCCCATCCCCTGCCCTGCGTCCCCTGACAGTCTTCTCCGCGCAGGCGGTCTGATTGCCAGCCTCTCGGCCCATCCCGAGGCGAACTCTCCCGACCCTCGGCCGGGGAAGGGGCGGCCGGCTCGCCCCCCGGCCGCGCTCTCGGCTGAGGCCTGGCCGCTCGGCGGCCCCTGGATCGGCGCCCGTGGGGGGGCCTCGCCGCGGGAGCTGCTGCCCTGGTTGCGCACGCTGCTGCCGCTGGACTGGCTGCTGAGATTTCCCTGCGCCTGCTGCCGGGGTGACCTGCGGCCCGAGGAACACAGCCGGGGCTTGTGCTCCCCCTGCCTGCAACGTCTCGCCCTGCCCACCGGCGGACTGCAGGGGAGCCAACCTCTGCCATGGTGGAGCTGCGGCAGCTACCGCGGAGCGCTGCGCAGCCAGCTGCTGGGCCTGCGGCGACGCCCCGACAGCGCACTGCTGCAGGCCCTGCTCCCCGCCCTGCTGCCGCCGATCGCGGCACTCGAGGGCGAACCCTGGCTGGTGCCGGTCCCGAGCTGGAAACGGCGGGCCAATCCGCTGCCGGAGCTGCTGGTTCAGGCGCTGAGCCAACGCAGCAAGGCCCGCGGCCAGGGCCTGCTGCGCCGCAGCCGGCCCGTGCTGGGTCAGCACCACCTCAACCGCACCCTGCGGGAACTGAACCAGATCGGCTCCTTCCAGGCACTCCGACCGGCAGGTGCCGGCGAGAGCAGGAGGCATCCGCTGCTGGTGGTCGACGACATCCTCACCACGGGCGCAACGGCCTTCCACGCCGCCGCCTGCCTGGAGGCGGCCGGCTGGAGGGTGGGCGGCCTGCTCTGCCTGGCCCGAACCCCGGCCGGGGGAGGGCGGTGATCTAGGATCTATGGGCCGCAACGCGGCGGGCCGGGATAGCTCAGTTGGTAGAGCAGGCGACTGAAAATCGCCGTGTCCCCAGTTCAAATCTGGGTCCTGGCACTTCAAGATCCACCCTCCAACGGCCGTCGTACCAGGTCGTTGGTCTCCACTCTCTGCCTATCGGTGGGCGTGCAGCAGCGCTTCTCCTGTCTGTCGATCACACCACGGCAATGTGGGGAAGCCGTTTCGCGGCAGGCCTGATGCGGGGGCCTGAGAGCCCGTTGCCCCCACCCCACCCCACGCGCTGAGAGCCGCAGAGGCTGGGTCAGCCAGTCCGATGCCTGCGCCTGTGACGGACGAGAAGCGCGGGGAGGCTCGCGATCGACGCCTTCCGCCAGCTCCCTGGACAGCGGGGCGCCTCATCGCGGAGGGCGGCAGCTCAGCCGGCGATCGATGCAGCCTCACCCTCCAGCGAACGCTCGCGCCTCCAGACGTCCTGGGCCGTGCTGAACAGGCAGTCCTGCAGCCTGCCCACCAGCGCCTCGACCGCTTGATGGGTGCTGGCGTCGCCCCCCAGCTCATCGGAGATGGCGCCGGCATGAATCAGATCCAGCAGCAGGGCCACCTCCTCGGAGGTGAGCAGCAGGAGATGGTGCTCGGCCAGGTGGGAGACCCGCATCTGCATCCCGCAGGACAGGTTCTGTCATACGCGCATTCCAGACGCCTTGCAAGCCGGATGCCCCCCCTGCAACAGGCCCCTCGGGCCCTCCCCCCGGGTGGCAGCATGGGCGGTGGTCCGGCAGCGGATCGTGTCCCTCGCCGGCAGCGCTTTGATCCGGATGCCCGAGTCAGGCCCCCAGGTCTTCAACAACGCCGACAGTTTCGGCCAGGCTTTCGACGAGGCCTGGCAGCATCTGAAACGCCAGCCCCGCAGCCGCGATCTCTCCCCCCAGGAGACTCTTGCAGAGGTGCTGGAGGCCGTGGCCGATCACCCCTTCGCCGTTCACGACCCGCGCCGGGCCCGCCAGGTGGCCGACTTCCGCATCCGCCTGCTCGGCCTCTGACCCCGAATTCACCGCACCGCCACTGCGCCTGCGTCCATGAGCCGTTCCCTCTCGCGCCTGACCCGCCTGCTGTGCGGTGGCTTCAGCAATCAGGAGCAGGCCTTCGACAACCCGCCGATCTTTGCCCACATCCTGGTGAAGTTCCGGCCCCTGCCCCAGCTGCCCCCCGGCTCCCTGCTGCTGGAGCAGTCCTACGCCATCAATCCCGCCGCCCCGTACCGCATCCGGGTGCTGCAGGTCGAGGAGCAGGACGGCCAGCTGCGGATCCTCAACCTGGCCCTGCGGGACCCGGAACGGTTCTGGGGGGCGGTCGAGGACCGGGAGCGCCGTGACCGGATCGACGCGACCGACCTGCTGCCACTGGAGGGCTGCACCTATCTGGTGCGCGAGCAAGGGGACGGATTCGTGGGCGAGGTGGAGCCGGGTTGCCGCTGCCTGGTCGAGCGCAAGGGCATGACGGCCTATCTGGTGAGCAGTTTCGAGATCGACGCCCACGGCATGCGCACGATCGACCGCGGCCACGACCCCGAGACCCACGAACAGCTGTGGGGAGCTCTGGCCGGACCGTTCCGGTTCCAGCGCACCGACGATTACAGCGACGAGATTCCTGAGCACTGGCTCGCCTCGAGCCCGGCCTGAAGCGGAGCGGACCCCAGCCCGGCCTTGTGCCTCCGCGCACACGGCGCCCGATGCCCCTGCCATCGGGCAGCCTCCGATCGGAGCCCGGCCCGCCGCGGGCCCCATGCTCCCTCTCAGATGAAGGAACTTGAGAAGTCGGGGCAAGCGGGGCGATCCCCGGGCTGAAGCCTCGTACCTTGCCAGGCGATCTCCCTCCTGAACCATGAGCCTGCCCCTGCTCAACGTGGCCCCCCGAAGCCTCAATGCCCGCGTCAACGCCTTCGCCGTGGGTGGCGATGAAACTCCGCGCCAGACCCCCCAGAACCGGGCCCGCGGTGCAGCGGCCGTGGACGAGATCATCGAACAGGCCTATCGCCAGATCTACTTCCACGCCTTCCGCGTCGATCGGGATCCGGTGCTGGAGTCGCAGCTGCGCAGCAATCAGATCACGGTCCGCGACTTCGTGCGGGGGCTGCTGCTGTCCAGCAAGTTCCGCGATGACTTCTATCGCTGCAACAGCAACTACCGCATGGTCGAGCAGGTGGTGGGCCGCGTGCTCGGCCGCCCGGTGCATGGTGACCAGGAGCGCATCGCGCTGTCGATCCTGATCGCCCAGCACGGCCTGCCCGCCCTGGTGGACACCCTGCTCGATTCGCAGGAATACCTCGACAACTTCGGCTACGACCAGGTGCCCTTCCAGCGCTCTCGCGTGCTCGCGGGCCAGGCCCAGGGCCAACTGCCGTTCAACCAGGAAGCTCCCCGCTACGAGAGGTACTGGCGCGAGGCCACGGTCCGCCGCGCCCCGGCGGGGTCCGGCTCCGGCTGGAGCCCCAGCGGCGGCATGCCCCGCCCGGCCTGGCTGGCCGATGCCCCGTCACCGCTGGCCCGCAGCATCTGGCAAGGCATCGTGGCCACCACCGGCTTCGTGATCACCGGGTTCGTGCTTTACACGGCTGCGGTGATGCTGAGCACCGCTTCCGCCGGCTGATCCGGGCGCGAGGCCCGGCCCGGAGAGGTCAGGCGGGCAGCTCATCCATGAAGGGCTGCTCCCCGTCCTCCGGAAACAGGGCCTCCGGAGCCGCAGCCTCTGGGCCGGCCACGCTCGGGATCCCCCCCTGCTGCAGCGCCGGCCGGGGCAGTCCCTGAAGATGGCGTCCGGTCGCGGGCCGCTCCAGCCCCTCCAGCAGCGACTCGATGCGCAGCAGCCTGGAATCCGTGTCCTCCAGCCTCTGCTCCAGCTCTCCCTGCTGCTGGGCGTCGCCATCACCCTCCATCTGCAGCTGCAGCAGCTCTTCCTGCAGCTGCAGCCGTTCCTCGACCTCGAGCAGACGCACCGTCAGGGATTCGGCCAGGATCGAGAGGGTCTGGAGCTGATCCGCCAGGCGGCGCGTGCACTGCTGCGGAGACTGGCTGGATTCCATGCGGACGCCGAGAGTCGCTCGGATGGTATCGGTGGTGCCGGCTGGCGCCAGGGGAGGTGCTGGCACCACCTCAGGGCCTGGAGGAGACTGTGGTCGCAGGGGATTGGCCCGAACGGCATCCCCTGTGCGTCGAAGAGTGATTCTCAGCGCCGGGGCCTGTTCAATCGGGGCCGACGGCGCGGGGCGTTGTAACGATTGTGAAAGCCTGGTCGCGAAGCCTTGGCAGGCCCATAGGATCCGCCTTGTCGCTTCGGTTGCGATTCTTCCGAAACCCCCGGGTAACGGGCGCGACCTGCAGCCTCTCTCTCTGAATCTGACGCCCCTCGAAGACAGCCGTCGGCTGCTTCAGGACGTCACCCGACTTCTCACCCGGCCTCCCCGCCCATGACACTCGCCAACGCTGCCTATCTGGGCATCGAGCGCTTCGCCAGCCAACGCAACAAGGAAAACTGGACGAACGCCTCCGAGAATGACAAGGCTGTCCTGATCCGGGCGGTGTACCGGCAGGTTCTGGGCAACCAGTACGTGATGTCCAGCGAGCGTCTGGAAGGTCCCGAGTCGCTGTTCAAGCGTGGGTACCTGAGCGTTCGCGAGTTCGTGCGTCAGGTCGCCAAGAGCGGTCTCTATAAGGCCAAGTTCTTCGAGAACACCAACCCCTACCGGTTCATCGAGCTGAACTTCAAGCACCTGCTGGGTCGCGCACCCCAGAACAAGGCGGAGATGCTGCACCACTTCACGATCCTGCAGGAGCAGGGTTCTGACGCGGAGATCGATTCCTACATCGACAGCGACGAATATCAGAACCGTTTCGGCGAGGAAGTGGTTCCCTACCTGCACGGCTGGGATTACTCCGCCGGCCAGCAGGGCCTGCAGTTCTCCTACATGCTGCAACTGGCCCGTGGCGTGGGTGCCTCGGTCCGGGGCGACGCCCTGAAGACCCAGTCGCGCCTCAACCCCGCCGTCCACAGCGAATCGCCGCTGCCGGTGGTCAGCCCCAACGCCAAGGGGGCCACCTTCCGTCGCATCCCCTCCGATGGGCTCACCCGGCAGGGGGTCGGCGCCGGCGAGGAAGGCCGCACCTTCCGCGTGGAGATTGCAGGCTTCAACAACTACCGCCTGCACAAGCGCAGCAACCGGGTGCGCTTCATCCCGTTCAACAAGCTGCTCGAGTACCAGCAGCAGATCCATCGCGAGGGCGGGCGCATCGCCAGCATCTCTCCGGTCAACTGAACTTCCTCGGCCCACTTCATCCCACCCCTCCCTTGCCATGAAGGTCTCTGCAGGCACCCGCGGCACCGGCACCGTTTCCGGACGCCAGGTCAGCATCACCGTCACCGGCATCGCCAACAACGACTTCGTCCGCTCTGCCAATGCGGTCATGCAGGTTCCCTACACCCGCATGAACGAGACGCTGCGACTGGTCCACAGGCTTGGCGGCCGGGTCACGGACGTCTCCGTCAGCGGCGGCGACCTCTCCGGTCAGCCCCGCCGCAAGGCCACGGCCAAGAACGAAGGTTGATCCCGGCGGATCCATCCCCTGTCGTGGCGCTGCCCGCGGCGGCTTGAAGGGGGTTGATCCCGAGCCACACCACTGGGCCCCTCCGGGGCCCTTTTTTCATGGCCGGAGCTCCCCGCCTGGAATGGCTGGGGATGGCGGCGCGCCGGAGAAGCATCCCCTCCACGCTCCCCACTCCGTCAGCGCTGGATCAGGGCCCGTTATGGGGGGATGAACGGCTGTTCACAGACGTCCGTTCAATCTGGACCTCCGCCGCACTGGAGGGGCAGAGAACCCGCTCCAGCCCTGGAGTCTGAAGCCAGTGACCATTTGTTAAGACAGGCACGGTGACCCGCCGCCGGGGCCAACAATGGTTCGGTCGATCAGCTGCTCCGAAGCGGATTCCGCAGCCCCGGCCCACACGGCCACTGGGGAAGCAACACCCGCCCGGCGCGACGGTCCGACCGGTGAACCCACTGCCACCCATTCGGCCCAGCCCGGGTGTCGGTGCCTATCTCACCACCCCCTTACCCCACCCACCCACTCCCGACGGTTCCGTCGAGATCAGGAGCTTTACTCAAATGTTCGACGCCTTCACCAAGGTTGTTGCGCAGGCTGATGCCCGCGGCGAATTCCTCAACGCTGGTCA
>JAYKJA010000089.1:0-17676 GCA_035285905.1 Synechococcaceae cyanobacterium
TGGGCTGACGCGGAACCGCCGGAGCCTATCGGCCGCCTCGGGCATGGGCGCTGGTTCGGGTGGAGCAGTCGGACCGGACCCAGCCGCTGAGTCGATGATGGCCACCGCTCGGGTGATGCCGGCTCAGGCGGGGACCTGACCTGGGACAGGG
This sequence comes from Synechococcaceae cyanobacterium, assembly GCA_035285905.1. Taxonomy (GTDB): domain Bacteria; phylum Cyanobacteriota; class Cyanobacteriia; order PCC-6307; family Cyanobiaceae; genus Cyanobium. The sequence goes on from JAYKJA010000089.1 coordinate 152, forward strand.
CTGTCCGCAGCTGACGATCGGAGCTGCGCATCGCGGCCACTTCCTTCAGGATGGGGCCCATGAATGCTGCCGACCAGGCCCGATCGCTGCAGCTGGCCCAGGCGATCGCCTCGGTGGTCGGGTTGTTCCGCGCCCAGTTCCCGGCCGCCCGCGCCAACCTCACCCCCTGGCGCGACGATCCCCAGACCCGTGCCTTCCAGGAGCACGAGACGATCGATCTGTCGTTCCATTTCCCGGGCTGGAGTCCGCGGCTGCAGTGCCGTTCCCTGCTGGTGCAGCTGCGGCTCGATCGCCCGGCCCAGCCCTCCGGGCCCCGCCCCCGGCTGCTGGGGGTGACCATCCGCGGTCTCACCTACGACGCGGAACGCTGGTGCCTGGCCACGGTGGGCGACTGGACCCCGACCGGATCCCATCCGCCCCATCCCGATGTGGCCGCCGGTCTGCGGCAGATCTGCCGCCAGCTGTTCGACCTGTTCGCGGTCGAGCCGGCGGTTTCCGGACCGGAGGAACAGGCGGCCTGAGCCCGGCCCCGTAATCGTTCGCAACCTTGCCGCGGCCCGGCGGGGGACACCCTTACGGTGATGGGCCTGCCCGTGCCGTCCCGAGGACCGATGCCTGTCGCCCTGGCTTCCCAGCTGCGTGAGGGAACGAAGAAAGCCCACACCATGGCCGAGAACACCGGCTTCGTGAGCTGTTTCCTCAAGGGCGTGGTCGATAAGGCCAGCTACCGCACCCTGGTCGCCGACCTGTGGTTCGTCTACAGCGCGATGGAGGACGAGATCGGCCGCCTGGCGGATCACCCCGTCGTCGGCCAGATCAATTTCGCTGCCCTCAACCGCCGCGAGTCGCTCGAGCAGGATCTGAGCTTCTATTTCGGCTCCGACTGGCGCCAGCAGATCCGCGCCACCCCCGCCTGCCAGGAGTACGTGGCCCGCATCCACGCCATCGCCAAGGAGTCGCCGGAGCTGCTGATCGGTCACCACTACACCCGTTACATCGGCGACCTCTCCGGCGGCCAGATCCTCAAGACCATCGCCCAGAAAGCGATGAATCTGGGCGAACACGATGGTCTGCGCTTCTACGAGTTCGACGCCATCGCCGATGAGAAGGCGTTCAAGACCGACTACCGCGCCGTGCTCGATCAGCTGCCGATCGACCAGCCGATGGCCGATCGCATCGTGGAGGAGGCCAACGGTGCCTTCCACCACAACATGAAGATGTTCCAGGAGCTGGAGGGCAACCTGATCGCCGCCATCGGCAAGGTGCTGTTCGGCTTCCTCACCCGCCGGCAGCGCTCCGGCAGCACCGAGATCGTCGCCGCCTGAGTCAGAGTCGGGCCACCCTGCCCGACTGCCCGTGGCTGAGCGGCCGCCCCGTCCGCTGCGTTTCCTCGTCCCCGGTACCGGTGGCCGCTTCCGCTGTGGCGGCCTGCTGGTGGAGCTGCAGACCGCCCGTCTGACGGCCGCCCTGCGCCCGACGGAGGTGGTCACCTATCGCCAGCGCCAGGCGGATCACCCCTTCCTCGCCGATCTGCTGCGCAGGGAGCCCTCCCCCGGTGAGGCCCTCTGGATCGTCAGCTGGGGCTTCGATGTGCCCCGGCTGCTGCGCCGGCTGCGCGGTCGTCCGGTGGCCTATCACGCCCACAGCAGCGGCTACGGCTTCGACCTGCCGCCGGGGGTGCCCGTGCTGGCGGTGAGCCGCAACACGCTGGGTTACTGGGGGGATCGGGCGCCGCGTCAGCCGCTGCTGCTCGTCCCCAATGCCCTGGCGGCTCCCTGGCTGGAGCGGGGGCGCCGCCGGGGTGGACCGGCCGAGCCGGCCCCGCCGCTGCAGCGGCGACCGATCGATGTGCTCGTGCAGCGCCGCAAGAGCAGCGGCTACCTGCTGGAGCAGCTGGTGCCGGCCCTGCGTCGGCGGGGCCTGCGGGTGGAGGTGCAGAGCGGCTGGGTCGACGACCTGGTGGATCTGTTCAATGACGCCGCCGTGGTGCTCTACGACTCGGCCGATTACTGGCGCAGCCGCGGCGTCAGCGAGGGGTTCGGCCTGCCGCCGCTGGAGGCCCTGGCCTGTGGCTGCGTCGTGTTCAGCAGCCTCAACCACGCCCTGGCCGACAGCCTCGACCCGGGCCGCGGCCTGGGGTACCAGATCGGTTGCGGCAGCCTCGCCGCCGACGTGGAGCGGATCAGCGCCGCGGTGGCCGACCCGGCGGCCCATCAGCCGCCCCCGGAGCTGCTGGAGCGCCTGCTGGCCGACTGCAGCGAAGCCTCCCTGCTGCCGCGCTGGCGGCAGGCTTTGGCTGAGGTGGATGCCCACTGGGATCGCCTGCTGCGCGACGGGGAGCCGCCGCTGCGTTCGCCGGGCCGTCGGCAGCTGCGCCTGGCCTCCCTGGGCCAGCGCCTGGCGGGGCTGTGGCGATCACTGAAGTGACTGGCCAGGAGCGGCGTAAGCCGCCGGTTCCGGCCGATAGGTTGCAGCGGTGGCTACCCCCTGGATGCGGCTGAACAGCCAGACAGTCCGCAGCCTGCTCCGGCTGCTGGAATACCTGCCACAGCGCCGCAAACGCGCCCTGCTGAAGCTGGCGCCGCTGGCGATCCTCTCCGGTGTCTCCGACCTGCTGGTGGTGGCCCTGGTGACGCGGCTGTTCACCCTGGTGGTGGGGGGAGCCAACCATCCGCCGGTGCCCTGGCCGGAGATCGTGCCGGATGACCCGCGCAGCAAGGTGCTGACGCTGGTGATCGCCTTCATCGTCGCGGCCTGGTTCTCCTCCCTGTCGAAGCTGACCCTCTACGCCTCCCAGCTTCGCCTCAAGGCCTCGATCTGGCGCGATCTCTCGGAACTCGCCCAGCAGCGCCTGCTCGCCCAGCCCTACGCCTACTTCCTCGGCCAGACCAGCGCCTCGATCACCCTCAAGGTGCTGGTCAACGTTGCCCGCGTGGCGGACATCGTGGTGCTGCCGTTGCTGCAGCTGGCCAGCGGCCTGTTCGTGATCGCGCTGCTGGCGCTCGGCATCCTGCTGGTGGGGCGCCTGCCGGCCCTGATCCTGATCGTCAGCCTGCTGCTGGGGTATTTCCTGATCACCACGGCCGTGACCCCCTACCTGCGCTTCGCGGCGCGGCAGCGGATCACCCTGGAGAATCAGACCAACGAGATGCTGAGTGAATCGATTCGCACGATTCAGGACATTCATCTCAGCGGCAGCGAACCCTATTTCGAACGTCAGTTCACCAGCGTCGGGCGCGATGTGGTGCCGTTCATCTGGAAGGCGGAGGTGCTGCCGGTGATGCCGCGGGCGCTGATCGAGCCGTTCGGGATCACGCTGATCTTCGCGATCGGCATGCTGCCGCTGCTCTCCAGCAAGGACCCTGGCGCGATGATGCGCATCGTGCCCTTCCTGGCCACCGTGGCGGTGGCTTCGCTGAAGCTCACCCCTCCGCTGCAGGATTCCTTCCGCGCCATCACCTCCCTGCGGGCCGGCCTGCCGGATCTGCAGGCCACGCTCGAACTGCTGGATCTGCCGGAGCAGCGCCTCACCCTGCGCTCCCCCGGCGTTCCCTCCCCTGAAGGGCTCAAGCCCCAGCGCTCGATCCGGCTGCATCACGTCAGCTATCGCTACCCCGGCAGCAGCAGCGATGTGCTGCATGACATCTCCCTGTCGATCCCGGTGGGCTCCCGCATCGCCTTCGTCGGCGCCACCGGCAGCGGCAAGACCACCACCGCCAACCAGCTGCTCTGCCTGCTGCGGCCCACCGCCGGCAGCCTGCAGCTCGACGGCATCGACGTCGAGGCTCCGGACGTGCCGGCCTGGCAGGCCAACTGCGCCTATGTCCCCCAGTCGATTCACCTGCTCAACAGCAACGTGATCGAGAACGTGGCCTTTGCCGAGGATCTGGAATCGATCGACCAGGACCGGGTGTGGGAGGCCCTGCAGGCGGCCCAGCTGGCCGACATCGTGGCGGAACTGCCGATGGGGCTTTACACCCCGATCGGCGAGAACGGCGTGCGCCTCTCCGGCGGCCAGCGGCAGCGCCTGGCCCTGGCGCGGGCCTTCTACCGCGATGCCCAGTTCCTGGTCCTCGATGAGGCCACCAGCGCCCTCGACAACCGCACCGAATCCGAGGTGATGGATGCGATCGAGCTGATCGGACGACGCTGCACCCTGGTGGTGATCGCCCATCGCCTCTCCACCGTGATGCGCTCCGATTGCATCTATGAGTTCGAGCGTGGTCGGATCAAGGCTTCGGGCAGTTTCGAGCAGCTGCGCCAGCGCTCCGAGACCTTCGAGGACCTCGCCTCGCTCGAGCGTCGCGGCAAGCGCCGGACCCTGTCCTGACCCCGGCGGATCCGGGGGCCGTGCGGGCCCCCGGTGGCTATCTTGAATCCCCCAGCGCGGCGATCTTGAGTTTCCTGGCCGGTCTCAACGACGCCCAGCGCCGTGCGGTGGACCACCGCGACGGGCCCCTGCTGGTGGTGGCCGGAGCCGGCAGCGGCAAGACCCGCGCCCTCACCCACCGCATCGCCCACCTGGTGGGCCACCACGGCGTCGATCCGGGACAGCTGCTGGCGGTGACCTTCACCAACAAGGCCGCCCGTGAGATGCGCGAGCGGCTGGAGCTGCTGCTGGCCCAGCGGCTGGCCCAGAACCAGTTCGCCCAGCCCCTCTCCACCCTGCCTGCGGTGGAGCAGAAGCAGCTGCGCAGCCGCATCTACCGCGAGGTGATCAAGGACCTCTGGATCGGCACCTTCCACGCCCTGTTCGCCCGGCTGCTGCGCTTCGACATCGACAAGTACAAGGATCCGGAAGGCCTGAGCTGGACCCGCCAGTTCTCGATCTTCGATGAGAACGACGCCCTCTCCCTGGTGAAGGAGATCGTCACCCAGGATCTGCAGCTGGATCCCAAGCGTTTCGAACCCAAGAAGGTGCGCTGGGCGATCAGCACCGCCAAGAACCAGGGCCTGCTCCCCGATCAGCTGGAGGCCGCGGCCCAGGGGGTGCGCGAACGCAAGCTGGCCGAGGCCTATCGCCTCTACCGCCGCGCCATGGCGGCCAACAATGCGCTCGACTTTGATGATCTGCTGCTGTTGCCCGTGCAGCTGCTGCGCCAGAACGACCAGATCCGCAACTACTGGCACCGTCGCTTCCGGCACCTGCTGGTGGATGAATATCAGGACACCAACCACACCCAGTATGAACTGATCAAGCTGCTGGTCACCGATGGCTGCGACCCGGCCAGCTACGACGACTGGCGTGATCGCTCCGTGTTCGTGGTCGGCGATGCGGATCAGAGCATCTACAGCTTCCGCGCCGCCGACTTCAAGATCCTGATGGGATTCCAGTCGGATTTCGGTGACGGTGCCCCTGATGCCTCCACCGCCACGATGGTGAAGCTGGAGGAAAACTACCGCTCCACCTCCACGATCCTGGAGGCGGCCAACGCCCTGATCGCCAACAACAGCGAACGCATCGACAAGGTGCTGCGTCCCACCCGCGGCGAAGGCGAGGCGATCCGGCTCACCCGCTGCGATGACGAGATCGCCGAGGCGGAGGCGGCGGTGCAGCGCATGCGTCAGCTGCAGGCCGCCAACCCCGATCTGCGCTGGGGCGACATGGCGGTGCTGTACCGCACCAATGCCCAGTCCCGGGCGATCGAGGAGGCGCTGGTGCGCTGGGGTCTGCCCTACCTGGTGGTCGGCGGGCTGCGCTTCTACGACCGGCGCGAGATCAAGGACGTGCTGGCCTACCTGCGCCTGCTGGTCAACCCCAACGACAGCGTCAGCCTGCTGCGGGTGCTGAACGTGCCCCGCCGCGGCATCGGCAAGACCACCGTGGAGCGGCTCACCGATGCGGCCAACCAGCTGGGGTTGCCGTTGTGGGATCTGATCTGCGATCCGGAATCGGTGCGGTCCCTGGGGGGGCGCTCCGCCCGGGGCCTGCTGCAGTTCGGGGAGCTGATCCAGGATCTGCAGCGCCGCAGCCAGGACGCCCCTCCGTCGGAGCTGGTGCAGCGGGTGATGGAGCAGAGCGGCTATCTGGCGGAACTGATCAGCGACGCCAGCGATGAATCGGAGGAGCGCCGCCGCAACCTGCAGGAGCTGGTCAATGCGGCCCTGCAGTACCAGGAGGAAAACGAGGAGGGGTCGCTGGAGGGGTTCCTCTCCGGCGCCGCCCTGGCCAGCGACGCCGACAACAAGGACACCGCCGCGGACCGGGTCACGCTGATGACCCTGCACGCCAGCAAGGGGCTGGAGTTCCCCGTGGTGTTCCTGGTGGGGCTGGAGCAGGGCCTGTTCCCCAGCTACCGCTCGCTGGAGGATCCCGCCGCCCTGGAGGAGGAGCGCCGCCTCTGTTACGTGGGCATCACCCGTGCCAAGGAGCGGCTGTTCCTCTCCCATGCCAGCGAGCGCCGTCTCTGGGGCGGCATGCGGGAGCCGGCGGTGCCGTCGGTGTTTCTCTCGGAGCTGCCCCCCCAGCTGATCGAGGGGGATGTGCCCCAGAGCGGCGGCGCGGCCCTCAGGCGCGAGCAGCGGATGGATCGGCTCACCCGCGTCGATCGGCCGGAGGCGCGCCGCATCGAGGCCGGCGGATCGGCGGCCCAGCCGGCCAATGCGGTGCGGCGGCGCAGCCTGCCGGCCCGGGCCTGGGCGGTGGGGGATCGCCTGCGCCACAGCGCCTTCGGGGATGGGGTGGTCACCCACCTGTTCGGCAGCGGCGAGAAGATCTCCATCGCCGTGAAGTTCGAGGGGATGGGGCCGAAGATCCTCGATCCCCGCCTGGCGCCGATCGAGCCGCTGCATGCCGATTCCGCCTGACCACCGCCCCGGGCTCCGAGCTGCCGCGCGGGTGGCGGACTCCGCCCTGCCGGCTGCAGCGCCGGAGCCGGTACGGGCGGCGATGTCTCCGGCCACGGTCACGGCGGTGGTGCCCATCCGCAACCGCTGCCCCCTCACCCTGCGCTTCCTCGAGCGGATCAGCCGCCAGACCCATCCCGCCCTGCGGGTGGTGGTGGTCGACTCCCAGTCCAGCGACGGCAGCGTCGAGGCCATCCGCCGGGCCTACCCGCAGGTGCAGGTGCTGGCCGCCGGTGAGGACGACTTCTGGGCCGGCGCCACCAACATCGGCGTGGCCCACGCCCTGGCCAGCGGCAGCGAGTGGCTGCTGACCATCAACGACGACGCCGTGATCGCCGCCGACCATGTGGAGCGGCTGCTGCAGCTGGCCCTGCGCCATGGCTGCCGCATCCTCGGCAGCCAGATCAACCATCTGGAGGATCCCGAGCGGATCTGGTCCCTGGGCAGCTTCACGGTCTGGGGCGGGGAGGAGCTGCTGCGGCTGGGCCACCACGGCGAGCGCAGCGACGCGCTCAGCCCCGCTGAGGCCGCCAGCGAGGTGCTGCCCGTCGATGCCCTGGCCGGCAATGGCGTGCTGATCCACCACAGCGTGTTCCGCCGCATCGGGCTGTACAACGCCCGCTGGCTGCCCCATTACCACGCCGATTCCGAGCTGGTGATGCGGGCGGTGGCCGCGGGCATCCCCGCCTGGGTCACGCCCCGGGTGGTGCTGCTCAACGACTTCTCCCCCAGCCAGAAGCGCCTGCCGCTGCACAGCCTGCGGGGGCTGTGGTGGAGCCTGGGGCACCCGAAGTCCCATCTGTATCTGCCGCCGCTGCTCTATCTGCTCTGGCGCTACTGCCCCACCCAGCGGCGACCGGCGACGCTGCTGGCCCTGCTGCGCCGCTTCCTCAGGATGCGGCGGTGAACCGGGTGCGCGGATGCCGGAGGCGCCGGTCTCCCCGCCAGCGGCGCCCGCACCAGGCCAGGTAGTCCGCCAGGCCAGCCCAGCGGCCGAGGGCCTGGGAGCGGTCGCGGGGCCACTGGCCGAGCGGGCGCAGGGCGTAGAGCAACAGGTTGAGCCCCAGGCCCAGGGGCGTGGCGTGGCGGTGCAGCAGGTAGAGCTTGCTGAAGGTGGCGTGGCGGTACTTGGCCCGTGGCGCCCGGGCCGTCACCGCGGAGACGGCATGCTCCACCAGCACGGCGCGGGTGACGCGGGCCGGGTGGCCGTGGCGGCGCAGCCGCAGGCAGAGTTCGGCGTCCTCGTAGTCGAGGAAGAACTGGGGATCGAAGCGCGGCGGGACCGACAGGGCCTTCGGGTCGAGGATCAGGCTGCAGCCGGAGAGCCAGTCGCTGGCCTCGCTCAGCGCTTCCTGGTCGTCGCGGCGGGCAGCCCCCTGGGCGGCAGGGGCGGTGGCGGGTGGAGCCGTGCCGGCGGCGCCTGCGGGGGGGGCTGAGCTGGCGGCTGCGCTGGAGTCGCTGGCCGGGCGGTGCAGCAGGCGGCCCAGCCAGGGGTCGAAGCGGCCGCGGTCGAACCAGATCCGGCCCTGCAGGTCGCGGATGCGGGTGCCCAGCACGGCGGGGGCCCCGGGGGCCTGCAGGCAGCGACGCACGGCGGCGATGGCTCCGGGCAGCAGCCGGGCATCGGGGTTGAGCAGCCAGACCAGGCTGTCGGGGTCGTGGCGTTGCAGGTGCTCCAGCCCCAGGTTGCAGCCGGCCCCGAAGCCGAGGTTGCGCTCGGCCTGCAGCAGGGTGAGTCCGGGCCTGTCCCGCAGGGGATCGAGGCCGGGATCGCCCGGGCTGTTGTCGACCACGAGGATCGCCAGGGAGGGATCGGCGCAGGCCTCGAGGCTGCTCACCAGCTCCAGCACCAGAGCGCTGCAGTGGTAGTTGATCGTGAGGATGGTCAGCCGCCGCGGCGGTGCGCTGATGGGGTCAGAGGTTGCCGTCATAGGTGGCTGAGAAGACGAAGCCACCGGTGATGCCCTTGAGTGCCGATTCGCGGGGCTTGTTGCTGTAGCTCATCGGTGTCCCTTTGGCATAGATCACATCGCTGAACTCTTCCACATGGGCATCGATGTCGATCGCCTCGTCGCTGTGGCGGGCCGAATGCTCCAGCGCCTCGCGGAACAGGGCGATGCACTGGGCGATGCTGAAGGTGCCACCGACGCAGAGGTCCTGCTTGACCAGCGGACACTGCAGATAGATCGGGTAGAGGAAGGCGGCGACGTGGCTGGGGTTGCTGTTTTCGATCAGGTCGGCGACGCAGTACAGCTGCCAGGGGGTGAGGGACTGGCGGGCATCGCCCATGCGCAGGATCTGATCGAGGGCATAGCCCACCTTGCGGCGCTGCACGGTGCGGGCCGGGGAGGGAAGCAACCGCAGGATCTCATCGGCGGGCACGCCGCCGCGCTCGGCAAAGGCGGCGGAGAGGGCCGACTGCAGGGCTTCGCTGGTGTAGAGAACCCGCACCTTGCTGAAGTGGCGATACACCTTGGTGGACAGGGCGATCTCGCCTTCGTAGATGCAGTGGCCGCGGTGGCTCAGGGGCCAGTACTCACGCCAGAACCGCAGGAACTGCGGCGACCGGATGATCGGATTCTTGATCACCTGGAAGTAGGACTGGTAATGGGTGGCGTGGGTGTGGGAGATATGGCTGAACAGGCCTTCATCGTCGCTGCTTTCAAACTCCTGCAGGGCCTTCACCAGGGACTCGGCGTTGGCGCCGGGCAGGAACTGCATGGAGTCGTTGGCGATGGCCAGCATCTGGCAATCCCGCAGCAATCCGAGCTTCTCCAGCAGCAGTACCCCGTCGCGGAAGGCGCCGACGTCGCGGCCGAGATTGCGGCGTTCATAGAGGCGCCAGACGAGCGGTCGCAGGGCCTCGCGGGATGCGGGCTCGATCGCGCAGTTGCAGATGTAGAGGATCGCGAAGCCGGCCTTGGCGAGGGTCTCGATGTAGGCCCGGGTCGACAGGGTGAGGCGGGGCGAATAGGCCACGAACACCGCCAGCTTGCGTGGCTGCTCACCGCAGCCCGGCTGCTCCGCCGGCAGGGGCCTGAGCCGACTCTCCAGGCCGCCGCGCAGTCCCCAGGGGGAAAAGATCACCTCCAGGACGCTTGTGATATAGATAATCAGGATGAAGACCTTGATCTTCAGATACTTGATCAGCCGCTTCGGAAAGGCAAAGAGTTTGCGCATGGAGTTCTGCCTGTCCTGTGTGTCCGCGGTGAGTGGCGGGTCAGCCTAGACGTTCGCCGCCATAGCCAGCCCGCTCGCGCATCCGGGCACACCAGTCGAGATGCTCCAGATACCAGCGCACGGTGACCGCCAGCCCTGCATCCAGCCCGTGGCGCGGTTGCCAACCCAGTTCCGTCTCGATGCGGGTCGGGTCGATCGCATAGCGGCGATCGTGCCCCGGCCGGTCGCGCACCGGGGTGATCAGGGAGGCGTGGGGTGCGCTCTGGGGGCGCAGCTGATCGAGCAGCGTGCAGAGGGTCTCCACCAGCCGCTTGTTGGTCTGCTCCCCGTGGCCGCCGACGCAGTAGCTGCGCCCCACCTCGCCGCGGCCGGCCACCAGCAGCAGGGCGTCCACATGGTCCTCCACGTAGAGCCAGTCGCGCACGTTGGCGCCGTCGCCGTAGAGCGGAATCGGCTCGCCGGCCACCGCCTTGAGGATCACCACCGGGATCAGCTTCTCGGGAAACTGCCAGGGGCCGTAGTTGTTGCTGCAGTTGGTCAGCACCACCGGCAGGCCGTAGGTGTGATGCCAGGCCTGCACCAGATGATCGCTCGCCGCCTTGCTGGCCGAATAGGGGCTGCGGGGGTCGTAGGCGGTGGTCTCGCTGAAGCGGCCCTCCGGCCCCAGGGAGCCGAAGACCTCATCGGTGCTGATGTGGTGCAGGCGGAAGCGTTGCTGCCGCTCCTGCGGCAGGGCCCCGTGGTGCCGCCGCACCGCCTGCAGCAGGGAGAAGGTGCCGAGGACGTTGCTGCTGAGGAAGCTGCCGGGGGAATCGATCGAGCGGTCCACATGGCTTTCGGCCGCCAGATGCAGGACCAGGTCCGGATCGGCCTGTCGCACGGCGGCGTCCGTGGCGGCCTCATCGGCCAGGTCGACCCGCAACAGCCGGTGGCGCTCCGCCTGCTCCGGCGGCAGGCTCGCCAGCTCGGCCTCGATGCCGCTGAGGTCGCTGGCGTAGCCGCACTTGTCGAGGTTGAACACCGTGACGCCGCTGTGGCGCAGCAGCCGCCGCACCACGGCCCCGCCGATGAAGCCCGCCCCGCCGGTGACCAGCACCCGTTCGACCCCTTCGGGGAGCAGGTTGGCCATGGCTGGGACGGGCGGTTGCGGCGAGTCTGTCACTGCGCTGCGGGCGCTCCGGAAGCGGCTGCCGCTCCGGCGGAGAGCTCCGCCAGCACCTCCCGCAGGGCCTGCCGCCAGTGGCGGGGCTCCAGCCCCAGGGCCTGGCGCGTGCCGCTGGCGTCGAGCAGGGAGTAGCTGGGGCGCCGGGCCGGCGTGGGGTACTCGGCCGTGGTGAGCGGGCGTACCGGAGCCGCCTGCTCCAGCAGGCCCGCCTCCACCCCCAGTTCGCCGATCGCCACGGCGAAGTCGTACCAGCTGGCGGCGCCGGCGTCACACCAGTGCTGCAGGCCTGTGAGCTGCCGGGCGATCGCGGCCCAGCAGGCCTGGGCCAGGGTGTGGGTCGCCGTGGGGCAGCCCACCTGGTCGGCCACCACCCCCAGGGCCTCGCCGCTGGCGCCCCGCTGGCGATGCAGCCGCAGCATCGTCAGGCAGAAGTTGTGCCCCACCGGGCCGTAGACCCAGCTGGTGCGCAGGACCGTGGCATGGGAGGGGCCCAGGATCTCCAGGGCGGCCCGCTCCCCCTCCGCCTTGCTGCTGCCGTAGACCCCGAGGGGCGCCACCGGTTGCTGCGGGCGGTAGGGATGGCCCTGCTGGCCGGCGAAGACGAAGTCGGTGCTCAGCTGCAGCAGCCGGCCGGATCGTTCCGCCAGCGCCTCGGCGAAGGCCGCCGGCGCTGCGCCGTTCACCGCCAGCGCCAGCTCCGGCTCCGTCTCGGCCCGGTCGACGGCCGTGTAGGCGCCGGCATTGAGCACCCAGTCGGGTCGCTCGCGGCAGACCAGGGCCCGGCACGCCTCCGCATCGGCCAGGTCGAGTTCGGCCCGGCCGGTGACCACCAGCGTGATGCCCGGCGGCCGGCTGGCGAGCAGCGCCCGGCCCAGCTGGCCGCCGGCGCCGGTGAGCAGCACCTTCAGGCCGCCCTCCCCGCCGCCGCCGCTTCCGGGAATCCCGGCGGCGCTCACGCGAACACCTCCCCGGCCGCCAGCTGCTCGGCCAGGGTGGGGGCCTCGCCGTCCTTGCCGGAGAGCTGGGGCGTGAGCCCGGCCAGGGAGGCCAGGGGCCAGTCGATGCCGATCTGCGGGTCATCCCAGCGGATCGCCCGCTCCGACTCCCGGTGCCACACGTCGGTGGTCTTGTACAGCACCTCGCTGCCGTCGCAGAGGCTGAGGAAGCCATGGGCGAAGCCCACCGGCACCCACATCTGCCGGTGGTTCCCGGCGCTCAGGTGGGCGCCGATCCAGCGGCCGAAATGGGGGGAGCTGCGCCGCAGATCCACCGCCACGTCGAAGATCTCCCCGGCCACGCAGCGCACCAGCTTGCCCTGGGCGTGGGGGGCGAGCTGGTAATGCAGGCCCCGCAGCACCCCCAGGGCCGAGCGGGAGTGGTTGTCCTGCACGAAGTCCGGCGCCGGCTGGGGGGCCTCCGCCCCGGTCTCGGCCAGCAGGGTTGCGAACACCTGCGCATTCCAGCTCTCGAAGAAGAAGCCGCGGTCGTCGCCGAACAGACGCGGCGTCAGCAGCAGCGGTCCCGGGATGGCGAAGGCTTCAGCCTGCATCGGGGGTCTCCAGCAGTTGCAGCAGATAGTCTCCATAACCGCTGCGTCGCAGCGGTTCCGCCAGGTTGATCAGGGCGCTGTCGTCGATCCAGCCCTGGCGCCAGGCCACCTCCTCCGGACAGCCCACCTTGAGGCTCTGGCGATGCTCCAGGGTGCGGATGTAGCTGGCGGCATCGTGCAGGGAGTCGCAGGTGCCGGTGTCGAGCCAGGCCATGCCGCGACCCATCAGCTCCACCCGCAGCAGTCCGTCCTCCAGGTACTGGCGGTTGAGGTCGGTGATCTCCAGTTCGCCGCGCGGCGAGGGGGTCACCCGCAAGGCCCGCTCGACGACGGACGCGTCGTAGAAGTACAGCCCGGTCACGGCATAGCGGCTGCGCGGACGGCTCGGTTTCTCGACGATGTCCAGCACCGTTCCGTCCGGCGCGAAGCTCACCACCCCGTAGCGCTCGGGATCCCGCACCGGATAGGCGAACACCGTCGCCCCCTGGCCCCTGGCGGAACTGGCCTGCAGCTGCGGGATCAGCTCATGGCCGTGGAACAGGTTGTCCCCCAGCACCAGGGCCGCCGGGGCGCCGTCGAGGAACTCGGCCCCGATCAGGAAGGCCTGGGCCAGCCCCTCAGGGGCGGGCTGCACGGCGTAGGCGATGCGCATGCCCCACTGGCTGCCGTCGCCCAGCAGCCGGCGGAAGGCGTCCTGGTCGTGCGGGGTGGTGATGATCAGCACCTCCCGCAGCCCCGCCAGCATCAGCGTGGACAGGGGGTAATAGATCATCGGCTTGTCGTACACCGGCATCAGCTGCTTGCTGACGGCCACGGTGAGCGGCGCCAGGCGGCTGCCGCTGCCGCCCGCCAGGATCAGGCCCCGCCGGCACGGCTCCGGGGAGGCGGGGGGCGCAGGGGACCTGGTCATGCCGGACGGTCGCTGTGGCGGCATCATGACGGATGCCCCCGACGGCCCCTTCGCGGCCCTGAGCGTGTCCGCCACCGCCCCGGCCGTTGCCGAGCTGCCGTTCGTGCCGCTGCTGCTCTCCAGCGTCGCCCGCACCCTGCCGGGCAGCCGCCTGGCGCTGGTGGGTGGTGCCGTGCGGGATCTGCTGCTGCATCGCCTGCATCGCGACCCCTGGAGAGGGTTGCCCGATCTGGATCTGGTGGTGGAGCAGGGGCCGCAGGATCCGCTCCCGGGGGTCGCCGCCGCCCATCGCCTGGCGCAGGCCCTGCAGCAGCAGGCGCCAGCGGCGCCGGGAACCCCTTTGCGCTGCCAGTTCCACGACGCCTTCGGCACGGTGGAACTCGATCTCGACGGGGTGCTGATCGATCTGGCCACGGCCCGGCGGGAGAGTTACCCCCGGCCGGCGGAGAACCCGCAGGTGCGCTTCGCCCGGCTCGAGGACGACCTGGCCCGCCGCGATCTGACGATCAACGCGATGGCGCTGGTGCTCGGTCCCGGCGGAGAGGCGCTGCTCGATCCCTTTGAGGGGCAGCGGGATCTGGCTCTGCGTCGCCTCCACTTCCTGCATGAGCAGAGCCTGCGCGATGACCCGACGCGCCTGCTGCGCGCCGCCCGTTACGCCGGACGCCTCGGCTTCCACCTGAGCGCTGCCAGTCGCCGCCAGGCCAGCGTCACCCTGGAGGCCTGGCCCTGGCCCTGGCGGCCGGGGGATCCCCCCGGCCAGGCCCCCCCGGCCCTCGGCACGCGGCTGCGCATGGAGCTGGAGCTGCTGCTGGAGCGGGAACCCTGGCCCCAGGCCCTGGAGGCGCTGCAGCAGTGGGGAGGCCTGCAGCTGCTGGATCCCGCCCTGCAGGCCGATCGCAGCTGGCCCCTGCGGCTGCGCTGGGCGGCGCGGGCCGGGGTGGCGCCGCTGACGGCGCTGCTGGCGATCCTGGAGCAGCCGCTGCCCCTGGCGGAACGGCTGCAGCTGCCCCATCGCCAGCACCGTCTGCTGGAGGGGCTGCAGCGGCTGCGGCAGCGGCTGGGGGAACTGCCGCCCGAGGCCCGCCACTGGCCCCCGTCGCGCTGGAGCGAGGTGCTGGAGGCCCATGGCTGGTTGCCGGAGGTGGTGCCCCTGGCGCTGGTCGCCGGCCTCGGACCGCGGCGGCCGCTGCTGCGCTGGTGGCTGCGCTGGCGTCATCTGCGCTCGGCGGAGTCGGCCCGGGACCTGATCGCCGCCGGGATGCTGCCGGGGCCGGCCCTGGGGGAGGCGCTGGCGCTGCGGCGCCGTCAGCGGCTGGATGCGGAGCGGCGCTGATGGACAGTCTTTTTCCAGGCCGGAGCCGCAGCGGCCCGCGATCCGCAGTGGATTTTCCGCCAATTCTTAGCTGGACTGCGGAGCCTCCTGGCCGGGAGCTGGCCGGGGGTCCGCGGATCGGCGGTAACCTCCCCTGGAGACGGACACTTCAGAGCTGATGTCTGCGGGGGCACCTCCAATCCGGACCATCTGTTGCATCGGAGCCGGTTATGTCGGGGGGCCCACGATGGCGGTCATCGCCGATCGCTGCCCCTCCATTCAGGTCACGGTCGTTGATCTCAACGTCGAGCGCATCGCGGCCTGGAACGACCCCGATCTGGGTCGGCTGCCGGTCTACGAACCCGGCCTCGATGCCGTCGTGGGTCGCACCCGCGGCCGCAATCTTCACTTCACCACCGAGGTGGATGGCGCCATCGCCGCCGCCGACATGGTGTTCCTCTCGGTGAACACCCCGACCAAGACCCGCGGCGTCGGTGCCGGACAGGCCAGCGATCTGCGCTGGATCGAGGCCTCGGCCCGTCAGGTGGCCGCCGCCGCCACCGGCCACACCATCGTGGTCGAGAAGAGCACCCTGCCGGTGCGCACGGCGGAGGCGGTCAAGTCGATCCTGGCGGCGGCCCAGGGCAATGCCGGCGGTGCCAAGAGCTTTTCTGTGCTGTCCAACCCCGAGTTCCTGGCCGAGGGCACGGCCATCGGCGATCTCGAGACCCCCGACCGGGTGCTGATCGGCGGAGAGGACGACACGGCGATCGACGCCCTGGCGGCGATCTACGGCCACTGGGTCAGCCCGGAGCGGATCCTGCGCACCAATCTCTGGAGCAGCGAGCTGTCCAAGCTCACCGCCAATGCCTTCCTGGCGCAGCGCATCTCCTCGATCAATGCGATCGCGGCCCTGTGCGAGGCCACCGGCGCCGACGTGCGCGAGGTGGCGCGGGCGATCGGCAGCGACAGCCGCATCGGCCCCCGCTTCCTGCAGGCGGGGCCGGGCTTCGGAGGCAGCTGCTTCCAGAAGGACATCCTCAACCTGGTGTATCTCTGCCGCCATTACGGCCTGGAGGAGGCAGCCAGCTACTGGGAGCACGTGGTCAGCCTCAACGGCTGGCAGCAGCACCGCATCGCCCGGCTGGTGGTCAACAGCCTGTTCGGCACGGTCAGCGGCAAGCGGCTGGCGGTGCTGGGGTTCGCCTTCAAGGCCGACACCAACGACACCCGCGAATCCCCGGCCATCGGCATCTGCCGCGACCTGATCGAGGAAGGGGCCGAGCTGGCGATCGTCGACCCGAAGGTCAGCCCGCGCCAGATCGCCCAGGACCTGGGCCGGGAGTCGGGCACCGCCGCCGGCCGGGCGACTCTGGGGGGAGACGGCTGCTGGCTGCAGGCGGCCACGCCGCAGGAGGCGGCCGTCGGCGCCGACGCGGTGCTGATCCTGACCGAATGGGGCCACTACAGCCAGCTCGACTGGCAGGCCATCGCTGCGGTGATGCGGCGTCCCGCCTGGCTGTTCGATGCGCGGGCCGTGGCCGATGCCGCCGCGGCCAGGGCGGCGGGGCTTAACGTCTGGCGTGTGGGAGAGGGTTGACCATGGCAGGCGCAGCCGCCCATCGCAATCTGGTCACCGGCGGGGCCGGTTTCCTTGGATCCCACCTGATCGATCGCCTGATGCAGGCCGGTGAGGAGGTGATCTGCCTCGATAATTACTACACCGGCCGCAAGGACAACATCCGCCACTGGATCGGCCATCCGAGCTTCGAGCTGATCCGCCACGACGTCACGGAGCCGATCCGCCTGGAGGTGGACCGCATCTGGCATCTGGCCTGTCCCGCCTCGCCGGTGCACTACCAGTTCAATCCGATCAAGACCGCCAAGACCAGCTTCCTCGGCACCTACAACATGCTCGGCCTGGCCCGGCGCGTGGGGGCGAGGCTGCTGCTGGCCAGCACGAGCGAGGTCTACGGCGACCCGGAGGTTCATCCGCAACCGGAGAGCTATCGCGGCTGCGTCAACACCATCGGCATCCGCTCCTGTTACGACGAGGGCAAACGCATCGCCGAATCCCTCTGCTTCGACTACCAGCGCATGCACGGCACCGAGATCCGCGTGATGCGCATCTTCAACACCTACGGTCCGCGCATGTTGCCGGATGACGGTCGTGTGGTCAGCAATTTCATCGTTCAGGCCCTGCAGGGTCAGCCGCTCACCCTCTACGGAGATGGCAGCCAGACGCGTTCGTTCTGTTATGTCGATGATCTGATCGAGGGCATGATCCGGCTGATGAACGGCTCACACACCGGTCCGATCAACATCGGCAATCCCGGTGAATTCACCATCCGCCAGCTGGCCGAACGCGTGCGCGATCGCATCGATCCCTCGCTGGAGCTGATCCACCGTCCCCTGCCCCAGGATGACCCGCTTCAGCGCCAGCCCCTGATCGATCTGGCGCGGCGGGAGCTGGGCTGGGAGCCGACGGTGACCCTGGAGCAGGGGCTGGAGCCGACCATCGCCTGGTTCCGCGAGCGGCTGGCGGAGACCATCTGATCGC
>JAYKJA010000090.1:0-13914 GCA_035285905.1 Synechococcaceae cyanobacterium
CCAGGACCGCGTTGAACAGGCGCTGCTCCACCCCGAGGCTGGCCAGCTGGGCCTCGATCGCCCGCAGGTGTCCCTCCACATCCAGGCCGTCGGTCTCGCCCGGCTGGGTCATCAGGTTGCAGATGTAGAGCTTCGGGGCGCGGCTCAGCCGGATCGCCGTGACCAGCTCCGGTACCAGCAGGTTCGGCAGCAGGGAGGTGTACAGGCTGCCCGGGCCGAGCACGATCAGATCGGCGTTGGCGATCGCCTCCAGGGCCCGCGGCAGCGCCGGCGGACGCTCCGGCGTGCAGCCCAGCCGCACGATCGGGCTCGGGGCATGGCCGATCTGGGATTCCCCCTCGATCCGCTGGCCGTTCTCCAGCTCCGCCCACAGGCGCACGTCGGCGTTGGTGGCCGGCACCACCTGCCCCTGCACCGCCAGCACCCGGCTGCTGGCCGTGATCGCCGACTCCAGGCTTCCGGTGATCGCCGTCAGGGCCGAGAGGAACAGGTTGCCGAAGCTGTGGCCCTCCAGGCCGCTGCCGGCGCGGAAGCGGTACTGGAACAGCCGCGTCAGCAGCGGCTCCTCCGTGGCCAGGGCCGCCAGGCAGTTGCGGATGTCCCCCGGCGGCTGCACCCCCAGCTCGCGTCGCAGCACACCGCTGCTGCCGCCGTCGTCCGCCACCGTGACGATCGCCGTGAGGTTGCCGCTGTAGCGCTTCAGCCCCGACAGCAGCGTCGACAGCCCCGTGCCGCCGCCGATGGCGACGATCGCCGGGCCGCGGCTCAGGCGCCGCTGGGCCAGCAGCGCATCGACCAGGTGGGTGTCCTTCTCCGGGGCCAGGGCCTGCTGGATCGAGCCGAAGCTGCGGCTCTGCCCCAGCCAGATCAGGCCCCCTCCGATCACCAGCACCAGCGGCCCGGTGATCCCCCGCGGCAGCACCTGGGTCACCCGGGCCAGGGACCACTTGACCGTTTCCAGGGCCCAGTAGATCGGCTGCAGATCGGCCCAGACCGCCGCCCCCAGCAGGGCGATCAGCAGCCCCAGGCCCGAGGTGAACATCCAGCGCTTGACCACCAGACCCGGCTGCAGCCAGCGGGCGGCGCGGCGCGAACGGCTCACCAGGTCCTGCTGCCGCAGGTCGCCGCGACCCAGCCAGCCGGGTCGGCCCGGACTCCCCGGCGGCCGACGACGGCGGGAGCGGAATGCAGCGGGGCCTCGGGCGGGCAAGCGGGTGCGGAGGCTGCCGGATCCGCCAACTCTACGAACGGAATCCTGTCCCGCCCAGGCCGCGCCGACCGCAGCGCGATTCAGCCGTCAGGATGGACGTCGTTCCGCCGGGCCCCGCCGTGGCCGCTCGCCAGCCCCGCCCTCCCTCGCCCCGCCCGGAGACGACCACGGCAGCCTCCACGGCCCGACGGCCCGTGGCCGAGCTGCGGCAGCTGACGATGGCCTGGGGCGAGCGGCCCGTGCTCGACAAGGTCGACCTGAGCCTCTGGCGTGGCGAGCGGCTGGTGGTGGTCGGTCCATCCGGCGCCGGCAAATCCACGATCCTGCGGCTGCTGGCCGGTCTGCTGCTGCCCACCTCCGGCCAGCTGCTGATCAACGGCGAACCCCAGACCTATCTGCGCCTCGATCAGCGCCATCCCCCCGACGTGCGGCTGGTGTTTCAGAACCCCGCCCTGCTGGCCTCCCTCACCGTGCGCGAGAACGTCGGATTCCTGCTCTATCGCTTCAGCCGGCTCAGCGAACGGGAGATCCGGGAACGGGTGCGCCTCGCCCTCGAGGCCGTGGGTCTGATCGGCACCGAGGAGCTGCTGCCCGGAGAGCTCAGCGGCGGCATGCAGAAACGGGTCAGCTTCGCCCGCGCCCTGATCGACGATCCCTCCGGGTCCGATGGCCGGACGCCCCTGCTGCTGTTCGATGAGCCGACGGCCGGCCTCGATCCTGTGGCCTGCACCCGGGTCGAGGACCTGATCGTGCGCACCACCGAGATCACCCAGGCCTCCTCCGTCGTCGTCAGCCATGTGCTCAGCACGATCGAGCGCTGTGCCGAGCGGGTGATCCTGCTCTACGACGGCCGCTTCCGCTGGGAGGGCAGCCTCGATCAGTTCCACAGCACCGAAAATCCCTACGTCCGGCAATTCAGGACCGGTAGCCTGCAGGGACCGATGCAGCCCAGGGAGCTCTGAGCCGATGCGTCGCAGTGTGCGGGAGGCGTTGGTCGGCTTTTCGATCCTCGCGGCGGTGGCCGGTGGGCTGGGGCTGTGGTTCTGGCTGCGGGGGATCTCCCTCAGCCGCGACACCTGGACGATCCGGGCCCGTTTCAGCGATGCCGCCGGCCTCGCCGCCCGCTCGCCGGTCTCCTTCCGCGGGGTGCTGGTGGGCAGCGTGCGCAGCATCGACGTCAGCGATCAGGCGGTGGAAGCCGTGCTGGAGATCACCGATCCGAGCCTGCGCCTGGCCCGCCCGGTCTTTGCCCGCGTCGGCACCGCCTCGCTGCTGGGTGGCGATGCCATGGTGTCGCTGATCCCACGCGGCGCCCCCCTGGCGGCCGGGCTGCCGGGTCCCCGGGAGAGCCGCTGCGACAACAAGCGCCTGGTCTGCGACGGCGGCCGCGTCCCCGGCATCGCCGCCGCCAGCCTCGATGACGTCACCGATTCGGTGCAGCGCCTGCTGCGTCAGGCCGAACGGGAAAAACTGGTGCCCGAGCTGGTGGCCACCACCCGCAGCTTCGGTGCCACCGCCTCCCGGGCCGATCGCCTGATCGCCGATGCCCAGCGCCTGTCCCACAACCTCGACCGGGCCGTGACCAAGGCCGACCCGATCCTCAACAACCTCAACCGGGCCTCCGCCGACGCCGCCAAGGCGATCAAGCACGTCGACAACGTCACGGCCGCCCTCGACAACCCCCGCACCATCTCCGATCTCAAGACCACCCTCAGCAACGCCAGCAAGCTCACCGCCCGCTGGGAGGCCGTCGGCGGCGATGTCAACAAGCTCACCAGCGACCCCCGCTTCATGGATGGCATGCGCAGCGTGGCCGTCGGGCTGGGCAAGTTCTTCGACGAGCTCTACCCCGCCCAGACCGATGCCGCCCGCGACCGCGACCAGCGCGAGCGGGCCCGGCAGCAGCAGATCCGGGCGGAGAAGGAGGCGGCCGAGGCCCGCCTGGCGCCCCGCACCCGGCTCTGACCCCGGCCGCCGCGCTCAGATCGCCGCCAGGGCCTCCATCGCGATCGCGGCGATCGCCTGGTCGCTGGCCTTGGGCAGCTGCACGTAACGGCCTCCGGCGGCTTCGGCCAGATCCCGGCCCATGCCGCTGCCGATGAACCTGCGCTCCGTGTCGATCACCAGCAGCCGGATGCCCAGGGCCCGGTAGCGACCGGCCACCTGCTTCACCTCCTCCTTCAGATCCACCGGCTCCTCCCCCTCCAGCGGCGGCTGGCCCAGGGAACGGCTCAGGGGCACGTTGCCGCGGCCGTCGGTGATCGCCACCACGACCACCTGCCCCAGGTCTCCGGTGGCCAGGGCGTTGGCCCCCACCCTTGCCGCCTGGGTGAGCCCATGGGCCAGGGGGGAGCCGCCGCCGCAGGGCATGGATTCCAGCCGGCGGCGGGCGGCGGTGATCGAGCGGGTGGGTGGCAGCAGCACCTCCGCCTGCTCGCCCCGGAACGGGATCAGGGCCACCTCATCGCGGTTCTCGTAGGCCTCGCTCAGCAGCCGGATCACGGCTCCCTTGGCGCTCTGCATGCGGTTGAGCGCCATCGAGCCGCTGGCATCCACCAGGAAGATGATCAGGGCGCCGGCCTTGCGCTGCAGCTGCTTGGCCCGCAGATCCGCCTCCTCGACGATCACCGTGCGCTGGGGTTCCCTGGCCCGGCGGGCCTTCTGGTACGGCGCCGCCGCCCGCAGCGTCGCGTCGACGGCGATGCGCCGCACCGGGCCGCGGGGCAGCATCGGACGCACGTACCGGCCGCGGCTGTCGCTCTGCACCAGGGAGCGTTTGCCGCTGCCGCCGCTGCGGGACTTCGCCGCCGAGAACAGCAGCAGATCGGGATCGATGGCGGTGGCCTCCGGATCCAGCAGGAACTCCTCGGGAATCGACGGCGGCGCCTGGTCCTCCGGCGTGTCGTCCTCCTCGGGCTCATCGGACTCCGGATCCTCCGGTTGCTCCGGGTCGTCCTCCGGTGGCGGCGGCTCCTCCGGCGGTTGCTCGCCCTGCGGCGGCGGCGGTGGCGGCGGCTCCAGGGGCTGCTCCGGATCGGGAGGCGGCAGCTGCAGCGCCCGCGGCGCGATCACCAGCCGCACGGCCACCTGCAGGTCCTCCGCTTCGACCTGATCGCGGCCGCTGAGGGCCGCATGGGCCCGGGCCACCCGCACGGCATACAGCTCCGAGCGGTGCCCCTCGACGCCGCCCCGCAGGGCCTCCCCCACCAGATAGGTGATCTGCTCGCGGCTGATGCGCACGTCCGGCAGCCACTGGCGCGCCAGCAGCAGCTGGGTGGCCAGCGCGTCGGTCTCCTCCTGGTGCCGGGCCTGGAAGGCCTGGACCGAGGCGCCGTGGTCGAGGGCCGAGCGGGTGATCGCCACCCGTTGCTCCAGGGTCAGGGCCTGGTTGGCCGACAGGGCCATGGCGAAGCGGTCCAGCAGGTGGTCCCGCACCGCCCCCTCCTCGGGGTTGTAGGTGGCGATCAGCAGGCAGCGGCAGGGATGGGACAGGCTCAGCCCCTCCCGTTCGATGCGGTTCTCGCCGCTGCTCACCGCCGCCAGCAGGAGGTTGGTGATGCCGTCATCCAGCAGGTTCAGCTCGTCGATGTAGAGCACACCGCGGTGGGCCTCCGCCAGCAGCCCCGGCTGGAACACCGGTGCCCCGGCCGCCAGGGAGGCGGGCACATCCACCGACCCCAGCAGCCGGTCCTCGGTGACGCCCAGGGGCACCTGCACGAACGGGGCCGGCACCACCTTGGTGGGCAGCAGCGCGGTGGGGTCCTGGCCGCTGGGGTCGCCGCCCAGCTCGGTGATGCGGCGGCAGGTGGCCGCATCCCATTCGTCCGGTCGTCGCGGATCGCCG
Organism: Synechococcaceae cyanobacterium; assembly: GCA_035285905.1. Classification (GTDB taxonomy): domain Bacteria; phylum Cyanobacteriota; class Cyanobacteriia; order PCC-6307; family Cyanobiaceae; genus Cyanobium. The sequence goes on from JAYKJA010000090.1 coordinate 5,055, forward strand.
TTGAGCCGGGCGGTGCCGGGGCGCTCGCCCAGGTCCAGCACGTCGATCGGCGGCAGCAGTGCATGCAGGGCCCGGGCCAGCACGGATTTGCCCGTGCCGCGCCCTCCGGCGATCACCACACCCCCCAGGCCGGGGTCCACGGCGGCGAGCAGCAGGGCCAGCTTGAGCGTGCCGTGGCCCGTGATCGCGGCCAGGGGGAAGGCGCGGCTGGCGTCAGCGCTGGCGGCGGTTCCGCTTGCAACCATGAACAGGGGCCGGTTCCCGGAGTCGTGGGCGCCAGTCTCGCTGATCAGGTCCGGCGCTTCGCCGCTCACGCCGTCGCGCCTCCCGATCCGCAGCAGCAGGGGACAGGCTTCAGCGGCGTCCCGCCCCGGGGTCGTCCCCGGCGTCGCGGCCCGGGCCGCGCTGGGGGGCGGCCGACGCTCCACGGTTCAGCGGTCCGTGCTGTCCGCCAGCAGGGCCACCGCCCCGAGATGGTCGTCCGGCAGCAGCAGATCCCAGAGCCGGCAGGCCTGCTCCGTGGCTCCGCTCCCGCTGGCGGCCAGGCCCAGGCCCGTGGCCTTGGCCGCGGCCTCGAAGCGGCACCACTGCTGCAGAAAGGCCTGACCGGCCTGCGCCGCGGGTAGCCGGCTCAGCTCCAGGGCGCGGCTCTCCCCCCACAGCCGCCGCGCGATCGGCTCCCAGTCGAGCTCCGGGCGATGGCGCTCCACATCCACCCCCACCGCGCGACAGGGGTGCAGCGCCAGCAGGATCAGATCGCCGGAATGGCTGAGGTTGAACTCCGGTCCCCCCGGGCAGAAGGGCTTGCCGTTGCTGCCGATCGCCAGGGTCACGGCCCGGGGCGGCAGGCCGTGCCACAGGCCGAGCCAGTGCCGCAGCAGTGCGCGGCCCAGCCGGAATCGCTCGCGATCGGCCGGTTGGCGGTAGGCGGCATGGCGCTGGAGCTCCTCGGGGGAGAGCCCGTCCAGCAGGCCCTCCGGGCCGGGTGCCGGGCCGCCGTCGCGGCGATCGAGGCAGAGCAGCAGGGGCGGGTCCGCGGCGCGGCACCGGCGCAGAGCCGGCAGCGACGGATCGGTGCCGGCGGCGGGCCAGCAGTCGCGCAGGGGCTCCAGCCGCGTCATCGCACCGGCCCCGCCGGATGGTCGCCCGCCTGCGCTCGCCCGGCCGGCTGGCGTCGCTGCAGGGCTGCCTCGAGGGCCGTGGCCAATGCGGGCATGTGCTGCGGATCGAGGAAATCCTCGTGGCTGTCGAACAGAGCCTGGCCCCGGACGGCGGATCGGGCCTGGCGGCTCCAGAGCCAGCGCAGGCGCGCCAGCCGGATCGCCGGCGCGACGACCTCCACCTGCAGCGCCAGACCGGCGGCGGCCTCGCGCAGGCCGGAATCACCGCGGGCGGTGATCACGATCCGGAAGCGGCGATGGGCCAGCAGCCGGGCCGTGGCCAGGCCGATGCCGCGCAACGCCCCCGTGATCAGCGCCACCGGCCGATCGTCCGCAGCGAAACTGGGCCGGCAGGGGAAGCGAGGCGACTCAAGTCCTGGCTCCCGATCGGCTCAACGTCGGTTCCGCCGACTCTGGGGCGAGCCTAAGAACTTGCTGAACAACCAGCGAAGGCTCAGCCACCGGACTCCGCCTCGATGGCCACTGCAGATTCCGGGACCCCGCCAGCACGGGCCTGACCGGGCGGTCGCCAGATCCGTTCCGTGCTGGGGCGGGGGCTGGCGCCTGCCCTGTCCGTCTGCCGGGTCGGTTGCACAAGCGCCGTCAGGGCGGTGCCTGCGGTCGCGGCGGAGCGGAGATCCCGAGGCGGGGCTTGCCTTGGTCTGCGGTCTCTGAAGGCGAGTGCGGGAGCGGGCCACGGGCTGGCGCGCCGTCCCGGCCACGGGACGATGGGGGAGTCGCTGCGGCCAACCGTCCGTGCAGGTCCCGAGCCGTGATCGCGGCGCACCGCCCGAGTCGGCCGCGGCCGGCGCCGGCGCCGAACCCCACGGGGGCAACCGCTACGCCGTCGCCGCCCGCCTCGGCTGCCGCCCCGATCAGCTGCTGGATGCCAGCGCCTCGCTGGTGCCGTTCGGCCCGCCGCCGCGCCTGCGCTGGCAGCTGGGTCTGGCCGCTGTCTCCGGGCTGACCCTGCGGGACTACCCCGACCGGGAGGCCACCGCCCTGCGGCAGGCGATCGCGGCCTGGCATCAGCTCGATCCCTCCCGGGTGCTGCCCGGCAACGGCGCGGCCGAGCTGTTCACCTGGGCGGCCCGGGATGCGGCCGCCTGCGGCGTGAGCCTGGTGCCCCAGCCGGGCTTCGCCGACTACCTGCGGGCCCTGGCCTGCTGGGATGGGGCCTGGCAGCCGCTGCCCCTGCCGCTGGACTGGGGAGAGGGCTGGCCGCAGGCCTTCCCCTCCCTGCAGGGCTCCGCGCCGGCGCAGGTGCTCTGGATCACCAATCCCCATAACCCCACCAGCCAGCTGTGGAGCCGCCGCTCGCTGGAGCCGCTGCTGGAGCGATTCGCCCTGGTGATCGTCGATGAGGCGTTTCTGCCGCTGGTCCCCGGCGGAGAGGCCCAGTCGCTGGTGCCCCTGCTCGAGAGGCACCCCAACCTGGTGGTGATCCGCAGCCTGACCAAGCTCTGCTCCGTGGCGGGCCTGCGGCTCGGCTATGCCCTCGGCCATCCCGATCGCCTGGGGCGCTGGGCCGGCTGGCGCGATCCCTGGCCGGTCAATGGACTGGCCGCTGCCGCCGCCACGGCGCTGCTGGCCGATCCCGCCGGCCTGAGGCGCTGGCAGCGTCGGGTCGGGGACTGGGTGGATCGGGAGCTGGACTGGCTGCCGCCGCGGCTGGCCCTGCTGCCCGGGCTGCAGCCCAGGCCGGCGGCGGCCAATTTCCTGCTGCTGCGCGGCGTGTGCCGGGGACGCCCCCGGTCGCTGGAGCCGCTGCGTCAGGTTCTGGAGCGACGCCATCGCATCCTGCTGCGCGATTGCCGTTCCTTCGCCGGCCTCGATGGCAGCTGGCTGCGGCTGGGATTGCAGGACCGTCGCGGTCACCGGCGCCTGCTGGCGGCACTGCGGCGGGAATGGGACGAGGGGGCCGGACCGGGCGACTGATGCCCCGGGCCGCGGCCTGCCGCCGGATCGGCCCCCGCTTCAGACCAGCTCCTGCAGCAGCTGGGCCACCCGTTCCCCCGCATCCCGCACCGCCAGCCGCTCCATGCCCTGACGCATCTCCTGCAGCGGATCCAGCCCGCCGCTGACGCCCCGCAGCCGTGGGCCCAGCAGCCGCCAGACGGCCCGCTCCAGGGCGCTGCCGTCGGGATCGTGCTGCCAGACGATCACGGCGGCCCCGAGGGCCGCGGCCGCGGCGGCATTGGCGTCCTGGTGATGGTCAGCCGCCTGGGGGAAGGGCACCAGGATCGCCGGGGTGCCGCAGACCGCCAGTTCGCTGAGGCTGCCGGCCCCCGCCCGGCTGATGGCCAGGTCGGCGTGCTGCAGCAGCCCGGGCAGCTCGTCACTGAACGGGCGTTCCACCACCCCGGCGAGCTGCAGCCGGCCCGCTTCCGGATCGTTGCTGCCGGTCAGGTGAATCACCCGGCAACCGGCGGCGGCCAGCCGCGGCAGCAGCGGTCGCACCATGCGGTTCAGGCCCAGGGCCCCCTGGCTGCCGCCCATCACCAACAGCAGTGGCCCCTCGCCGCGCGGCGCCCAGTCCGGCAGCGCCGCCGGCTGCAGGAAGGCCCGGCGCACCGGGGTGCCGGTGACCAGGGCACGGCCACCGGGCAGCCGCTCGGCCGCCTCCGGCAGCCCCACCGCCAGGCGGGTGCAGCACCGCCCCAGCAACCGGGTCACCCGGCCGGGGATGGCGTTGCTCTCGTGCAGCACCACCGGCAGTCCGCACCAGCGGGCCGCCAGGATCGCGGGGGCGGCGATGTAACCGCCACTGCTGAAGACGGCGCTGATCCGCTGGCGCCGCAGCAGGCGCCTGACCGTGACGATCGCCAGCAGCAGCCGCAGCAGATTGAGCAGCCTGCGCAGGCCGCGCCCCTGGAGCCCCCCGGCGCGCACGGTGTGCAGGGGGATCGAGCGGGGCACCAGCCGGGTTTCCATCCGGTCGGGGACCCCCAGCCATTCCACCTGCCAGTCGGGGGGCAGGGCATCGGCCACGGCCTGGGCCGGGAACAGGTGGCCGCCCGTGCCGCTGGCGGCGATCAGGAGCGTGGGCATGGCACGGAACGGGGAGGCCGGAGGGGGCGCCCAACTTAAAGGCGCTGTTCCAGGCGACCAGCCAGCACGCGGATCCGCTCCCGACCGTGCCGCCGACTCCCCCTCCACCCCGGGCCGCGCCGCTTGCCTCCGCATCCGGTCCGTCAATCCGCCGCGAAAGGTGGCGGAGACCCCTCGGTCAGACGTAGAACCCTTCCAGATTCATGCCCCAGGCCCGGGAGGCATGGCGATGCTCCCGCACCCCCTCGCTGGGCACGTCATCCTCTTCCCAGGGCCCGGCCACCCGGCGTCCCGCCGACTCCCCGCCCGACCCCTCGCCGATGCCTGCCCTTCGCCGCCCGGATCGCCGCCGGATCCGAGTCCTCCCCGCGGCGTTGCTGCCCGTGCTGGCGCTGGTCGCAGCGGGCCTGCCCCGCCCCGCCCTGGCCGCCTCCCCCAGCGCGGCCCAGCTGCAGGCGCTGGAGACCGCGCTCAACGCCAAGGACGACGCCCCCCTGGCGGCTCTGCTGCAGCAGGGCCCCGGCATCGATCCGGCCCGGATGCAGAGCCGACGTCAGGCCCTGCGTCAGCAGTTCCCGGATGCCCGCTGGAGCCTGCGGCAGGGGCCGCCGCTGCGGGATGGGCGCCCCAGCGTCACCCTGCGGGTGGTGGGCAGCCGTCAGCAGGGGCCGAGCGTGTTCCGGCTGGAAGGGGAGCAGCGGCTGGTGCTGGAGAGCGACGGCAGCCGCTTCACGGCGCAGACCCTGCTGCGGGAGTCGACGATCGTGCGCAACGGAGAGCAGCCGTTGCCGGTGAGCGTGCTGATCCCGGATGCGGTGCTCACCGGCCAGCGCTACGACGTGGATGTCATCTTCGATGACCCCCTGGACGGGGCCTACGCCGCGGGCGGCATCAGCGCCCTCAGCCAGACCCAGGTGGCCGCGATGGAGAGCCCCAGCATCGAGCTGGCTGCCCTCGGCGGGGGCGGCATCTTCAGGACCGTGCAGGCCCCCTACAAGCCCGGCACCCAGACCTGGGCCGTGCTGCTGGTGCATCCGAAGGGAGTGGTCAGCGCCACCAAGCTGGTGCGGGTGGTGGCCGACAAGGCCTCGCTGGTGCCCTGACCATGGCCCGTGCGCGCCCCTGCGGCGACTGCGGGCGCGCCAGGCTGCAGCTGGCCCGTCGGCCCGCCGCCAGCGCCCCCGGCTCGCAGCATGGGCGCTGAGGCACCCTCCCGGCCTGTTTGCCTCTGGGTGGTCGATGACGACCCGGAGCTGCGGGCGATGCTGGCCGCCCATCTCAGCGACCAGGGCTACCGGGTCCGCACCCTGGCCGATGGCGCCCAGCTGCAGGCCCGCCTGCAGGGGCAGCTGGGGGGAGAGCGGCCGGATCTGCTGGTGCTGGACCTGATGCTGCCGGGAGAGGACGGCCTGACGCTGCTGCGTCGTCTCAGGGATGCCGGTGACGACCTGCCGGTGCTGATGCTCACCGCCCGGGCCGATGGGGTGGACCGGATCATCGGCCTGGAGCAGGGGGCGGATGACTATCTGGCCAAGCCGTTCCTGCCGCGGGAGCTGACCGCCCGGATCGAGGCGGTGCTGCGCCGCCGCCGCCCGGGGCCGGCCGGGGCTCCCCAGCCCGGGGAACCCTGCCTGCGCTTCGGGGACTGCCTGTTTGATCCGGCCGCACGCCGCCTGGAGCGCGGTGGCCAGCCGCTGCCGATCACCAGCGGCGAATTCGCGCTGCTGGCGGCCTTCGTGCGCCATCCCCACCGGCCCCTGTCCCGGGAGCGGCTGATCGAGCTGGCCCGCGGCCCCGACAGCGACACCGACAGCCGCAGCATGGACGTGCAGGTGTCGCGGCTGCGACGGCTGATCGAGCCGGATCCCCGCCGCCCCCGCTTCCTGCAGACGGTCTGGGGCTACGGCTACGTGTTCGTGCCCGATGGCTCGCCGCGACGCCCCTGACGGCCGGCTGCGGGCCGCCCTGACCTATGGAGGCCTCGCGGCAGCGGTGACGGCCCTGGTGCTGGGGCTGCAGCAGCTGCTGCTCGGCGGCCGGCTGGAGCAGGCCCGCCAGGCCCAGCTGGGCAGCACCGTGGCCTTCCAGCTGCGGCTGGTCTCCCTTGGGCTGGAGCGCTTCGCCCCCGAGGACCTGGCCCAGTTGAGCGGCCTGACCCTGGCGGTGGGACGCCCCCCCGCCGGCGGCGGACCGGCGGAGGCCCGGGCGGCGCAGCGCCTGCGGCCGGTGGCGGAGACCCTGCGCCGCCAGTTGTGCCGGAGGCTGCCCCACTGCCCGGAGGTGCGGCCCGCCAGCGCTGGGGAGGGCCTGTGGGTGGAGGCCGAGTCACCGCTGGAGTCGGTCTGGCTGCTGGCGCCGCTGTCGCCGGTGCCCGGCTGGCCGCCGGGGCCCCTGGCGCTGGTGCTGGCGTTGAGCGCCGGAGGGCTCAGCGGCGGGCTGGCCTTCCTGCTGCTGGAGGTGCAGCGTCCGCTGCGGCGCCTGGAGATGGCCCTGGCCCGGGTGGATCTGGAGCAGCGCCCGGGGGCGGTGCCGCGGGCGGGAACGGCCTCGGTGCGGCGGCTGACCCAGCGCTTCAACGCCATGCTGGAGCGCCTGGAGCAGAGCAGCCGCGAGCGCAGCACCATGCTGGCGGGCATCGCCCATGATCTGCGCAGCCCCCTGACGCGGCTGCGGCTGCGCCTGGCGGCGGCCCTGGAGCAGGAGCCCCAGCTGCGTCGTCAGGCGGAGGCCGACCTGGATGCTCTGGAGCGGATCACCCGCCAGTTCCTGCTGTTCGCCGGCGCGGAATCGCCGGAGCCGCCCCTGGAGCTGCCCCTCGATGCCTTGCTGGCGGAGGTGAGCGCCGGCATTGACGCCGAGCTGCTGACCCTGGCGCTGGAGCCCCTGCAGCGGCGCGTGCGGCCCACGGCGCTGGCGCGGGCGGTGAGCAACCTGCTGGAGAACGCCCAGGCCCATGGCCGGCCGCCGCTGCGGCTGGTGCTGCGGGGTGAAGGCCAGGAGGGATTCCGGCTGGAGGTGCATGACGCCGGTCCGGGCATTCCGGCTGAGGACTGGTCCCTGGCGCTGCAGCCGTTCCAGAGGCTGGACCGGGCCCGCGGCGGGCAGGGGCACTGCGGCCTGGGCCTGGCGATCGCCGAACGGGTCGCCCGCGAGCACGGCGGAGAACTGCTCGCCGCGCGGGAGCCCGGGGGCTTCGTGGTGGTGCTGCGCGGCAGGAATGTGGACGGACCGTCCGCGGTGGAGGAGGCCGGTCGGCCCGGACCGAGCAGCGCCGGTCACATCCGGTCACAACTTCCCTGAGGGCGGTCAGAGTTCAGCAAGAGCTGCGCCGCACAGTGGGGCCGTTCCGATCTCAGGCCCTGGCATGACTGACCTCCGTCCAACGGCGGCCCTCCGGGAAGGCTCCCCGAAGCGGCCCTGGCGCCCCGCCGTCTCCCTGCTGCTGCTCGGGCTGCTGGGGGCCCCGGCGGCGGTGCTCGGACAGCAGAACTCCAGGGGAGGGTCCCTGCAGATGAACCTCGATCCGGCCCAGAAACAACAGCTGTTCGAGCAGCAGAAACAGCTGCAGCTGCGGCACCAGCGGGACCGGCTGCGGCTGCTGCAGACCAGCGAACGCTGCGTCAGCGCTGCGACATCCTCCGAGCAGCTGCGCTCCTGCAAGCGGGAGGAGCGTCAGGCCAACATGCAGCTGCGCAGCCGCCACCGCGATGAGCTGCGGGCGATGCTGCAGCGCTACGGCATCACCCTGCCGGAGCGGGGCCAGGGCCAGCGGGGGGGGCGCTCCGGCGGCGGAGGACGCTGGCGGGATGGCGCGGGTGCGCCGGGCACCGCCCTCTGAGCGGGGGGGAGGGGGCGACCGTCCTTCAGCAAGGGGTCATGGGACCCCGCCGGGCCGGGTGATGGGGGCTCGGCGGCCAAAGCAAAAAACCGCCTCCCGCTGGAGCCCCTGAGGGCTCCGGGGGAGACGGGAAGTCCGCACAGACGCTGGGGGCGCGGTGCGGGGGAGACCGCAACGCCCCCTCGGGGGATCAGGCCTCGTCGAGGGCGGCCACGCCGGGCAGCACCTTGCCTTCCAGCAGCTCCAGGCTGGCGCCGCCGCCGGTGGAGATGTGGGACATCTTCTCGGCCACGCCCACCTTCTCGACGGCGGCCACGGAGTCACCGCCACCGATGATCGTGATCGTGCCCTTGGCGCTGAGTTCGGCCAGGGTGTGGGCGATGCCGTTGGTGCCGGCGGCGAACTTGTCGAACTCGAACACGCCCATCGGACCGTTCCAGATCACGGTCTTGCAGTCGGCGAGAGCGTCCTGGAACACCTTCACCGAATCAGGGCCGATGTCCAGACCCATCCAGCCGTCGGGGATGGCGTCGATCTTGGCGATCTGACTGTTGGCATCCGGAGCGAAGTTGTCGGCCAGGACCACATCCGTGGGCAGCAGGAACTGCACGCCCTTGGCCGCCGCCTTGGCCTCGAGCTCCTTGGCCAGCTCCAGCTTGTCCTCCTCCACCAGGCTCTTGCCAACGGACAGACCGCGGGCCTTGTAGAAGGTGAAGATCATGCCGCCGCCGATCAGGATCTTGTCGCACTTGTCGATCAGGGCCTCGAGCACGCCGATCTTGCTGCTCACCTTGGAGCCGCCCACGATCGC
>JAYKJA010000091.1:0-9610 GCA_035285905.1 Synechococcaceae cyanobacterium
CCGGCAGCAGGGTGTGGTTGGTGTAGCTGATGGCGTTGGTGGTGATCGTCCAGGCCGTGTCCCAGTCGACGCCGTGTACATCGATCAGCAGCCGCATCAGCTCGGCCACCGCGATCGCCGGGTGGGGGTCGTTGAGCTGGACGGCGAACTTGCGGTGGAAGTCGGTCACCGCCAGGCCCTGCTTGAGCAGGATGCGGAACATGTCCTGCAGTGAGCAGCTGACGAAGAAGATCTGCTGGCTGAGACGCAGGCGCTTGCCCTGTTCGAGCTCATCGTTGGGATAGAGCACCTTGGAGAGCGTTTCCGATTGCACCTTCTGCAGCACGGCCCGGGTGTAGTCGCCGGCGTTGAAGGAGGCGAAATCGAAGGCGTCCGGCGCCTGGGCGGACCACAACCGCAGGGTGTTGGCGGTGTTGACCCCGCAGCCGAGGATGGGGGTGTCGTAGGCGACGCCGATCACCGTGTGGCCGCCGATGGTCACCGGGTAGCTCCATTCGGGCCGGATCACCTCCCAGGGGTTGCCGCTGGCCAGCCAGGGGTCGGTGCTCTCCACCTGGCCCTGGTGGGTGATCTGCTGACGGAAGATGCCGTATTCGTAGCGGATGCCGTAGCCGATGGCCGGCAGCTCCAGGGTGGCCATCGATTCCTGGAAGCAGGCCGCCAACCTGCCGAGGCCGCCGTTGCCCAGGCCGGGTTCCGGCTCCTCGGCGATCAGCTCCTCCAGCCTGAGGCCGAGGGCGGTGCAGGCCTCCTCGGCCTCCCTGCGCAGTCCGAGGATCTCCAGGTTGTTCTCGAGGTGGGGTCCGAGCAGGTATTCCGCCGAGAGGTAGGTGGCGGTGCGCACGCTCTGACGGGTGTAGGTGTCGGCCGTGTCCACCCAGTTGCGCAGCAGCCGCTCGCGCACGGCCAGGGCCAGGCAGAGGTAGTGGTCGTGCCGGGTCGCCAGCGACGGAGACTTGGCCTGGCTGGAGAACAGGTGCCGGCCCATGGCCTCCAGCAGGGAGCCTGAAGTGGAGGTGACCATCGGTGCCATACAGGTGATCCCTTCATCCTGCGGACCGCAGGCCCCTGCTGCGCCATCGGTTACCGATTCCAGTTTTCTTAGGCTGGCGTGGGGTTGAGCACCTCGGCCTCGATGGACCAGTCCAGTTCGCTGCTGACCTCATGCCCTGCGAAGAAGCTGCCCGTGACCGCGGCGGTGAGAGGGGGGCGCGAAGAGGTCGCCAGGGTGATGTAGCGATCATCGACCTCCCCTTTGCCGCTGGGATCGAAGCCCCGCCAGCCGGCCCCCGGCAGGTAGATCTCGGCCCAGGCGTGCAGGTCGTAGACCTGGGGTTTCGGCTCGACGATGTGATAGCCGCTGACGAAGCGAGCCGGCAGGCCGACGCAGCGGCAGGTCTCGATCATCAGCATCGCCAGATCGCGGCAGGATCCCACCCGTTCCTTGAGCGTGCGGCCCGCGGGCCAGGCCGGTCCGGTGTGCCGCTGGGTGTACTTGACCCGGTCCTGGATGATCTCGATCAGCTGCTCGAGGAACAGCAGGGCCCGCTGATCGCTGCCCATCAGCGCCTCCTGGGCCAGGTCGACCGCCGCTGGATCGTGCTGGCCGCTGGGAAGCCAGCCCGCCAGGGCACCGCTGAGGTCGCCGTTGAGCTTGCCCACCGGATAGGGCAGTTCCGGAACCCCCTCCGCCAGGCAGGCCTGCAGATCCGGGGCCGCCACGGTCTCCACCTCGCTGCAGGACCGCACCGTGAAATGGTCGGTGGGTTCGCTGAAACGGGCCCGCAGAATCTCATCACCGCTGGCGGCCACCAGCGGGTAAAGAAGGGAGGGTTCGGGATGGATGCTGAGCTCGAAGTGGAGCAGTTTCTGGAAGCCGTGGCCCCGCGGTTTGAGACAGAAGCGGTGCGGTCCGAGGTTGACGGGTGCGGTGTAGCGATAGTCGAAGCTGTGGATCAGGCGGGCCCGCATGGTCAGCTGTTGCCGGCGGTGACAGGGGAGGCCACGAAATAACGCTGCTCGATCAGGGAGTGCAGCTTGTTGAAGTCCTGCTGCAGCTCGTCGATGGCTTCGTGCAGACCGGAGGAGATCAGTTCCTCGATGCGGGTGTAGCTCCAGCGGGCCAGCAGCAGGCCACTGCAGCACTCCAGCTCATCGGGGGCTCCAGGAACGGAGCGCCCCTGAATGATGCGCAGGGTTTCGTTGATGCGCTCCAGGCAGTAACGCACGGAGCGGGGAAAGATCGGATCGAGCAACAGGAAGCGGGCCACGGCCTTGGGGGTGATGCCCTGCTGCTGGGATTGGCGGAACATCTGATAGGCGCCGGCGGTGCGCAGCAGGGCAATCCACTGCAGTTCATCGAGTACGCCGCCGATCTCCTCGCTGGAGGGAAGCAGCAGGAAATACTTCACATCGAGAATCCGGGTGGTCTTGTCGGCCCGTTCCAGCAGGCGGCCCAGGCGGCTGAACTGCCAGGAGAGATCGCGGCTGAGGGTGGCATCGGTGATGCCATAGAACAGCTGACAGGCGCGGCGGATCTCGCGCAGCTGCTCCTGCGGTGGCTGCTCCCAGAACGTGGGCTCCTGCAGGGTCCAGTAGATGCCGTTGAGCTGCTCCCACATCTCGGTGGTGATCACATCGCGAATCTGGCGTGCATTTTCCCGGGCGCTGTTGATGCAGTTGATGACGCTGCTCAGGTTCTTGGGTTCCCGCACCAGGAAATTGATCACGTCTTCCGGGCGTCCCTGCGGATAGAGCTCATCGAACTGCTCGCGATCCCCGCTGGCATCGATCAGGGGCAGCCAGGGTTCGGCACTGCCGGGGGGGCAGTCGAGGGCCATCGCTTCACTGACCTCGACGAAGCGGGACACGTTCTCGGCCCGCTCGATCGAGCGATTGATCCAGTAGAGCGAATCAGCGACACGACTCAGCATCAGACGGCCTCCGGTACGCCCTGGGAGTCGTCGGCGACGGCATCGGAGACGATCCAGGTGTCCTTGCAGCCGCCGCCCTGGGAGGAGTTGACCACGAGGGAGCCGCGGCGCAGGGCCACGCGGGTGAGGCCGCCGGGGGTGACCCAGGAGCTCCTGCCGCGCAGCACGTAGGGTCTGAGATCGACGTGGCAGGGATAGAGCTCCCCTTCACTGAGCGAGGGTACGGTGGAGAGCTCGAGGGTGGGCTGGGCGATGAAATTGCGCGGATCATGCTCGATCTTGGATGCAAAGATCGCGATCTCTTCGCGGGAGGCGTGGGGGCCGATCAGCATCCCGTAGCCGCCGGCTTCAGCCACGGACTTGACCACCAGCTCGTGCAGATTGGCCAGCACGTAGGCGCGGTCATCGTCGCGGGAGCACAGATAGGTGGGCACGTTCTCGATGATCGGCTCCTCATCCAGGTAGTAGCGGATCATCTCCGGAACATAGGCATAGATCAGCTTGTCGTCTGCCACCCCCGTGCCCGGCGCATTGGCGATCGCCACCCGGCCGGCCCGGAACACCCCCATCAGTCCCTGCACCCCCAGCATCGAGTCGCTGCGGAACTCGGCCGGGTCGAGGAAGTCGTCGTCGATGCGGCGGTAGATCACATCCACCGGCTCCAGCCCCGAGGTGCTGCGCATCCACACCCTCCCCGCCTCGCAGACCAGGTCGCGGCCCTCCACCAGCTGGATGCCCATCTGCTGGGCCAGGTAGCTGTGCTCGAAATAGGCGCTGTTGTAGACCCCCGGCGTCAGCAGCACCACCTTCGGCGTGTCGGTCCAGGGGGCCAGGTCCCGCAGGGTCTGCAGCAGCCGCGAGGCGTAGTCGTCGATCGGCTGCACCGTCCTCCCCTGGAACAGGCTGGGGAAGATCCGCTTCATCACCCGCCGGTTCTCGAGGAAGTAGGCCACCCCAGAGGGGCAGCGCAGGTTGTCCTCCAGCACCCTCCAGGTGCCGTTGCCGTCCCGCACCAGGTCAAGCCCCGAGATGTGGCACCAGCGTCCGAGCGGCGGCTTCACCCCGCGCAGCTGGGGCCGCCAGCCCTGGGAGCTCTCCACGTCCTCCCGCGGCACCACCCCGTCGCGCATGATCCGGCCCTCGCCATAGACATCCGCCAGGAACAGATCGATCGCCTCCAGCCGCTGGAACAGGCCCCGCTCCAGCCGCTGCCATTCCTCGGCGCTGATCAGCCGCGGCAGCGGATCGAACGGCAGGATCCGCTCCACCCCCCGGCTGCCGGAGTCGTTCAGCCGGAACGTCGCCCCCAGCCGCTTGAGCAGCATGGCGGCGGCGGCGTGGTTGTGGTTGAGCTGGTCGAGGCCCATCGCCCCGAGCGAGGAGAGCAGCGGCTCCAGCGCCTTGCGGGGATGCTCCGCGTCGCTGAAGTACTCGTCGTAGCCATGGCAGGGTCGGTATTCGGTGAACATGGCGACGACAGGAGAGTGGGGGGATCCTGCTGCTGCAGGTGGCCGCCTCCGGGTGGTCGTTGCTACCGAAACCCCCTGGACTGACCGATCGCGTCGGCCGGGCTGCCCCGGCAAGCGGCCCGCCCGGTCCTGCGGTGGCCAGGGAGCCTATGCCGCCTCCGGTTGCTGCAGCAGGCCCCGCCACAGCGGCTCCGGCTGATGCGGCCAGTCCAGGGCGTCGGCGGGCCAGCGCCGTGAACCCCACTGCCGGATCGGCCGGCAGCTGAGGCTGTTGAGCAGCAGCGCCGCCTCGGCCCGCTGCAGATCCGCCGGCAGCAGCTGCGCCTCCTGCAGCAGGCCCTGTTCCAGCCCGCGGCGGCGCATCACCCCCGGCAGGCAGCCGCTGCCCAGATCGGGCGTCAACCACTGCCCGTCCAGCCGCAGCAGCAGGTTGGCGCAGCTGCCGCAGCTGAGCCGTCCGGCGGTGTCCAGCAGCAGTGCCTCATCGGCGCCGGCCTGCCTCGCCTCGCGCCGGGCCTGCACCGCGCTCCCGTAGGCGAAGCTCTTGCAGCGGCTGAGCAGGCTGGCGGGGTTGCGGCGCTCCCGCTCGCTGATCAGCACCGACACCGGCGTGAACAGGGGTTCGGCCCGGCGCAGCTGGAACCAGAAGCGGTGCGGGGCCGTCGCCTCCCCGGGGGCCGGCAGGTCGATGCCGCGGGCGCCGTCGGCCTGGCCCCGGCTCCAGTTCAGCCGCAGGGCCCCCCGCTGCAGGCCGCTGCGCCGGCAGGCGGCGGCGATCAGCGGACGCAGCTGCCCGGCGCTGGGCGGAGCCGCCAGCCCCAGCAGGGCGGCCGAGCGGCGCCAGCGCTGCAGGTGGGCCTCCAGCAGCTGCGGCCGGCCGTCCTCCAGCCAGAGGGTCTCGAACAGGCCATCGGCCAGCAGCAGGCCGCGATCCGCCAGGGGCAGCGCCAGCTCGCGGGGATCGCCCCAGCGGCCTGGGGGCAGGGGCGCTGGAGCGTCCGGCCCGCCGCCAGCCTGGGCTGCGTCGGCCCCCGGACCTGCCGGATCCGCGTCGGCCCTGCCGTCGGCCCCGTGGTCGGCTGGGCCGCAGGACAGCGCGCGGAAGGCTGCACGGTCGCCGGGGTCCTGCTCGCCGCCGCCGTCCTCGCACTCTCCCCAGGCGGTGGCCCCCGGCTCGTCGATCCAGGCGATGCCCGCCGGCCTCATGCCAGCGCCTCCAGCAGCGGCCGGATCTTCCAGCCCATCTCCTCCGCCTCCGCCTCGGGATCGGAGTCGGCGACGATGCCTCCGCCGGCCTGCAGCCGCAGCCGCCGGCCCTTGACCACCAGCGAGCGGATCAGGATGTTGCTGTCGAAGCCGCCGTCGTCATCGAGGGCGAACAGGGCGCCGCAGTAGGGCCCGCGCGGCACCGGCTCCAGTTCGGCCAGCCGCCGGCAGGCCCGCAGCTTCGGGGCGCCGCTGATCGAGCCGCCCGGCCAGCAGGCCCGCAGCAGCTCCACCCAGCCCAGCCCCTCCCGCAGCTGCCCCTCCACCCCGGAGGTGAGGTGATGCACCTGGGCGTAGCTCTCCAGACCCAGCAGCTGCGGCACCTCGATGCTGCCCGGCCGGCAGACGCGGCCCAGGTCGTTGCGCAGCAGGTCGACGATCATCACGTTCTCGGCCCGGTCCTTGGGGTCGCAGATCAGCTCGGCGGCGTTGGCGGCGTCCTGGTCGGGGTCGGGGTGGCGCGGGCGGGTGCCCTTGATCGGCCGCGTTTCCACCCGCCCCTCGGGCCCCAGCCGCAGGAAGCGCTCCGGG
The DNA here is from genome assembly GCA_035285905.1 of Synechococcaceae cyanobacterium. Lineage (GTDB taxonomy): Bacteria > Cyanobacteriota > Cyanobacteriia > PCC-6307 > Cyanobiaceae > Cyanobium. Next base: position 6,200 of record JAYKJA010000091.1, read on the forward strand.
GAGGCCGACAGCACCGCCTCGTCGTCGCCGATCGCCAGGCCGGCGAAGGGGGCCGGGCAGTGCTGCCGCAGCCGGGCGTAGAGCCCCAGCCGATCGGGGTCCTGCGCCAGACGGTGTTCGCAGCAGGCGGTGAGGTTGGCCTGGAAGATGTCGCCGCTGGCGATGCGCTCCAGCAGCAGGCGCACCTGGGCGGCATAGAGCGGTGCGGGGGTGTGCCAGTGCCAGCCGGGCAGGGGAACGGCCGGCGCCCGGCGCGCGGCGGCCCGCCGGGGGACGCTGTCGTCGTCGGCGATCTGCAGCAGCAGCTCCGCCATGGCGGCCAGCCGCCCGGGGTCCTCTCCCGTCAGCCAGAGGCGGCGCTGATGCCGGTCGAAATGGATCAGGGGATCGTGCTGCCAGGCCCGCAGCGTCGCCAGGTCGCCGGCTCGCCAGTGGTCGGCGGGCTCGATCCAGGCCCCGGCCTCGTAGCTGAGCCAGCCGAGCCAGGGGCCGCCGTCACCGGCCAGGGCCTGCAGCTGGCGGAAGGGATCGTCGGCGCCGGCTTCGCCCGGCAGTCCGCGGCAGACGACCTGGCGGCGGGGGGCCACCCCCAGCAGGGCCCGGCCCCCGAGTGGGCTGCCATCGCCCTCCAGCAGCACCAGGCCGTCCTCTCCGCAGCGATCGGCCAGGGCCGAGGCGACGACCCAGGGTTCCTGCCAGGCCAGCTCCCGGCGGCCGCGATGACGGCGCTCCCCCATCGGTTCAGGGATGGCAGCCGACCGCTGCATCGTGCCGGGCGGCGGCGCCAGCGCTGGCCAGATCCGGCCGCCCGGCTTCGCGCAGGGCCGCGTCGCGGATGCGGCAGCTGTCGCAGACCCCGCAGGGTTGTGCGCCGCCGCTGTAGCAGCTCCAGGTGCTGGCGATCGGCACGCCCAGCCGCAGCGCCTCCCGCACGATGTCCGCCTTGCTGGCGGTGATCAGGGGAGCCCACAGCCGCGGGCCGCGGCCTTCGCGGCCGGCGCGGCTGGCCAGGTCGGCCAGGCTCTGGAAGGCCTCCAGGTAGTCGGGGCGGCAGTCGGGGTAACCGGAGTAGTCGACGGCATTGACCCCGAGCACCAGGCGCGAGGCGTCGCGGGCTTCGGCCAGGCTCAGGCCGATGGCGATGAACACGGTGTTGCGGCCGGGCACGTAGGTGCTGGGGATGACCCCGGGCTGCACCCCGTCGGCGGGGATGGGTTGGCCGGGGTCGGTGAGGGAGGAGCCGCCCCAGGCGGCCAGGTCGACCTGCACCACGTGGTGTTCGGCCAGCCCCAGGGCCGCGGCCAGCTCCGCGGCGGCCTGCAGCTCGCGGCGATGGCGCTGGCCGTAGTCGAATGACAGGCCGATCACCCGGTCGCCGGCCTCGCGGGCCAGGGCGGCGGCGGTGGCGGAATCGAGGCCGCCCGAGAGCAGGGCGATGGACGTGGACGCCACGACGGCCGGCGCGAGCGGGTTTCGCTTCAGGCTGGCAGATCCCCCGCCCGGCCGTTGTCCGTTCGCGGCGGGGTCCGGGAGTGAGGGGGAGCCGGCGGCAGGGGCCTGCGGCGGCGCCGGGCGAAGGAGTCGGCCGGCGGGCGGTCCTGGCCGGGATGGCCGGCTGGCATCAGGATGCCCAGCAATCGACTGCGTTGTCCGCCTGCACCCCATGCGCCTGCCCCTGTCCGCCGCCGCCCGCCTGGCCCGTCCCGGCGCCGGCTCCCTGCTGATCTCCGCAGCGCTGCTGTTGCTGGCGCCCCTGGCCCAGGCGATCCCGCGGCTGGATCTGAAGCCCTATCCCGCCGCGGGAGCAGGGGAGCGGCGCTGGGTGATCCAGCTGCCGGGGGTGCTCACCCCCAGCCGCGACCCGAATCTGTCCCCCAGTCCCAGCGACTGGCGGGTGGAACTGTTGATCGGCCGGGAGCTGGAGGTGGACTGCAACCGCCATGTCTTCTCCGGCCGGGTGCGCCGCGACACGCTCGGGGCCAGCGGCCTCAGCGTCTACCGCGTGCTGGATGTGAAGCCGGTGGTCAGCACCCGCATGGCCTGTCCGCCGGAGGAAGCGAAGCGGCGGGTGTTCCTGCCGATGGGCAGCAAGCCGTTCGTGGTGCCTTACAACGCCAGCACCCCGATCGTGATCTACGCCCCCGCCGACCTGCAGGTGCGCTGGAGGCTGTGGAAGGCGGAACGTCAGCAGCGCGACGCCCAGGCGCTGTGAATGCCCCGACGCCTGAGCTGCGCTGGCGCCAGCGCTTCGCGAACTTCCGCCGGGCACTCGAGCAGCTGGAGGCATTCCTTGATGCGAGGTCGACAGGAGCGCACTGGCTCGCTGTCCTCCTACGTCTCGATCGAGGAGCGGATTTCCGCCAGCCAGCCGCTGCGGCGGATTCGCAAGCTGGCGGATCAACCCCTCGATCGTCTCAAACTCGTTTGATTCCTCGAGCGATGCTTCATTCAGTGAGGCAACTTGCGCAGGAGCTGGCGAATGACTGAAATCGATTGAGAATGGAATATCTAGAGCGTCAGAGAGGAATGCCTGTAGCTTCGCCAAGGTGTCACGATTGCACCAGCTAGCAAGCTCTTGCAGAAGCGAATCTTTTCAAGCCATCCTTACAGCCGGAATGCTCTCATTCATCAGTCGCGGGAAGTCTGCTGCCTCGATCAAATGCCTTATTGGCGCAAGGAGTGAGCGGTCTTCGCCAAGAAGATCCAGAAGCAGCGACCGCCGCACTTTGACATCTTCGTAGGCAACCTGCCGCAGCGCCTTCCCATAAGAGCGTCCGAGCTCATGCTCTTTCTTGGGATCGGGAACTGAGTTCGAGCTCATTGGAGCTAGTTTGAGCGTTCCAAGAAGGGACAATCTAAATGGCGCTCATGATCAATACAACCCCGACTGATCCACCTTCAGAGCCGCCGAGTTCTCCAGCACAATCCGGGCCGTCTGTTCGTCGATGCCGCCGGGGGCGTTGACCTGCACCTCCAGGGTCATCTCGATCTGGGCTCCGGGCAGGGCCTGGAGGTGGCTCATCACCTCCTCCACGAAGGCGCTCATCTGCAGGCTGGCACGGGTGGGATCGAGCTTCACCGAGGCCACGTAGCGAGTGGGGAGCTGTGGCTTTCGCGGCAGTGGGGGCGGAGGCGGAGGTGCCATCCCGCTGGACCCTGATGCTGTGACGCTTTCTCCGGTGAGAGGTCTGCTGGCTCGCGTGCCTGCGCCTGGATCCGGGGTCGTTGCCAGCCCTGGAGCGGATGGATCCACAGGCCTGACCCGATCCGCCTCGATCTGGGCGAGGGCCACCTCGTCCTTGACGATCAGGCTGTTGAGACTGGGGGGCTGGGTGCTGGAACTGGACTGATGCCTGAGACCCAGGTAGCGACCGGGGCTGCCTTCACCGCTTCCAGCCTCGAAGCGATCGG
>JAYKJA010000092.1:0-12259 GCA_035285905.1 Synechococcaceae cyanobacterium
GGCAGCTTCCACCGCACCCTGTCGCTGCAGGGGATCAGCTTCCACGTGATGAGCAGCGGCGAAGGCTCCCAGCAGCAGCTCACGATCACCGCCAGCGGCGGCAAACGCGCCTTCAAGCCCATCACCCAGACCGTGAACGGCAAGGTGATCGGGGCCGAGGTGGCTGATCTCAACAGCAACAGCCTGCCCGAGATCTACGTCTACGTGCAGAGTGCCGGCAGCGGCAGCTATGGCGAGCTGGTGGCCTATTCGGTGATCAAGGGCAACGAACTCTCTCCCATCTATCTGCAGGAACTCTCAGGCGACTCGGCCAAGGGCTATCAGGGGCACGATGCGTTCTCCGTGGTCGAGAGCTGTCTGGCACGCCGCTTTCCGATCTATAAGCCCGGCGACAGCAACGCCAGGGCCAGCGGCGGTCTGCGCCAGATCTGCTACAAACTGAAGAGCGGCGAAGCCAGCTGGATCCTGCGGCCCACCAGCGTGCAGCAGTTCTGATCGTGCAGCCCTGTCTTCCTGCCGATCCTCAGCGGCACAGTCGTGTGCGACGGGGGCTTTCGCCGCACCAGTGGCGGTAATCCGCCGAGGTGACGCCCGAGGCGATCAGGCCGGAGGCCTGCATCAGCTCAGCGATGCTGCGGCGATCCTGTTCCGGGTCCAGGAGCAGATGGCGCAGCCGCTGCAGGCGCAGCCGTTTGGCCTCCGCCATGGGCGAGCGGCCCAGTTCCTGCAGGAAGCTGTACTGCAGCTGCCGGGTCGAGAGCTGCAGGACTCCGCTCAGCTCCTCCACGCCGAAGCGTTGCTCCAGGCGGGCGGTCATCCACTCGCGGGCCTGCTGCACCGTCTCGCGTCGCCGCCGGGCCGTGATGCGCTCGCGCCGGCCGGGGGGGCGATGCAAATCGCTCCAGGCGCGCAGGGCCTCGCTGAACCGGTCGGCCGCATGCTCCATGCCGGCGGGCTGACAGGCCGCGGCCACCGCCAGCTGGCGGGCACTGCTGAGCACCGCCTGGTCGAGCGGGCCGGCGGCCAACAGCGGAGAGGCCAGGTTCTGCAGTGGTTGGTGCCGATCCGTCGGGATCAGCAGCGACAGCCCCTCCAGCTCCTCGCTGGTCTGGCTGTCCATGGCATCACCGGGTTGATACAGCAGGCCCGTGCCCGGTTCGGCCAGCAAGGGCTGGCCGTTGATGCGCTCGGCGGTCATGCCCCGCAGCGGGAGCCACAGCACGCTCAGACCCTGCTGCTCCCGGATCAGCCGCAGCCGGCCGCGCCCGTTGATGTGCAGGATGCCGACACCTCCAACCTGCCCAACTCTGAAATGGGCTGCGAACGGCACAGAGACCTGCAAGCGTTCACTGCGGTGGTGCCCCAGAGTTGAGGCCACCGCCGCCTCCCAGCAGCCGAAGTCGTCGGTGCACAGCGCGGTGGCCAGACCATTCCCCTGAAGCTGCTGCCGTAGAGACGGGGACTGGCGAGATGGCAAGGCGGCGGATCAGAACTCAATCCTGTCGCAATTATGCAGTTGGGCCAAGCCAGAAGACAGGCGGGGAAGCCCCTGTTGCCGGCAGACCGCCACAATTCGAGCCAGGGAGGAACGGGGACCCATTGTCATCCAAACGCAAATTGCCAGGCCCCATTCGGAATGCAATCAGGACTGCCTGATCAGCAGCGGTCGAGTGGACCGTGAAGATGCCAATCCGAGGACGATCCCCGTCTCCCGGAGGCTGAGTGCCGGCAGCTGATCCTGACCGGCCGATCTCCCGCTGCCAGCAACTGGCCGATGCCTCCGGCGATGACGTCGCCGGGCGGCGGCACCGGTCCAGACCCATTCGGGGGGATGGAGCGGGGGCCCCCAGCTCAGCCTGGGTTGCTCCCCGGAGCGAGCCCTTTGGCTTGCCTCGGTTGCACACCTGATGGCGCCTCTGCGGTCCGCTGGGCCTGCCAGCAACGCAGCCGCTGGACCGACAAAAAATCCCCTGCTGTGCAAGGGATTGAATCTTGATGGAGCCAAGCGGACTCGAACCGCTGACCCCCTGCATGCCATGCAGGTGCTCTACCAGCTGAGCTATGGCCCCGTTTGGATGCGGAAGGCGAGAAGATCCTGGGATCTTGAGGGGATCTGGTGATCGCCCGTGGCCCGAAGGCCCCCGTCAGCAGCTCAGAGATCTTACACCGGGGGGTGCCTGGGGCGGCCCTCAGAGCTGCCGCCACACCGCCCGCAGCTGCCCCTGCACGGTGACCTGGTCGGCGGGGAGCACGATCGGGGCATAGGCGGGGTTGGCCGCCTCCAGCCGCACCTCGGCCCCCTGGCGGTGGAAGTGCTTGAGGGTGGTGCCGCTGCCCGGCACCAGGGCGCTGACGATCGTGCCGTTGCGCAGTCGCTGCGGATCCGCGACCGGCTCCAGCAGCACCACGTCGCCATCGGCGATGTGGGCCTCCACCATCGAATCGCCGTTCACCGTGAGGGCGAACAGGCCCCGGGTGCCGAGCACGGGCTCCAGGTCGAGGGCCTCCTGCACATCGTCGAAGCTCTCGATCAGGCCTCCGGCGGCCACCGCTCCGAGCACCGGGATGCCGCCTCGGCTCGGCTCCCCCAGCAGCTGCAGGGTGCGGGCCTGACCCTCCTGCCAGGTGATCCAGCCCTTCTGCTGCAGGTGGCGCAGGCGGCTCTGAATCGGGGCCGGCGAGCGCAGCCCCATGGCCTCCATCATCTGGCGGATCGAGGGGCTGTGGCGCTGCCGCCCGATGTAGTCGGCCAGCCAGTCGTAGAGCTCCTGCTGGGCGGGCGTGAGGTCGGGCAGGGAAGGCATGGGACCGGAAACACTCCGTTCTGATACAGATGTACCTCTTCGTGGGCCGTCTGTCCAGTCGTCGGCCGATTCAGAGGCCTCCCAGCAGGGCGGCCAGCAGGGCCTGCTGGGCATGCAGGCGGTTCTCCGCCTGATCGAACACCCGGCTGGCTGACCCCTCGATCACGCCGGCGCTGATCTCCTCTCCCCGGTGCGCCGGCAGGCAGTGCAGCACGATCGCCCGGGGGTCGGCCTCGCTGAGCAGAGCCTCATCCAGGCACCAGCCCGCGAAGGCCTGCAGCCTCTCGTCCTGCTCCTGCTCCTGTCCCATCGAGGCCCAGACATCGGTGTAGAGCGCCTGGGCCCCGCGCACCGCCTGCAACGGCTCATGCACCACGCTGATCGTGGCGTTGCCCCCGGCCAGACAGCGGGCCTGCTCCAGCACGCTCTCCTCCGGAGCGAAGCCCGGCGGGCAGCCGATCCGCACGTTCACCCCCAGCAGGGCGCCGCAGAGCATCAAGGAGTGAGCCACGTTGTTGCCATCGCCGACATAAGCGAGCGTCAGCCCCTGCAAGCGCTCCAGCTGCAGTTCCCCCTCGGCGGTCGCGGCGAAGCATTCCGCCAGGGTCAGGTAGTCGGCGAGGGCCTGGCAGGGGTGCTCGCGGTCGGTGAGGGCATTGATCACCGGGATCGTGGCCCAGTGGGCATAGTCCTCGAGGTCGGACTGGGCGAAGGTGCGGATGGCCAATGCATCGCAGTAGCGGCTCAGCACCCGGGCGGTGTCGGCCACCGGCTCGCCGCGGCCCACCTGCGTCACCGTGGGCAGCAGGTCGATCGTCTGCCCCCCCAGCCGGGCCATCGCCACCGAGAAGCTCACCCGGGTGCGGGTGGAGGCCTTGCTGAAGATCAGGCCCAGAATGCGCCCCTGCAGATCGATGCGGCAGCGGCCCGACTTGAGATCGGCGGCCAGGGCCAGCAGCGCCCGGGTCTGGCCGGCGCTGAGGTCGGCGCTGGAGAGGAGATCGTGGCCCTTCAGGGCGGTGAGCAGGGGGCGATCGGCTGCGCTGATCATCCAACCCATCCCAAAGAACCCTTATCGGGGATCACACCACCCGGCGTCAAGAGGGGGGCGGCGGCTCCAGCAGCGGGCCCTGGCCGTAGTCGCAGCCCAGGGCGATCAGGCGCTGCCGCTGGGCCTCGTCGGCGATGCCCCGGGCCACCAGCTGCAAGCCCAGATCGGTACACAACGCAATCAACGACTGCAGGACGGCGAGGCGGCGAGGTTCCTCGTGCGGGGCCGCGCAGAGCTCCGGCGCCAGGCCCAGGCCGTCGAGGGGGAGGTCGCTGAGCAGGGACAGGCTGGAGCAGCTGCCGCCGAAGCTCTCGAGATGGATCCGGATTCCCGCCTGGCGCAGCCGCTGCAGCTGGGCTGTGCCGGCCTGGGGCAGGCCGGCGCCGGTGATGTCGGTGAGATTCAGCTGCAGGCAGCCCGGATCGACTCCGGCGCCGGCGCAGGCCTGCAGCACCCCCTCGGCGTAGCCGGCATCCAGCAGCTCCAGGCGGCTGACGCCGATCGCCACCCGCGGCCGGGTCTGCCCTGCCGGTGCGTCCTGCAGGCGGCGGAGCACCTGCTGCAGGATCTGCTCTCCCAGCTGGCGCAGCAGCGACATCCGCTCGGCCTGGGACAGCAGCCGCTCGGACAGCTGCAGCGATCCCTCCGTGCCGGCCAGGCTGAGCCGCGCCTCCTGGGCCCAGATCTCGCCGCTGTGCAACCGGCGGATCGGCTGGAGCTGCAGCTCCACCCTGTGCTCCGCCAGCGTCGTGCGCAGGTGCTGCAGGGTGCGCTGGGACTGCTCCTGCGCCCGGGCGATCGCGTCATCGAACAGCCGGGCGGAGGGGTACGGCTGGGCCTTGGCCGCGTACATCGCCAGATCGGCCCGGCGCAGCAGCTCGGTGCCGCTGAGGCGGGAGTCGTCGGCCATCGCGATGCCGATGCTCAGGCTCGGATGGATCAGGTCGCGCCCCGTCGACCAGACCTGGCCGACGCTGTGCTGCAGGCGGTCGGCGATCTCCAGCGCCTGTCCAGGCTGCTGCAGGTCATGGCTGACGATGACGAATTCATCCCCGCCCAGCCTGGTGATCAGGTCGTTGTGGTGGGTGTCCTGGCGCAGCCTTCGCCCGATCTCGATCAGGAGTTCATCGCCGACATCATGGCCATAGGTGTCGTTGATGTCCTTGAAACGATTGACATCACAGAACAGCACGGCGAGGTGTCTTCCGGTTCCCTGGAGCAACGCGATCTGCTGATCCAGATGCTCCATCAGGGCGCGACGATTGGGCAGACCGGTGACCGGGCATTCGCGGATCTGACGGGCCAGATGCAACTGCGATTCCTGCAGGTTGGCATTCAGAACCTCCATCTCGCGGCTGCGTTCCTTCAGGGATTCGCTGCGGTCCCACAGCTCCTGATACGAGAACAGCATGCTGATGTCCCGCACGCAGTAGACCGTGGTGACCGGGTCCTCGTCGACGACCGGATCCCAGCGCAGCTCGATCACATGGATGGGAGTGCGCCGCAGCACCGCCACCTTCGAGCCGGAGCGACCGGGCTGGCATTCCGGGCTGTCCCGCCGCAGGATCGGTCTGCCGTCCAGGTCAGGGGGCAGCAACGCGCCGATCCATTCCCCCAGGCAGTTCAGCCGCGGTCTGCCGCACAGGCGGGTGAACGGCTGGTTGCACCAGATCAGGGCGCCGCGTGCATCGGTGATGGCCAGACCGTCCTGGATCGTGCCCATGGCTGCCTCCAGTCTCCCCAGGGTGCGGCGAAGCTGGCGGACCAGCTCCGGCTCCTCATGGGGGTGCAGGCCGTGGCCGGGCCGACGCTTCTGGGAGGCAGGAAGCTCGCTCACGTCTGGTCGTCGTCCGCCAGGGGCGTGAGCGTGGCCCCGAAACGCCAGACCTCATCGAGCTTCTCGGCCACGATGAAATGCTCGGAGATCAGTTCCCGGCCATCGCTGCAGACGGTGCGCAGACGCAACGGGTGGCCGAGAACCTCCGACTTCTCGGTGGACTGATAGCGGGAGAACCCCAGCTGGTGGGACATCCGGAACGATTCCGGCAGGATCAGGGTGATCGGGCGTCCGACCAGATCGGCCTCGGTCCAGCCATAGACCAGCTGAAAGGCTGGGTTGATGGCCAGCACATTGCCCTCGTGGTCCGCCAGCACGAACGGCACGTCCCCCTGCTGCAGGGCCTGGATGGAGGGCACGGCGCCGGCCATGGACTACAGGCAATGAGTTCGGAAAGCCTAGGTCGATCGCCGGCGGACGACCGATTCGGGTCAGGCGACGGCCCTGGCCTCCTCCGGCATCACGCTGGCGGCGAGCAGATCCCTGAGTTCCTCACCCTCGATCACCTCCTTGTCGAGGATCTTTCCGGAGATGTTTTCCAGCAGATCGCGGTTGTGGCGCAGGATGGACAGGGCCCGGTCATGGGCGCGGTCCACCAGGGAGCGCACCTCCCGGTCGATCGCCTGGGCGGTGGCATCGCTGACAGCCCGGCGGGGGTTGCTGGCCCCTCCGAGGAAGCGGCTGCCCCCCTGCTTGTCATAGGCCAGCGGACCCAGGGTGTCGCTCATGCCATAGGTGCCGACCATCTGCTCGGCGATGTCGGTGGCCCGCTGCAGGTCGTTGGCGGCGCCGGTGGTGACCTCCCCGAACACGATCTCCTCGGCGCTGCGTCCCCCCAGCAGCGTGGCGATCTGGCCCTCCAGATCCTCCTTGCTGTTGAGGAACCGCTCCTCGGTGGGCAGTTGCAGGGTGTACCCCAGGGCCGACATGCCGCGGGGCACGATCGAGATCTTGGCCACCTTGCTGCCGCCCGGCATCAGGTGCCCGACGATGGCGTGGCCGACCTCGTGGTAAGCCACCACCCGCTTCTCATCGGCCTGCAGCACGCGGCTCTTCTTCTCCAGGCCCGCCACCACGCGCTCGATCGCCTCGTTCAGGTCCTGCTGCTCGACCGAGCTGCGCTTGGCCCGCGCCGCCAGCAGTGCCGCCTCGTTGACCAGGTTGGCCAGGTCGGCACCGGCGAAGCCTGCGGTGGCCTGGGCGATGCGGTCGAGATCGACTCCCTCGGCCAGCTTCACCTTGCGGGCGTAGATGTCGAGGATCGTGCGGCGGCCGGAGAGGTCCGGGCGATCCACCAGCACCTGGCGGTCGAACCGGCCCGGGCGCAGCAGGGCGGCATCGAGCGTCTCGGGCTGGTTGGTGGCCGCCAGCACGATCACAGGCTTGTCCTTGGCCGCGAAGCCATCCATCTCGGTGAGCAGCTGGTTGAGCGTCTGCTCGCGCTCGTCGTTGCCGCCGACCACTCCCATCGAGCCGCTGCGGCTCTTGCCGATGGCATCGAGTTCATCGATGAAGATGATGCAGGGAGCCTTCTTCTTGGCTTCCTCGAACAGGTCTCGCACCCGGGCCGCGCCGGCTCCGACGAACAGCTCCACGAACTCCGAGCCGCTGATGATGAAGAACGGCACCCCCGCCTCGCCGGCCACCGCCTTCGACAGCAGCGTCTTGCCGGTGCCGGGAGGGCCGACGAGCAGCACCCCCTTGGGAATGCGGGCGCCGATGGCCGCATAGCGCTCGGGTGTCTTGAGAAAATCGACGATCTCGGTGAGCTCGGCCTTGGCTTCGTCGACCCCGGCCACATCGGCGAAGGTGACCCGCGAGGCCTCATCCGGCACATAGACCCGGGCCTTGCTCTTGGTGAAGCTCAGGGCCCCCTGGGCTCCGCCCATGCCGCTGCGACGTGCCAGGAACTGCAGCACGAGGATGAAGATCAGCGGCGGCACCACCCAGCTCAGGATCGTGGTGATGATGCTCGGCCGCTTGGGTGGCGCAGCGGCGAATTCGACCCCGTGCTGCTCCAGCCGCTGCGGCAGATCCATGTCGAAGATCGGCGTCGTGGCCAGCACCGTGGGCGCCCCCTCCGCCGGTGGAGATTTCAGCTCGTAGCGAATCTGGTCGGAGGTGATGTAGGCCCGGCTGACGTTGTCGGCATCCACCTGCCCGATGAACAGCGAATAGGGCACGCGCGGCACCTGATTCGCCGGATTGGGCAGGAAATTGCTGAGCAGCAGCAGCACGCCAAAGCCGATCAGCAACAGATTGATCAGACCGAAGCGGCGGTTCGGCCGATTGTCATCCTGGCGGATGGCCATGGGAAGGGGCCTCGAAGTCGATCCAAACTAAGCGGGTGATTCACGGGGCGTTCCACGGCTGGGTCGGGAGAACCGAACGCCCGTGTCCTTCTCCCTCCTTCCCCCCATGTGTGGCCGCTACTCGCTCACCAGCCCCCTCGATCAGCTGCTGAGCCGCCTGCAGGGCCCCCTGCCCGAGGGCCTGGCCGCCCACTACGCCCCGCGGCCCCAGGTGCGTCCGGGCGAACCGGTGCTGCTGCAGCGCCAGGAGCACGGCCAGCTCGCCACCGGCCTGGCCCTCTGGGGCTTCCTGCCGGACTGGTGCCGCGATCCCGGCGGTCGGCGCCGGCCGATCAACGCCCGCAGCGAATCGGTGGCGGCCAGGCCCTTCTTCCGCTCCGCCTGGCGCCATCGCCGCGCCCTGCTTCCCGCTGATGGGTTCTACGAGTGGCAGGACCGCCGCGATCCCGGCAGCGGTCAGCTCCGCAAGCAGCCCTGGCTGTTCCGCCGCCGCGACCGGGCTCCCTTCTGGCTCGGCGGCCTGTGGGACCGCTGGCTCGGGGCCGATGGCAGCGAGCTGGAGACCTGCGTGATCCTCACCACCCGTCCCAATGACCTGCTGGCCCGGGTGCACGACCGCATGCCCGTGGTGATCCCCGAGGGGCTGGAGCAGGCCTGGCTCGAGCCCCAGGACGGGCCCTCCCTGCGGGCGCTGGAGCCGCTGCTGGAGCCCTGGGATCCCGCCGCCTGGGAGGCTGTGCGGCTGCCGGCGCCGGCGGGGGCCTCCGGGGCCCGGCCGCCTGGGGCTCCCCCGCGCTCGCAGCAGGGGGAACTGCCGCTGCTGCCGGTGCCCCCATCGCCCGTCCGCTGAACCGAGTAGACAGACCAGGCCCGCCCTGAACCGGCCGATGAGCCTGCAGCAACTCGATGCCTTCCTGGCCCACGCCCGTCAGGATCCCGAGCTGCGCCAGCGGCTGCAGGATCCCTCCCGCCCCGCTGACCTGCAGGAGTTCCTGGCCCTGGCCCGGTCCGCCGGGTTCAGCCTCACGGCCGAGGATGTGATCGCCGCCCACCAGCGGGCCGAGGACGACCTCAGCGACGAGGAGATTCAGCGCCGCGCCCTGGCCGAAGCCCGACGCTTGCGTACGTTCATTCCCGGCTGAACGGGGAGTCCTCTGCGGCATGCACCCGCCAGGGCCCGACTCCAGCCTGATCCTGCTGCACCTGCTGGCACCGGAGCACGACCCCGACTCCGCCGCCAGCCGTCACCGCCAGGTGGATCCGCAGCATCGACGCATCCTGGAGCCACTGCCGTTGCGTCAGCATCTGCTCGGGCCGCCGGCCCGCCGCCTGATCGGAGGGAGCCGCTGCCATCTGCGCAGCTGATGCGGTCAGCCGCTGGCGCCATCCTGCGGGGCCTGCAGCTCCCAGAGGAGGTCCCCCTGCAGCCTGCGGGGCGCGGCGGCGACCCAGGGAGCCACCTGCTCCATCGCCTCCAGCCCCAGATCGGCCAGGGGGGTCCGGGCCGCCAGGCCTCCCAGCAGCTTCGGCGCGATCACCGCGGCGATGCGCTGCACGCCCCCCTGGCGCAGCGCCGCCGCCGCCAGTTCCGGCCCGCATTCCCACAGCACCTGGTTGCAGCCGCGCGTTGCCAGCACCTCCAGCAGCGGCGCGGGCTCGCAGATGGGCAGCTCCAGGCGCTCCACCCCCAGGGCGTCGAGCCGCTCCCGCCGTTCCGCCGGTGCCTCCACGCCATGGGCCACCAGGGTGGGGGCGCCCGGCTCCCAAAGCCTGGCGGCGGGCGGCAGGTCGAGGCTGCGGCTGAGCACCACCCGCAGCGGCTCCGGCGAGCGCCGGCCGCGGCTGGTGAGCAGCGGGTCGTCGTGGCGCACGGTGCCGCCGCCGACGATCACCGCGTCGCATTCCGCCCGCAGCCGGTGCACCCACTCCCGGGCGGCCGGTCCGCTGATCCACTGGCTGGCACCATTGGGCAGGGCGGTGCGGCCGTCGACGCTCATCGCCCACTTGAGAATGCCGAGCGGCCGGCCCGTCGCCAGCCGGTGCAGAAACGGGGCGTTGAGGGCCCGTGCCTCGGCCTCCGCCACCCCCTCGATCACCTCGATCCCGGCGGTGCGCAGCTGCGCGATGCCGCCGCCGTCTACGCGGGGGTTGGGATCGCGCAGGGCCAGCACCACCCGGGCGATGCCGGCGGCGATCACCGCCTCGCTGCAGGGGGGCGTGCGGCCGTGGTGGCAGCAGGGCTCCAGCGTCACGATCAAGGTGCCGCCTCGGGCGCGTTCGCCGGCCTGGGCCAGGGCACCCACCTCGGCGTGGGGCTCGCCGGCGCGGGCGTGGTACCCCTCGCCCACCAGCGTGCCGTCGGCCGCCAGCACCACCGCCCCCACCAGTGGGTTGGGGCTGGTGCGGCCGTGGCCCAGCTCCGCCAGCTGCAGGGCGCGGCGCATCCAGGGAATCCAGGCGGAAGGGTTCACCGCGGCGGCTGATCGAGCTGTTCCACCCACGCCAGCACGGCGGTGGCTGTGCTCAGGGCCTGGCGGGAATCGCTGGGGCCTGCCCGGCGCAGCAATTCGGCGCCCCGTTCCGCCAGCACAGGCGTGACGGCGTCCACCAGCAGATCGGTATCGGAGAAGCCATCCCAGTCGCCGCGTGCCCGGGAGCCGAACAGCCACACCCGGCATGGGAGATCGCCCAGGGTCTCGTCCAGCCGCTGCTGCAGCTCAGCCAGCCACTGTTGATGGCGCCGCTGGCGCAGCCGCGCGAAGGTGCTCAGGCCGGTGGCGTCCATGGCCGCAGCGTAGGCAGGGGCAGGAGGGCAGCAGCCTGGATGGCCTAATCCAGCCAGATCAGCCAGCTGAAGCTGGCGACCTTCGACACGATCCTTCGCCGCGGCCAAGGGGTGCCGCTCTGGCCTGTGGGCTGATCGCTGAACCGGCGCCTGGATGACCCGGGCCATCCAGCCGGAACTCCTCAGAAGCTGTCCTGATGGCGCACCGGCCCCGGATAGTGGGCCAGCAGCGCATCGGCGGTGAGCAACAACAAGCCTTCGCGCTCGGCCTGGGCCAGCAACAGGCGATCAAAGGGATCGCGGTGCAACCGCGACAGCTGCGCCACCGCTAGCACATGGTCGGCCGCGATCGGCAGCTCCACGAAGCCGCCATCCAGCAGCGTGCGCCTCAACACAGACGGCTGCACCTGAAACCCCTTGCGCCCCAGCCCAGCCTTGATCACCAGCTCCCAGAGGGAGGCCACGCTGAAACAGAGGGTGTGCTGCGGATCCTCCAGCAGTTCCCGCAGGGCAGGCCCCAGCCGAGCCGGATCGCCCATGGCCCAGATCAGGAGGTGGGTGTCGAGCAGCAGCTTCACAGCCCGCCCGAGCTGGCTGCGGAAGCGGACAATCCCTCGAACAGATCGGCAATCTCCTCGGCGTCGATCTGATCGAAGTCGTCGGGCACCGAGCACTGACCCGCCAGCAGGCCCAGGCGCCGCCGGGGGGGAGCGGCGGTGTCATCGGCGCCGGTCAGCCGCGTGACCTGCACCAGCGGCTTGCCCGCCTTGCAGATCACGAATCCTTCGCCCGCCACCGCCTCCGCCACCAGCCTGGAGAGGTGGGTCTTGGCTTCGTGCAGGTTGACCTGGCGCACGGCAGCGCTGGGAAAGCTGGAAAAGTGAACTTAAAAGTGAACTTATAGTTTAACCAAGCCAATGGCTTCGCGGCCGCAAGGTCGCACGGCTGGTCAGTCTCGCCGATGAAGGCTGGCGGCGCGCGCGTCTGGTCGTGGAGAGCGGGCACCCCAGCTCCCACGCCAGCGGCAACAAGGCACAGAGCGGACCTTGAACACCCGGCTGCCTGGTGCCGCGGCGGCGCTGGCCACCGGCGGCGAAGGCGACCGCAACAGCCACGGCCGAGAGAGGCAGATGCACGGCGACCTGAAGGACCGCCCAGAGCTGGAGGTGCGGGCCCGCGCCAGCGAGCGAGAGCTGACTGCGGGCGGCCTGAGGTTGGCCAACAGCATCAGAAAGCGCCACCCCTCACCCTTTCGCCCCAGCTTCGTCCTCCTCCCCTGCCGCTGGCCCCCCGATCTGGCGCAGGTACTCCTCATCGGCGGCGGCGCGGCTCCGCTGCCGGCGGCGGTTCAGGGTGCGAAAGCGCATCTGCTTCCAGCCGAACTCGAGCTCCTCCAGCAGGGAGAGTTCGCTGTCTGGGCGCCGGGCCAGCCCGGCAAAGCCCACAGCCAACGCCAGGCAGGCCACGCTG
>JAYKJA010000093.1:0-18921 GCA_035285905.1 Synechococcaceae cyanobacterium
GACAAGGAGAAGCTGCAGGAGCGTCTGGCCAAGCTGAGCGGCGGTGTGGCCGTGGTCAAGGTGGGTGCCGCCACCGAGACCGAGATGAAGGACAAGAAGCTGCGCCTGGAAGATGCCATCAACGCCACCAAGGCGGCGGTTGAGGAGGGCATCGTCCCCGGCGGCGGCACCACCCTGGCCCACCTGGCTCCCGCCCTCGAGGAGTGGGCAGCGGCCAACCTCTCCGGCGAGGAGCTGATCGGTGCCCAGATCGTGGCCACCGCGCTCACCGCTCCGCTGAAGCGCATCGCCGAGAACGCCGGCGCCAACGGTGCCGTCGTCGCCGAGCACGTGCGCAGCAAGCCCTTCAACGAGGGCTACAACGCCGCCACCGGTGAATACGTCGACATGCTGGCTGCCGGCATCGTCGATCCCGCCAAGGTGACCCGTTCCGGCCTGCAGAACGCCGCTTCGATCGCCGGCATGGTGCTCACCACCGAGTGCATCGTGGCCGACCTGCCCGAGAAGAAGGAAGCTGCTCCCGCCGGCGGCGGTGGCATGGGCGGCGACTTCGACTACTGATCTCCCTGGGGATCAGGTCCTGTCCAGGCCCTCGTTTGTGCCCTCAGCGCCCCTCACGGGGCGCTTTTTTGTGCCCGTACCGCGAAACGTGCGGCTCGATCCGAGACGCAGCACCGGCACCTGGCCGCCTCTGCCGTCAGCCTTCGGCAGCAGGCAGAGGCTCGGCAAAGAAGCGGCAGAGGTGCTCAGCCGGGACGGGTGGCGATCACGGCAAAGAAGGGATCACCCTTGGCACCGATCAGCCCCGGCAGCCCTGGGGCGCGGGTCTGTTCGGCGATCAGGCTGGGACGGGGCCATCCCTGGGCGATCAGCACCTCCGCCACGTAGGCCAGGTGATCGCGGTCGCTGCCGTCAGCCCAGATCTGCGGGGCCTTGGTGAAGAACATGCGGTTGGAGAAGGCCACGATCAACTGGCCTCCCGGGCGGGTGATCCGGTACAGCTCGGCGGCGATCGCCTCCGGATACTGGAGATACTGCCAACCGGCCACGATCAGGGTGGCATCAACGCTGCCGGAGTCGAGCGGGAGATGTTGATCCTGGTTCAGGTTCTGCACCCAGCTGCGCTGCAGCCGCGGGTTGGCCGTCAGCTCCTTGTGGTTGAGTCCGTGACCGATCACGCTGGCGTAACCGACCTCCTCCGGAAGGTGCGACACCCAGCTGGACATCAGATCCAGCACCACCGCTCCGGCCGGAATCCGTTCCCGGTAAAGCGCCGTGAGCCGCTGCCGAAAGGCCCCATCCAGATGCTGCACAAAGCGGGGCTCGGCA
Organism: Synechococcaceae cyanobacterium; assembly: GCA_035285905.1. Classification (GTDB taxonomy): domain Bacteria; phylum Cyanobacteriota; class Cyanobacteriia; order PCC-6307; family Cyanobiaceae; genus Cyanobium. The sequence continues at coordinate 1,330 of JAYKJA010000093.1, forward strand.
TAGAACAGAGCATCGTCACTGCCGTCCCATTTGCGGCGTTGCGACTCCGTCAGCACCTGGACCGTCATGGGAACTCGATTCGCGGCCGTCCAGTCTGCAGCGAGAGTGCCGGCGACTGTGGCTACAGCGGAACGGCAAAGGCAGCGCGGCCGGTGTGCAGTCTGTGCGGCGGTTGCCGCAGACCCCGGGGTTCGCCACGGATCCCGATGGATCCGCGCGGCCGCGACCGCGGGGCAGCAGCCAATCAAGCCTGGATCGGCATGCTTGAATCGTGCCGAAAAGGTTGTGAGTGTCAGTGGGGAAGCAGGGGTCCCGGTCCCGCACCAACATCAGGGGCTGGTATCAAGGGCTGTTGACGATCAATCTCGCCTCGATCTATGTGATGCTGGTTCTGGACAGTCTTCCATTGATCAGACGTCTGCACAATGATGGAGTCATCAACCTGTTCAGAAAAGGGGATCGCTTCATGGACTGGATCAATGCCATCCATGCAGCAGGACTCAGCGACGTCTACGCACTGGACCTCAATCGTGCCAACCCCACCTACGGGCCACTGACCTACCTTCTGCTCAGGCCCCTGGCCCATCTGAGCCTGGCGGCAGGCGGCAGGATGGGCCTCGAGGCCGAGCAGGCTCTGCGACTGATCGGCTCCGTGTCCTGGCTGCTGGTCGCGGCCGGCTGCCTGCTCTTCACTGCCCTGATCGCCAGTGTGGCGCAGCGATGCCAGTACCGAGTCCCACTACGGGAGTGCCTGTTCCGCTATCCGATCCAGGGCCTGAATCTGCAGCTGATCCTGATCTCGTTTCCGATTGTCTTTGCCTTCGATCGGGGCAATATCGAACTGGTCATGCTGCCTCTGGTCAGCTGCTATGTGTACGGCGTCTGCCACGGCATCCGGGCGCCGTCGTGGCGATTGACGGGGCAGATTCCCGGGCTGCTGTTGCTGGCCATGGCCGCGAGCATGAAGCCCTATCTCCTGGCTTTCGCCCTGTTCAACCCCTATTCAGCAAGCAGCAGACTGTCGCGCTCCAACGGCCTGAAGTCGCTGGCCTGGGTCGGCCTGACCGCCCTGATCAGCCTCTCGCTGGTCCTGCTCTCCCTGGCGCTCCTGCAGCACGGCAATCCTGGCATGGGCGGCTATACAGCAGCGCTCTCCAATTATCACCAGATCTACAGCATGCAGGGTGCTGGCGACCAGTGGTACCTCTCCCCTTACACCGCTCTGCGCATCCTGCTGACGGATCGCACCTCCCTGCTGAGCCTGAATGGGTTCACACAGCTCTACCAGGTGCTGGCGGCAGTCCTCGGCATTCTGCTGCTCACCTGCGCGCTGCGGCTGCAGGCCGCCTGGAAACTGCGGGCGATCGTGACGCTGACCTGTGTCTGCCTGATGATCATCCTCTTCCCCGGCCTGGCCAATGAGTACAAGGCGATCTATTTCATCATCCCCTTGCTGATGGGGTTGCAGCTGGGCCGAGGCTTTGAGGGAATCGCAGGACGGACGCGGCAACTGTTGATCAGCAGCCTGGCCCTGTGCATGTTCATCAGCCTCAATCGCTATGGCCTGCTCGGCGATGTGCGCAAGACCAGCGCCCTCTCGGCCCTGGCCGTCGGCGGCTTCTCCCTGCTGCTGTTGCTGCTGGGCTGGCCTTGTCTGGAGCTGGGCAAGCTGGCGATGGCGAGGCTGCCGAAGTCAGCGGAACGGTCTTGAGCGAGAACAGCGGTTGTCTTCAGGCTGACCCACCCAGGCACCGCGACAGGTGGCCATCCCGGAAAACGCGCAGCCATGACAGAGTTGCGCAGAGGTGTGGCGCAGAGGCGGAAATGAAGGCCACGACAGTCTGCGCTGATGAAGAAGAACTCAGCCTTTCAGGCACAGCCAGAACGCCGATTTACCTTTCCCTGGCGATCCCGCTCCGCCTCTCTTTCCCATGCGGATCCCCTTCCCTCCGGAGGCCGGTCGGTCTGCGACGGACCTCTGCATCATGCAACCGCATCGGTTGTCCCTTCTCCGCCGACAGTGGCTGCCGATTCTCTCGACAGCCAGACCCCCCCTCGCTCACACCGATCACCACCTGACCCCCCTGTGATCGATGGGAGATCAGCATTGCGGCCTGCCGCCAGCCGTTGATGAGCGCGTTGGGACGATTCCAGGCGAAGGCGCGGCAGCGTCCTGCCTGGTGCCCGCATTGCGCCATGTGGCACATGGCCTGCACCCGGATGCCGACAGCCTGAGGCAGGCCCTGCAACAGCTCGGCACGCTGCGCCGCTTTCAGCCCCTGCAGGCCGATGCAGCCTTCCAGCAGCTGATCGGATGCCTGCCGATCAACGGGCTGGTGCTGGTCTCGTACTGCGGCACGGGCGCCACCTATGAACTGGAGCCCTGCGGTGCCATCACGCTCGGGTTCTGCCACCAGGGAACCGCCCGGATCGAGGCCCCTCTCGGCGACGTGGCGGCCACGACCGGCGAAGGGGTGCTGCTGCCGGGCTGGGGTGGCCTGCGGCGTCATCTCTCCAGCGGCGAGACCAGCGGCGTGGTGATCAGCCTCGAACCCGGCTGGATCAGCCGCACCGCCGCGGTGATGGCGGGGCGCCCCCATGACCCCGATGGGGTGTGCCCGCGCTTCCCGACGTTCAGTCCCCGCTCCCTGGGCGCCAGCACGCTGCTGCCGCTGCGCTCCCTGCTGCACCACATCGATGTCTGCGCAGGCTTCGATCCGATGCTGCCCACGCGCCTGGGGCTCGATGATGTGATCCTGCGACTGACAACCAGCCTGCTCTGGCCCGAGGGTCCCGACCACGACGGACACGGACCGCGGCGGCTGCGGGAGCAGGGAGGCAACAGCGCCTTCGATGAACTGATCGACTTCATCCGCAGCCATCTCGAACAGCCCCTGCGCCTCAGCGATCTGGAGGCCCGCAGCTTCTACTCACGCCGCGCCCTGCAGTACGCGTTCAGAGAAAAGCTGGGGTGCACGCCGATGCAGTGGATCCGCGAACAGCGGCTCGGCCTGGCGATGCAGCGGCTGCAGTCCAGCCCCGCGCCGGTCTCGATCCAGGAGGTGGCCCTGGGTTGTGGATACCGGCACACCAGTCAGTTCAGCGCCGATTTCAAACGGCGCTTCGGTCTGACTCCCTCCCAGGTTCGCCGTCCTGGGCTGCGCTGAAACAGCGGCGATGGGCGCAGTCAGGGGGCCGAGGGAACCGTCCACGTTGCCGGAGGGTGCTTCGGCTGCCAGCGGAAGCCAGGGTCCCGCCGGGGCGCGCCGAGAGGGTCAGGAGGCAGGATCCTGCGAGAGTCCGACCGAACAACCGGCTGGACAGGAGGCCGATGGCCTGAGGATTGCCGCTCATGAAGGCTGGGACGGGCTCAGGCGCCGGCGGCAGCCCTCCCAGACGCGCCGCGCTGCACGCCTGACGATGGAGCCGGAGCGGTGCTGACCGGCCCAGAGCGCCCATCGCCGGCGGTCGGACGGCTGGTGCACGGATTCGAGCGCCGGCCTGCCTTGAGGCCTCAGAACGGCAGCCAGTTCGCCCCGGTCCCGGCGGCAGGCCGCTCGGCAGAGACCGCAAAGGACCTGGCGGCGAACCAGGCCACGGCGCCATCATCCACGGGGAGCCAGGAGGTGGTGGGTCCAGCCAGGGCGGCCACAGCGGCTGCCTGTCCGGTCGTTCCCCAGGGCCAGGAGGCTGAACCGGGGCGACGGGCCAGCAGGTCTCGCCCATCCCCGACCGCGGGCCAGGCTGTGGGGCCCCGATGCAGGAGCTGAACCCCCGTGAGGGGATCCAGCGGGCCGCGGGCCGGCTCAGCCGCGAGGGAGGGCCAGGGCGGCATCCGCGTCAGGGCAGAGCCCGGGGGACTGTCTTCCGCGGCAGAGGCGACCTCGGCCTGCCGGAGAGCGCCGGCCTGGACCGCCTGGAGCTGGAGGGAGCACTGGTCCACCTGAAAGCTGGTCCGCCCCGCCACGGTCTCGATGGACAGCACCGCCTGCTGCAGCGGCGCCGTCAGCGGAAGCGCCAGCAGACCGGAGACCCGGACGAAGCCGGACTTGCCGACGCTGACGGCAGAGGTGCTGACGCTGGAACTGACTCCGGCGACGGTGTAACGCAGCGTGAGGCGCACCAGGGCGGATCCGGAGGCCATGCGCACATGGGCCTCCGCCAGATAGGTTCCGGCGCCCGAGGCTCTGAGGGCGGCCGTGATGTCCTGCTGGGGGCCGCTGGCCGGGCCAGTGCGGGAGGAGACCGCCAGACCGAGGGCGCCTTCGCTGCGCTGGGAGGTGGAAGCGATCCTGGCTCCCGATCCGCTCCAGCCGCTGGTGCCGCTCTCGAAGCCGGGATTGGTCAACAGATTCGGCGGCGGCAAGGTGCTGACCGTCAGCGCAGCGCTGGGCAGGGACGCCTGACCAGCGGCATCCTTCGCCCTGACCGTGAGCGTGTGGGTTGAGTTGGCCGCCAGAGCGCCGATGTCGACGGAGGTGGTGGTGGTGGTGGCCAGCACTTCGCCGTTGCGATAAACGTCGTAGCCGAGGACCTGACCGTCGTCACTGCTGGCGCTCCAGCTGAGGCGGAAGCCGCTGGAGGTCACCACCGAGGCCTTCAGCTGGGCAGGAGCTGTGGGGCGGGTGATGTCCTGGGGACTGTTGGACGGGAACTCATAGGCGCCCGCATCGGGCAACCCGGAGATCGCTCTCCCCTCGAAGTCCGTGCTGAAGGGGCCGGTTCGGGCGTGGCTGATCGCCACGGAACCCACGCTGAGCCGCAGGTCGGCGGCGGAGGCAAATCGGGGGCTGACGCCGACGAGATCGGAGGGATCGGCAGGGCGCCCCAGGGGGTTGCCCGAGGGCGAAAAGAAGACGTTGTTCTGCAGCAGCACTCCGGCGGCAGAACTGAAGCGCTGAAATCCATCATAGACGACGACATTGTTGCGAAACGCCACCTGGGCCTGACCGGTCGATCCATACACCCAGAAGACCTCCGAGCCGCCCCTGATGTCCTCGATGGTGTTGTGTTCGAGGGTGATGTTGCTGACACTGGCTGCAAAGTCTCCACTGGCATGGATGCCGCCAAGACCACCATTATTGCGCAGCACATTGCGGGTGATTTCAACATTCAGGATGGTGCCGCCACCGAATTCAATCACGCCGCGGCAGTCCTCTACCGTGTTGTGATGAAAGCGAATGCCATTGACATGGCCATACACCTCCAGCGCCCCACCATCCTCGCCGTAGTCGGGGGAGGGGGCCTTGCAGCGAAGAAAACTGCTGAAGGCGATCTCGGTGTTGTCGGCGCCGCTGTTCAGGCAGATGCCGAGGGCTCCGACGTCATCATTGGCCCCAGTCCTGCCGGGCTGCAGGATGCCATCGCGGAAGGTGCAGCCCACGATCCGGTTGCCGGATCCTGAAATCGCTATGCCCTTGGGCAATTCGCTGAACAGGCAATCGTTGATCGTGTTGCCTGAACCGGTGAGTTCAAGGCCCGAATAGGTGGAAGCGGCGAAGGCCAGCCCTTCGATCTTGACACCACTGGCGGAGACCAGCCACACAAACCACCGGGCCGGATTCGAGAACAGCGGCCTCGGACCTGTTCCATAGCTCGCCAGCCTGACCTCGGAGACGGAGATGGTCTGGGACTCGCTGTAACTGGAACCGCAGGCGAACAGCACCGTGTCGCCGGCGGAGAGGGGCACCGACGAGAGACTGAGGAAGGGACTGGCAGCCGAGCGTCCATCACCGCCACCGGTCGCTCTGGAATCCACGTACCAGGTGGTTCCTGCTGCGCCGGACGCCGCTCCGGAGCGGGACTCCTGGGCGGGAGCGGTGGAGATCGGGCCCATGGCGATAGAACGGTTGGCAGATCGGTGAGCAGTCCTGAAGAAGGGTCCCGGCTGATCCGATGCTGCTGAGCGACCCGAGGCAGACGAATGTCCGGACCTATTGGCCAATCGTAGGCCGCCCCAACGAGGAGAGGGGTAGCCAGGGAGCCGCAAGCGGCATCGGCGATCCCGTTGCCTCTCCCTGCAGCCGGAGCATGGCCCCAATCGCTGCACCGGCTCGCCCTTTCACCCCCTGCACGGCTGCCGTTCGCCGACACGCAGGCGAAGCGAGACGAGTTCAGAATTGGTCTCAGCGGCAGCCGCGACAACCACCTGCCGGTATTTTACGAGCATGCAGTCCGCTGCCCACGCGTACCTCTCTCTATGCCATGGCTGAGTCCAACGACACACTGCAGTTCATCCCCAGATCCGCTGCGGAGCGGGATGCATTTCTGCAGCAGGCTGAGGCGGAGGCCCGCGAGGCCGCCGCGGAGGAGCAACGGCTGCGACGCGAGTGGTTGCCGGTCAGGAGCTATCCCTTCACAGCGGCCATCAGCCATCCGGTGATCACCGTCGACCGCGTGATGGTGCCGATGCGTGATGGCGTGGCGCTGCGCACCCATGTCTACCGGCCGGCTGTCGAGGGCCGCTTTCCCGTTCTGCTGATGCGCGGGCCCTATGACATGAACTCCACACTCGATTCGGCGCCGGGACTGCTGCGCAATCTGGCCAGGCGTGGCTATGTCGGCATTGCCCAGGATGTGCGCGGCCGCTTCGGTTCAGAGGGAGAGTTTGAAGCGGCCGTCAACGAGCACGATGATACGTTCGATGCGGTGGAGTGGGCAGCGCTGCAGAGCTGGTCGAACGGCCGGGTCGCCATGACCGGGATTTCCTATCTGGGATTCACCAGTTACTGCGCCGCCGTGACCTCCCCACGTGGATTGGTGGCGGTGATGCCCAGCTGCATCAAATACGGCATGGAGCACACCAGTGGGGCTCCCGCCCTGACGGCGATGGCCGGCTGGTTCATCTGGGCCGGCCAGCCCACGCCCACGCTGCAGAACTTCCGTCGCATCGACTGGCTGCATCTGCCGCTCAACAGGATTGACGATGAAGCGGGCCTGAGCCACCCCAACTTCAAGCTGCAGATGGAGGACCGCCAGACGGAGCTGCACACCTCCCTGCCGGCCGAGGAGATCGAGCGCCGCCTCGCCGCCATCCGTGTGCCCACCTGTGTGGTCTGCGGCTGGTACGACGAGTTCATCGTGGAGAACCTGATCAACTATGAGCGCCAGGCCCGCGGCAGCAGCGACGTGCGCCTGCTGGTCGGGCCCTGGCACCACAACCTGGAGGACATCACCGAAGCGCGCATCGGTCAGCTGGCCGTGCCCGAGGTGTTCATCGATCGCTATTACCAGGAGATGGAGCGCTTTCTGGAGCACTATCTCAAGCGCGGTGAGACCACGCCGCTGCAGGCCCCCGGACGGGTGCTGCTCTATGTCATGGGCAGCAACGTCTGGCGCTACGAGCAGGAGTGGCCGCTGCGCCGCTCCGTGACCAGGACGCTGTACCTGAGCAGTGGCGGGCAGGCGAACACCGCGGCCGGTGACGGTGCACTGCGCTGGGAGGCTCCCAGCGGTGAACAACCGTGCGACACCTACAGCTACAACCCTCTGGATCCGGTGCGCTCGGTGGAGGGAGTCGGGGTGTGGAATCTGTTCACCGTGGGGCAGATGGGCGATCGCACGGCGATCGAGAGCCGACAGGATGTGCTGGTTTATAGCAGCGCTGCGCTCGAGCAGGACCTTGAGGTGACCGGCACGATCGAAGCAACGCTGTATGCCGCCAGCAGCGCCGTCGATACCGACTTCATCCTCAACCTGATCGATGTGCACCCCGATGGCCACACTCAATACATCACCCAGGGGCTGATACGGGTCAGCTATCGCGACGGCCTGCAGGAACGCCGCCTGATCGAACCCGGGCGCGTCTACGCCTACCGCATCAGGATGCGGCCGACCAGCATCTGCTTCCTCAAGGGCCATCGTCTCCGCCTCGAGGTCACCTCCAGCGACATGGATCGCCATGCCCGCAACCAGAACGTGGCCGATGCTCCCGGCACCACAGCCCACGTGGCGATCGCCCGGCAGACGATTCATCACGGCGGTGCCTGGTGCTCCCGCCTGGATCTGCCGGTGATTCCGCAGGGCTGATCCGGACCGCCCCCAGGTTGCCGATCGGCAGCCTTCCCGGTGGCCTGACGGCGCTACCTGGTCGCCCCCTGGTTGCAGGGTGATGTGCCGGGATGGCGTCTAGGTTGGGTTTGTTATCGCTGGTGTGAGGCATTGGGGCCCGTGGCCTGGATCCTGCTGGCGGTCAGCGTCCTGGGGCTGGCTCTGCTGGTTCGGCGCGTCTGTCGTGCCGCCCTGCGGCAGCAGCGCTCCCACGCTCCAGGCCTGGATGGCTCCGGTCCCGGTCCTGCTGCGGTTCCGGCGCCCGGGCCGGAGCCATCAGCGCCGTGCCTGGACAGCCCGAAGCGGGGGGCCTCACTGAATGGACAGACCCTGGTGCTCACCGGCACGCTGGCCTCGATGACCCGGAAGCAGGCCAGCGAGCGGATCGTGGCAGCAGGAGGTCGCGTGACCGGCGCGATCAGCCGCCACACCACCCTGGTGATCTGTGGAACCCGACCTGGCAGCAAGCTCGAGAAGGCCCGCAGCCTCAGCCTGCCCATCCTCGACGAGGCCGGGCTGCTGGCCCTGCTGGAGGGTGATCACTCAATCCAGCCTTGACCTCATCGGGGCGTTCAGCCTCCAGCGCATAGGCTGGGGCCCTCCGCCGTCCGAGGAGCCTCCCGGGCCGTCACTTCGGCGGCCTGAGCGCGAATGCGCCGACCTCCCGGAGCAGCGGACCGTGTTGTCTGTTGGTCGCAGCGCAAACCGGGACAGTCCACTGCAGTCAGCGCCGCAACCCTAAGGAGGATTCAGCAGCTCTTCAGGATCCCCCTTGGAGGGATCTGTTCATCCTTGGGCTAGAACCCTTTCACCAGCCTGCATACGAACACCCAGAGCAGTGATCCTGGCGGCATCAATGGGTACACGACTGCTGCTGGCGTGAGTGACGCGGGAAATGGGAATAACCCAGGGGCCTGGACGCCGATTCCCAGCGGGTCTGGAGTCGGTCAAGGGATGGATAATCCCACGCCGATTGACCTGTCCGATTTCACTTTGGAGCAGGGATCCTACGGAATTGCCCTTGTCACGGGCTCTCCGGGTTACCAGGATTTCACCGATGGTGTCAATCCTTACCAGCTCAGCCCTGACCTGTCGCTGACCGCGGGCTCCGCCAGCAACGATCCTTCTGGGTCCACAGTGTTCCATTCCAGGTGCGTGGACTGAACACTGTCTTTGCGCCCGTTGCTGCTGCCCCAGGCCCCCTGCCTCTTCTCGGCGCTGCCGCCGCTGTTCGGATCAGCCGCAAGCTCAGGGTCCGTTGCCGGCAGGCTGGGCAGAGCAGCTGAAGCCTCCCTGCCACTGACGTCCCTCAGCTCAGGCGCACAACGCCGAACCCCTTCCGGCTGGGTCAACGGCTGCAGGACACAGCGGCAACCGCAGGCCTCGGATGCGGCCAGGCCGGAACCCTTCCAGCCTGGCAGGCCAGCCGGATCGGAATCTCCCTGACGGGGTCAGTCCCGGCCCGCTCACCGGGATTGGCGCTGGGGACCCGGTGCACCATCCGCTTCCGTGAGGCGGTGGCGCAGCCTGCGGCCCCAGGCCAGGGCTGCGCCGGCCCCAAGCAGCGGCAGTGGAGCCGGCGTGGCCGTTCTGCCGATCTGAACCTCGATCGTTTCCTCCGTGCCCACCAGCGTCCAGGTGCCCGCCGGCCCAGGGGCCGTGAAGCCCTCCCCACGCAGACTTCTGCCGGCGAAGGTGGCACTGCTGAACAGAGGATCTCCGGCCCTGGTGGTGAGGGGGAGTCCCAGCACGGAGCGGTAGCGCGGCGGACCGTTGTAAGCCGATGTGCTGAACCAGAACGGCAGTCCTGCGACCGCATCGGCCGGTGCCAGGGCCGCCGTTCCGCCGAACCCCTCGAGATCACCGGTGATGCTGTAAAGGAGCAGCGGATCATCGGGGCCGGTACAGATGATCGGGAAATTGGTGTTGGGCTTCGTTTCAAATTGTCCGAACAGGGCTCCCTCGATGCCGCAGAATCCGGCAGCGGCAGGTGTGGGCAGCGTCTCCAGGCGGCCGAACACCTCAACCTGTAGATCGTTTCCCCGCTCCAACAGCGTGATCTGCAGGCCGGCCCTGGCCGGCCCGGTGCAGAGCAGGGAGGCGACCGCTCCCAGCAGCATCCCCAGCGACATCAACGCCCGCTTCATCGCCCTGAACCATTGCGGAGTGTCTGAGCCTAAGCAACCTCGCCCCAGTGGCTGGCGACACGGATCAGCGACGGGACCGTCACGGTCGCTCCAGGCTTACCCCATGCCGCGGTCAGTGGGCAGACGTCACGCGCAGATCGGAGCCGAGGGTGTCGGTTCGGTAGAGGGGCTGCCGGGGACAGGCGGCAACGGTTCCAGCCGGGACTGATCTGTTCGTACACAACTCTCTGGCCCCAGTGATCTCCGCAGGCGGAAAGCTCGTCGGGTCGCGTACGGCTGGACGATGGCCGGACTCCGGGCCGACAGGGCGACCTTCCAGGAGAACAAGCGCGACCCGATCACGCTGCCGTGCCGTCAGGGCTTCAGGCCGGCACCGGCTCGGCGGATCCGGCGGCGCAGCCGTCGGGAACAGGCGAAGGCCGCAGCGCTGCCCAGCACCGGCAGGGGAGCGGGCACGGCAGGGGTGGTCGACACCACCAGGTTCAGGGGCAGGCTGCCGAAGGGGGAACCCTGCAGGGTTTCGCCATAGTTGTTGAACAGATAGGAGCCGGCGATCAGGTTGGCGATGTCCACCGCAAAGACCCCCGAACCGGACCAGCTCACCAGATCCCCATTCATCAGGGGGATGTCCGCGCCGGAGAGGCCGGTGCCGAAGTCATCGCCGGAATTGTCGTGGTCGACGTGCAGGCCGGCGATCGAGCCCTGCAGCGGACCGCCGGCCTGCGGGGTCACCGTGAGGCTGATCAGACCGCTCAGCAGCGACGTGGTGTAGTTGTTGTAGGTGCCGGACTTCACATAGTCGGAAGCGGAGTCTCCCTTCCACTCAATAATATTGCTCAGTGCGCCACCGGCGAATCGCCCTCCCGGAGCCAGCTCGCTGTAGGTGGAGGTGCCGCTGAACGTCCACAGCGTGTTACCAGGCTGGGAAGGAATCGGGGTGACCTTCACCGACAATCCAACGGATGGAGTCTGGCTCGGTTGCCAATTGTATTGGATAGCGCACACCCACGATTCCGACTCGCAGATGGACTGAGCTCCGGCCGGTCCTGCAACCAGGAGCACCGTGGAGCAGAGTGCCGCAGCGACAACGCTGGAGCCGATGGGTGCCGCATGACCCAGTCGTTGAAGCATCGTCACCATCAAGGACATTGTGAAGGCCACATTAGTCCACCTGCCGGGAGCCAGGATTCAGGGCGCACCGTCCACCCCTGTCGTGCAGCAGGCCCCCTGGCACCGGCGTCGGCCGTCCCGTGGGAGGTCGACCGGGGGGAGCGGACCGCAGCCGGACCTGACCTCCTCCAACAGCCACGCGAGGCGGTGCCCACCCGGAGCCCCGGAGATGGATCGGTCTGATCCCCCCCCGATCACGGTCAATCCAGCACCCGCAGCAGCAGGTCGTAGGACCCACCGTTGTCCCCATAGGTGCCGCGCTTGTCATTGACATTGAAAAGAATGTCCTGGTCAGGTTTCTGAATCGCCACCCGATTGAGTCCAGGATCCACCCGTCCCACCCATCGGGACTGGAAGATCACGATGCCCAGCTCCAGCATTCCGGATGCGAACCATCCCTCAGGGGCCGCTTTGCCGTTACCCCAGGGATCCTGGATCCGGGGCAGGTTCAGGCCATTGGTCCAGGACAGATCCTCGATGAGGAACTCCACCCCGTTGGCCCTGAGCGGAGCCCCATCCAGCAGCAGCTTGACCCCGCCTTCGTAGCAGACCGGCAGGTTGTTCCAACGCCGGAAACCCTGCAGTGCCAGCAATCGGCTCTCCGGTTCCTGGGCGTCGCAGAGGCAGGGTTGCGGCAGGTCGCCTCCTGACTCCCAGGGCGCTGTGGCAGGAGTCTGTCCGTTCACCCATGGCGAATTCTCAGGCATCGTCATGATCAGATTCCAGTTCAGGCCATCAAGCGGGTCGGTTCCAGGGAGGGAGATCACAAGGTGTTCAGCCGCCTGCTGCTGGTGCCGGGCGGCAGGTCTTGCAGCTCCACACACTGGGGGCCTCCACTGCGGACTAGCCACCCTTCCCTGCTGCTGACCACCGGTTCTTGTTTCTTCATCAGCACAGCCGTGACCACCTTCGGTTCAGGCGTTCACGCACACCACGCCCCACAGTGCGGATCCCGGCGGTCGATCAGCCGCCCTGTGGCCTGACCAGATTCGGATGGGCCGCCAGGCGCTCGGCCGTGAAGGCGAGCAGCGGCTCCCGGCTGCCGTGCTTGGGCAGCACCAGCCAGATCGGCAGCAGCAGCGGTCGCGGCAGGGCTCGCCGCTGCAGGCGCTGCCACCATCCCGCCGGGTCCAGCTCCGGCAGCGGCATGGCCAGCCCCGAGCCGGACAGACGCCGCGTCCACTGGGCAGGGCTCTGGCAGGTGGGGCCGGCCGTGCGCAGCTCCAGGCCGCAGGCCGCCAGGGCCTGCTGCAGCGCCACCGCCACCCCCCTGCCGGGCATCAGCACAGCGGGCCAGCCGGCGCTGACGCTCGCGCCGGTCAGGTCCGGATCGAGGGCCAGACCCAGGGGCACCGACCCCAGGGGGCACAGCTCCACGTCGGCGAGACGGGCGGGAGCGCTCAGCTCCAGCTCGAGGCCGGACACCAGCGCCCCGTCCAGCACCCCCTGCTGCACCAGTGCACACCAGTCCTCCACCCTGCGGAACCGGGTCGGCGCCGGCAGCAGCCAGGCGCCCCCCACCAGCAGCGGCTGCAGCAGCACATCCGCCCCCAGGCGTGCGACCCCGGCCGAGAGGCGATGGGCGCGGCACCCCAGCCGCAGCAGACGCATCACCTCCGAACCGGCGTAGCAGCCGTCATCGCGACGGCGATCGCGGCGGACCAGGGCGAAATCCGCCGCCAGGGCCCGGGTGCGGCGGCTGATCGTGGGCTGGCTGACGCCGCTGGCCCGGCTCGCCTCCAGGGTGGAGCCGCTGAGTTCCAGCAGATCGAGCAGCCGGATGTCCTGCAGCAGCTGCGGCAGGCGGTACTGCCCAGCGGCTCGAGGGACCGCAGGGTGGAGAGGGGGCATCAGGACGGCGGCGCTGTTGCAGGCAGCTTCCGGCCCCTGGCTCCGCCCTGGGTCCCTTCTCCTGCGAAAGAGCGTCTCGGCCGGGCCCAGGCCAGTGCTGACAACCGTTTTCCATTGCATCTTCGCAGGAAGCGCTTGCCGCTGAAGGCGCTGCCGACCAGCCTGCCCGCATGACCGTCGCCCCATCCTTCTCCTCCAGCCCGGCCAAGCCCGCTCCCCTGCGCTGTCACCTGCTGATCGGCCCCCCCGCCAGCGGCAAGACCACTCTGGCGGCGGCGCTGGCCGGCCTCACCGGTGCCCTGGTGCTCTCCACCGACGTGGTGCGCGCTGAACTGTTCGGCGATCCGGCCGTGCAGGGGCCCTGGCGCGACATCGAAGCCCTGCTGCATCAGCGCATCCGCGAGGCGGTCGCAGCCGGCACCCCGGTGATCGTGGACGCCACCCATGCCCGCCGCCCCTGGCGCCTGGCGATCACCCAGGCCCTCTCCCTCCCCGCTCCGGTGGAGTGGATCGGCTGGTGGCTGTTCACCCCCCTGGCCACCTGTCTGCAGTGGAACCGGACCCGACGCCGCCCCGTGCCCGAACCGGTGATCCGCGAAATGGCCGCTGCCCTGGCCGATCCCCACTTCGGTCCCTGCCGGGCCGAGGGCATGGCCGCGGTGGTGGCGGTGGTGCCCACCCACCACCACGAGCTCGCACCGCTGCTGACGGCCGAGCTCTCCCGCCTGGACCGCCGCATCCGCTCCGCCCGCAACCGGGAACGGGGCTTCACCCTGCACGGCTACTCCCGCCTGCTCGACCTGGAACGCCTGCTGCATCTGCTCAGGCTGCTGAGCTCCTACCCGGAGCTCTCGGCTGCCGATCCCGCCACCCGCGCCGAGCTGGAGGCGATCGTCTCGCCGCTGCCCACCGGCGACCTGGCCGAGCAGGCGGCAGCCTTCCTGCGCCGCCTGCATGGGGACTGCTACGCCGATGCCTCCGCGATCCGCGCCGATCTGGCCTGGCTGCGCGACCAGGGCTTCTGTTCAGCCCAGCCCTGCCTCGCCCCCATCCAGCCGCCGCCGCCGCAACCCCAGCCCGCCGGCAGCCAGCCCTTCCCCTGGGTCGGCGGCTGCCACTCAGGCCCCTCGGCCCTCGGCGATGCCCCGGTGTTCCAGCGCCTGTTCACCCTGCTGCGCCACCTGCTGCAGCACCCGTTCGACCGCGCCCCCGGCCTGCCCCTGCCCGACCATCTGATCGCCCGGACCGAAGCCATCCCGGGGGCCTATCTGCCGGGGGAGGCGGCGACCCTGCGCAAGGACCTCGAGAAACTGCTCACCCCCTACGGCTTCCGCCAGCCCCACGACAACGTGCGCCATGGCTATGCCCTGGGCACCGCGCTGCTCTCCGCCCAGCGGCTGCGGGAGGTGCACGGGGTGGTCAGCCAGGCCGCCGGGCGCCTGGCCGATCCCAGCGCCCAGGACCTGCTGGCCGAGCTGGAGCAGCGCCTGCACTGGGGCGGCATCGCGGTGGAGGGCTCCCCGCCGGTGCGGGCCTTCGCCAACCGCTCGAGCGTCAGCAGCTCCCTGGTGCGCCCCGATTCCCTGGCGGCCGAACGCCAGGCCGAGGCGCTGGAGACGGCGATCGTCGAGCGGCGCCGCATCGCCCTGGAGCGCTACGCCTCGGTGGCCTCCTTCGCCGACAGCCCCAGCGGCTGCTTCCGGGTCTGGCCGCTGCAGCTGCTGTTCCACACCATCGGCTGGTACCTCGTCTACGAGGAGGAGGCCCTCGGCACCGGCGTGGGCCTGATCCGCAGCGAACGACTCGATCGCCTCGCCCTGCGCCGCAGCGAACGGGCCACCCGGCGCAGCGAGGAGGCCCACGGCCTGGCTCTGCGGCGCCTGGAGCTGCTGCTGCACCACTGCGGCGGCATCTACTTCGGCCACGACGTGGCGGCCCAGCTGCGGCTGGCCAGCCCCAGCCCCCGCGTCCGCGCCAGGCAGCTGCAGACCCTGCGCTTCCGCTGCCAGGGCTGGGCCTTCGCCTTCATCCGCGAAGGTCTGCAGCGCTACCCGATCGAGCACACCCGCTTCTCCAGACCCCTGCCCGGCGAGCGCTGGTGGCATCACCCCAGGGCGCCGCACGTGCTGGAGCCCGGCACCCCCGGCGACTCCCACCCCTACCCGGTGGAGCTTGACCTGCCCAGCTGGACGGTGGAGGGCGATGTCGACCTGCGCATCTGGTTGTTCGGCTTCGGCGCCGGCATCCGCATCGACAGTCCCGTGGCTTTGCGCGAGGAACACCTGGAGAAGCTGCGCAGCGCCCTGGCGGCCTATGGGGCGGAGCCCGGCGCCCCCACGGGAGGAGACGCCGGCGGCCCACCCGCCTGAACGGCGCCGGGGAGAACCGGCCCGTCGGGGTCTGCCTGCACTGGCGCGCACCGCAGCGGCGGCCCCAGCCGATCGGCGGCAGCAACCGGGGAGGCTCCGCGCAAAGGCCGCTCAGCGCAGGGATTCACAGGCCTCGCCATCGCCGTCGCCGTCGAGGTAGCTGTGCCCCTGTCTGAGCAGCTCCTGGGCGCGGGCACGGGAGCCGATCTCCCTGCAGCGGTGGCGACGCCCGCCACCGACCGTGGTGCCATCGGGCACCTGCAGGCGGCTGCGGCCGCGGCGGAAGTCCCAGGGGCGGGTGATGCCTCCCTCCACCTGCCACACCCCGGCACGGTGGCGGCTGGCGCGGCCTTCGGCCTCCAGATACTCCCGGGCATCACAGCCCGACAGGTAGCGGCGATAGGCGAAGGCCTGGCCGTCCTCCACCATCACCAGGCCGATGTTGCTGTCGCTGATCACCTCGGCCACGGTGCGGCCGTAGCGGTCGCCGGTCTTGATCGCCAGCAGCACCTCCCGGCCGAGCGGCAGCCGCTGCTGCAGATAACGGCGGGCCTGGGGGCCATGGGGGCTCTGGGCCGTCTCGGGCGCATCGATGCAGGCCAGCCGCACCGTGAGGTTGCGGCCGGCCTGGCGCACGCGCAGGGTGTCACCGTCCCCGATCGAGACCACCTCCGCCCGCAGCGTCCGGGGGGCCGCCGCGGCACGCAGCCCCTCCTCCCCCAGCCCCAGGGCCAGTCCGCTCAGCAACAGTGGAAGCAGCCAGGACCCTGCCATCGAATCACTCTGCAGCAGTGCTCGACCGGCCCCCGGCAGGGCTGGGGCGGGCCTGGGTCGGTTCCCCGCACCGCCCCGCGGCGGCATGCCGGGCCCGCATCCCCAACCATGATCGAAGCTGCCATGCCATCGCCCCATGCCTGAACGTCGTTGCAGCGACAGCGGACCGTTCCGAGCCGCGGCGGCGTCAGCTGGTCGCCCCTTCGCTGCCTCTCCCCAGTGGTGATGCCGGATGCTGAGGCCGGCGGCGGGCCGGAGCCGCTGCCGCTCCCCGCCGGGGTGCACCAGCTCTGCAGCTGCGCCCGCAGCCGCCGGGGCTGGTTCTGCGACGGCGCCCATCTCGGCAGCGGTCGCGTCTCCTTCGAGTTGCGCCTGGACGCTCCGGCCACCCTGGCGATGTGCCGCTGCGGGCGCTCCCGCCGCTACCCCCTCTGCGACGGACGCCATGCCGCTCCGCCTGCCCGGCCCTGGTGGAGACCATGGGGCTGAACGGCGCGATCGTGCCGGCGGCGGAGCGGAGGGCCTTCACCCCTGCCAGCGCAACCGGGGCTTCAGCCACAGCGACAGGTAGACCAGCGCCACCAGGACGGGCACCTCGATCAGGGGACCGATCACCCCGGCGAGGGCCTGCTGGGAGGTGACCCCCCAGACACCGATGCTGACCGCGATGGCCAGTTCGAAGTTGTTGCCCGCCGCCGTGAACGCCACCGCCGTGCTGCGGGCGTAATCCAGGCCGCAGCGCAGGCTGAGCGCCAGGGCCAGGCTCCACATGATCAGGAAATAGAGCAGCAGCGGCACCGCCACCCGCAGCACCAGGGCCGGGTTGGCGGTGATCGCCTGGCCCTGCAGGGCAAACATCACCACGATCGTGAACAGCAGCCCGATCAGCGCCCAGGGGCTCAACCGCGGCAGCAGCCGCGTCTCGGTCCAGCGCAACCCCTTCAGCCGCACCGCCAGCCAGCGGGTGAGGGCTCCGGCGAACAGGGGAATGCCGAGAAAGATCAGCACCGCCTTGCTGATCTCCCAGACCGAGAACTGCACCGTCTGGGATTCAAGCCCGAGCCAGCCCGGCAGGATCTGCAGGTAGAAGCTGCCCAGCAGCGCATAGGCCAGGATCTGAAAGATCGAGTTGATCGCCACCAGCAGCGCCGCCGCCTCGCGATCGCCGCAGGCCAGATCGTTCCAGATCAGCACCATGGCGATGCAGCGCGCCAGGCCGATCACGATCAACC
>JAYKJA010000094.1:0-13600 GCA_035285905.1 Synechococcaceae cyanobacterium
TCAAGGCCGGCGTGGACACGGCGGCGGTGGTGGTGGAGATGGGGATGCGCGGCCCGGGCGAAATCGCCCGGCTGAGCCGCTGCGCCGAACCCGATGTGGCGGTGATCACCAACATCGGCACCGCCCATATCGGCCGGCTCGGCAGCCGCGAGGCGATCGCCACCGCCAAATGCGAGATCACCCGCGCCCTGCGTCCCGATGGGCTGGTGGTGATCCCGGCCGGTGATCCCCTGCTGGAGGAGGCTCTGGCCGCTGTCTGGTCCGGTCGGGTGCGGCGGGTGGCCCTGGCCGACGAGCTGCCGATGCAGCCGCCGCCCGGCCTGCCGCCGGCCGATCTGGTGGGGACCCTGCAGCCCTGCGGTGAGCCGGGCGACGGTGGGCGCCGCGTCGATGTGGCGCTCGCTGCGCCGCTGCAGATCGCGGGCTGGCCGCTGCTGCGGTTGCCTCTGGCCGGACGGCACAACGCCCGCACCCTGCTGCTGGCCGTGGCGGTGGCCCAGGAGCTGGGGGTGCCCGCCGAAGCGCTGCAGGCCCTGCAGGCGGAGCTCCCGGGAGGCCGCAGCCGCCGGCTGCAGCGGGGCGGACTGACCGTTCTGGATGAGACCTACAACGCCTCGCCGGAGGCGGTGCTGGCGGCCCTCGACCTGCTGGCGGCTGAAGCGGTGGCCCACCGGCGCTATGCGGTGCTGGGCACGATGCTGGAGCTGGGGGACCGGTCCCTGGAGCTGCATCGCCGCGTGGCGGAACGGGCCAGGGCCCTGCAGCTCAATGGGCTGGTGATCGTCAGCTCCGGTGCCGAGGGGGAGGCGATGGTGGCGGCGGCGGCGGGCCTGGAGCGGCTGGTCCGCGTCGACAGCCCGGAGCAGGCCGCCGAGCCCCTGAGGCAGTGGCTGGGGCAGGGGGATGTGCTGCTGCTCAAGGCGAGCCGCGGCGTGGCCCTGGAGCGGCTGATCCCGTTGCTGCCCGGCGGTGAGGCGGCGCCGGACTGAGGTGCTCCGGCTGAGCCCCGAGCCGGCTCGATGGGCACGATCTCCCATGGGGTCGCGTTGGAGCAGTGGTCAGCCCTGGCGATGCGGCGTCATGGTCCATGGCGGAGCAGCCGTCACCGCTACCGGTGCAGCCCCAACCGCGGACAACGCCTCAGGGGACCTGGGGCAGTTGGGGGCGGCCAACCTGACTGGCAGAGCATCCGTAGCGCCGCTCGATGGCAGTGTCAGGGACGAATGGGGTGAACACCAATCGCTCACCGGGGAACAGAGGATTCGTGAGCACATAATTATCCTGGACCCTGTGCAAGAAACCGTTGGAGGTTGGGATGCTCTCAACCGAATAGCCAATTCTTGTTCCGCTCGCGGCCTTTGTGGTGCCTACGTTGGTAATGATGACACTCAGAATGGCATTCCTCCGAGGCCCCTCCCCGATCACCCTGACCTGGGCTTCACAGGCCAGCACGGGCGGCCTCTGCGTGAGCTCGTCGGGAAGAATGCCTGGACGCATCACCCCGGGCCCGATCTGCACGGGAGCCTGAATCGTCTGGGCCAGTCCGTCTGCATCGAGGGAGGAGGCATGATTCCCGGCTGCGACAGGGGCAGGCACCACCGCGAACGGCAGCGCGCCTGACAACACGATGGCCCAAAGACCATCACGGTGAATGGTGGAAGTCATCGGACAACGTCGAAGGTCGTGGTGCGTCGCACTCGTGATGCCAGTGGCCCCATCCTGGGGATCCGATCCGCAGGGACCTGAGGGCTTGCGCTCGAGGCCCCCCTGGCCGGCTCAAGCTGAGTGGAAGGCTCTCTCAGAAGGCTGCGCCCGGCACCACCGCCGAGACCCCGCAGGCATAGGGAGGAGCCGGCGTTGGCACCGGCTTGGTGATCGCGGTGCCGGAGCTGACGCTCTGACCGATCGCCAGCGGCGCCGTGAGCGGGATGACACCACTCGCCCGCAGCGCCAGCACCGACCAGCGGTGCTGCCCACCGGCGGGGGCCGGTCCGCCGCCGGTGTTGGTGAGGCTGACCACCAGCAGACCGCTGGGGCTGAGGGGCGTGGTCTTGAGGATGGCGCTGCAGACCAGCCGCGGCGGCTTGCTGCCCAGCGCATCGCTGTTGGTGATGCCGAACGACTCACTGGTGCCGCTCTGAATCACCGTGGTGTTCTCGCCGCTCGCCTGGCTGAGGCTGCCGGCCGGCAGGGCCAGGGCTGCGCCGGGGGGGACCAGCGTCGCGAGCAGCACCAGCAGCCGGGCCGGCAGCGGGGTCGAGCAGGGGGCGGACCTGATCATCGCGACGGCAAGCGGTGCACCCGCGACGATAGGAAGGTCCGCCGCTTGAGTCAGCGCACGGCTGCCCGGCTGGAACCCTTCAGGGTTTCTGGACCGTGCTGAAGACGCTGACGCCGCAGGGAAAGACCGTCTGCTGAACGGACGCCGGCCGTGGAATCATCTTCCCCTGGCTGACGCTCTGACCAATGAGCAGCGGCGTGGACAGGGTGATCGTGCCAAACGCATTGATCTCCCGAACGGACCAGTGCAGAAAGCTGCCGGAGGCGATGGTGGCGGGGCCCTGGTTGGTGAGGGTCACCCCCACCAGCGCCTGGGCCCCCGGCGAGGCTGGTCCCTGCTTGAGGCGCGCGGAGCAGTTCAGCCGGATCGACTGGTTGATGCCGGGGGTGAGGATCAGGTTGTCGGAGGGGGTGGTGCTGCTGCCGGCGTCATTTGCCCCTCCGAACGAGAAGCCCGGAGGGGGCGGTGTGTCCTGGGCCAGCCAGGTGCTGGGGGCCTGGGTCGCGCGGGCTGACGGCGAGGTGCCCAGCAGGCTCAGGGCCAACAGCGTGAGCACGGGGCGCAAGGCGTCGACCATTCCGCTGCAGGGGTGTTTCACCAAGCTATGTCCGGGTCCGGGATGCCAACCGGGTCGGCTCTGTTCGCCAGGACCCTGGCTGCCGCCAGGTCGGCTCAGGCCGGTCCGGCGTTGACCCCGGGCCAGTTCTGCTTGACCACCTGGCGGGCCCGGCCCAGGGCCAGCGCTGCGGCGGGCACGTCCTGGGTGAGGGTGGAGCCGGCGCCGACCGTGACCCCTGCTCCGATCGTGATCGGGGCCACCAGGGTGGAGTTGGCCCCGGTCTTGCTGCCGGCGCCGATCACGGTGCGGTGTTTGCGCACGCCGTCGTAATTGGCCGTGATCGTGCCCGCTCCGATGTTGACCTGGGCCCCGATGTCGGCATCGCCGAGATAGCTGAGGTGGTTGGCCTTCACCCCACTGGCGATGCGGCTGTTCTTCACCTCGACGAAATTGCCGATGCGACAGTCGGCGGCGAGGTGGGCACCGGCCCGCAGCTGGGCGAACGGACCGATGACGCAGCCCGCCTCCACCGTGGTCTGACGCAGCACCGAATAGAGCACCTCCACCCCTTCCCCCAGGGCACTGTCCTCGATCAGGCAGCCGGGACCGATGCGGCAGCCATCGGCCACCACGGTGTCGCCGCGGAAATGGCACTGGGGTTCCACCACCACGTCCCGGCCGAAGCGGGTGCCGTCGCTGAGGGTGCAGCTGGCCGGGTCGGTGAAGCTGACGCCCGCCAGCATCCACTGGCGCCGCAGCCGTTCCTGCAGCACCGCTTCGCACTGGGCCAGCTGTAGCCGGTCGTTGATGCCGAGCACCTCATCGGCATCCTCCACCTCCAGGTGGACGGCCGGATGCAGCAGCGCGACGGTGTCGGTGAGGTACAGCTCCCCCTGGTCGTTGTCGGTGGTGAGCCTGGGCAGCACCTCCGCCAGGCGGGCCCAGTCGAACAGGTAGATCCCGGCATTGGTGAGCGGATTGAGGCGCTGCTCCGGGCTGCAGTCGCGTTGCTCGACGATGCCGCTGACCCGGCCGTCCTCTCCCACGAACACCCGGCCGTAGCCGCTGGGATCCTCCAGCCTGGCCGTGAGCAGGGTCACGGCCGCCCCCTGGTCGCGGTGGCGCTGCAGCAGGGCCTCCAGGGTCTCCGGGCGCAGCAGCGGCACGTCGCCGTTGAGCACCAGCAGCTCGCCGCGGAACCCCTCCAGCACCGGCAGCAGCTGCTGCACGGCGTGACCGGTGCCGTTCTGGGGCTGCTGCAGCACGAATTCGAGGCCGTCGATGGCGGCCAGGCAGCCCTGCACCCGCTCGGCCTGATGGCCGACGATCAACAACTGCCGCTGGGGCTGCAGGTGGCGACAGCTCGCCAGCACCCTCTCCACCAGCGTGGATCCCGCCAGGGGCTGGAGCACCTTGGGCAGGGCGCTCTTCATGCGGGTGCCCTTTCCAGCAGCCAGGACGGCGACGGCGAGCATGGCTGTGATGTGGAGATGGCCGGGAATCTACCGGCAGCCCCCGGTGCGGCCCAGGGTCCCGGCCGCGTCCAGTCCCCAGCGGCGGCGCCAGGCGCTGGTGCTGCCCAGCTGCTCCCCGGCCTGCAGGTCGGGGCTCGCCTGGGCCCGCCGTCGGGCGGCGAGGATCGTGTCGGACGGGGACCGCAGGCTGGGATCGCGGTAGGGAACCGCGGCGCGGGTGGCCAGGTGCTCCTGTTCCATCGGGCTGAGTGGCTGCAGGCTTCCCGCCGCGGCCAGCGCTGTCGGGCTGGCGACGGTGCCGTGGCTCCAGCGCCGCCGCCGCCCGGCACCGGGGATCTCCCCGTTGTGGCCGCCGGGAGGGGCCTGAGGATCGCCGGGGGGCTGCAGGCTGGCCAGCTCCAGGCCGGCCTGCTGCAGCGATCGCCGCACCGCCGCCGCCGTGCAGTAGGTGAGCAGGCGCCCGTCGGGACGCAGCAGGGCCGCCAGGCCCTCGAGGAACTCCTGGCTCCAGAGCTGGGGGCAGCGGGATGGGGAGAAGGCGTCGAGCAGCACCAGATCGCAGCCGGCGCGGGCCTGGGGTGGCAGCGCCTGCAGCTGCTGGCGGGCATCCCCCAGCAACCAGCGGCCGCCGCTGCCGGCCAGGGTCCAGGCGCCCTGGTTGTGCAGCTGCTGAAGCACCGCGACGGTGGAGGGGCGCCAGAGGCCGAGGAAGCCGGGATCCTGCAGGGCCAGGCCCAGGGGGCGGGGGTCCAGTTCCAGGCCCCACCAGTGGAGCTCCAGCCCCCGATCCGTCGCCGCCTCCAGCAGGGCGGCGCTGTTGTAGCCGAGCCCGACGCCCACATCGACCACGGTCAGTTGCTGCCCGGGGCGGAACCGCTCCAGGGCGGCCGGCCCGACGTACTTGCCGCGGGCTTCGGCCAGGGCGCCGGAGCCGCAGTGGAAGGCCTCGGCGAAGGCTTCGCTCCACAGGCTGGGGCTGCCGTCGGCCGTGCGGCGCTGCTGCAGGGCCCCGCCGGGGCCGGTCGCGGGGTCGTGGCAGGGGGCCATCTCAGCGGCAGCCGGGCGCTGGAAGGTGCTCAGCGGCGCAGCCGCGCCAGGTCGTCCCAGAAGCCGGGGTAGGACACCGCCGCCGCCCCCGGATCGGCCAGGGTGGTGTCCCCGCGGGCTACCAGGGAGGCCACCGCCAGGCTCATCGCCACCCGGTGATCGGTCTCGCTGTCCACCTCGGCGCCCCGCAGCGTCGTCGGCCCGGTGATCGTCAGACCGTCGGGATGCTCCTCGATGCGGGCCCCCATGGCGCCCAGCTGCCGGGCCATCACCGCCAGCCGGTCGGTCTCCTTCACCCGCAGCTCCTCGGCGCCGCCGATGCGGCTCACCCCTTCGGCGCAGCAGGCCGCCACGGCCAGCACCGGGATCTCATCCACCAGCCGCGGGATCAGGTCACCGTCGATGTGGAAGGGCTGGAGCGGGCCGTATTGCACGCGCAGATCCCCCACCGGCTCTCCGGCCACGTCGCGCCGCTCCAGCACCGACAGCCGTGCCCCCATCGCCTCGAGCACCTCGAGGATGCCGGTGCGGCTGGGGTTGAGGCCCACGTTCCGCACCGTCAGGTCCGAGTCGGGGGTGATCGCAGCGGCCACGAGCCAGAAGGCCGCCGAACTGATGTCCCCCGGCACCACCACGGCCTGGCCGCGCAGCTCCGGTCCCGGACGCACCGTCACGGTGGTGCCCTGGGGACCGCTGACCTGCAGATCGGCCCCGAAGGCCCGCAGCATCCGCTCGCTGTGGTCGCGGGAGTGGGCGGGTTCGATCACGGTGGTCTCCCCGTCGGCGGTGAGCGCGGCCAGCAGCAGGGCGCTCTTCACCTGGGCCGAGGCCACCGGGGTGCGGATCACGGCGCCGTGCAGGGTGCGTCCCTGGATCGCCAGCGGGGCGAGGTTGCCGTCGGCGCGGCCGCTGATGGCGGCGCCCATCTCGGCCAGGGGGCCGGCCACCCGCCGCATCGGACGGCGTCGCAGCGAGGCATCACCGTTGAGCACGAAGTGACGGCCGGCCCGGCCGGCCAGCAGCCCCAGCAGCAGCCGCATCGTCGTGCCGGAGTTGCCGCAGTCGAGCACATCGCCGGGTTCCTGCAGCCCGTCGAGGCCTACCCCCTGCACCCGCACCGTCTCCCCCGCGACGATCGGACTCACCTCCACACCCATCGCTCTCAGACAGGCGGCGGTGCTGAGCGGATCCTCAGCCGGCAGCAGGCCGTCGATCCGGGTCTCGCCGCAGGCGATGGCGCCGAACAGCAGGGAACGGTGGGAGATCGATTTGTCGCCCGGCACCGTCACCGCACCGGCGAGGCGGCCGCCGGCCGGCAGCAGCAGCGGATCGCGGCAGGGGGCGGAGGTGGGGCTGGCGGCTGGCACGCAGGCTCGGCGGAGACAGCGATCCTATGGAGACAGGCCTCCCGGCCCGGGGTTGCGGCTCAGGGCTGCACGCCGGCGTGGCGCAGCGCCGCCGACAGGGACCAGACCTCCAGCACCAGGGCGTGCCAGGGGGAGATGGTGGCCATGTCGAGGGCGATGGGGGCCGGAGCTGCGGCGCGCAGGGCCCGGGCGGCGCGCAGCTCGGCGCTGGCCTGGTCGAGACGCTGTCGCAGCTGCTGCTGCCGTTCGGGGTCGAGCACACGCTCAGGGCAGTGGTCCAGCAGCTCCAGCCCCCGCTCGAAGGAGGCCTGGAAGTCGTCGAGCAGGGGATTGAGCACCTGATCGAGCAGTTCGCCGGCCGAATCCGGCATGGGGGTCGCGACCATGACAATGACCGGCCGATCCGGTCCGTTTGATCACAAAACGCTAAGGGAACCTGTCGGTTCGCCGGACTCGGCGGAGGTGTTGGCAACCGCCCCGCCAGCGGCCGGTGCCGGCGTTCAGCCGATCAGCAGGCCCGTGCCGTCGCCGAGCAGGGCGCGGGCGCTGCGCAGGTCATGCAGCAGATCGGCCAGGGTGCAGCGGCGCAGCTCCCGTTCGAGCAGATCCCACAGCCGCCGTTCCAGCAGCAGCGCCACCCGCTCGGAGGCTGCCCGCTCCTCGTTCTCCGGGCCGTCCGCAGCGGCGGCCGCCGGCTGCTCCAGCACCTTGCCGGAGCCGGGGGCCTGGGGAGCCAGGGCCGCCAGCACGGCCGCCAGGTGGATGCCCTCCGCCGGCAGGGCCAGCCGGTAGCCGCCATGGCGGCCGCGGCGCGCCTGCAGCAGGTCGGCCCGCCGCAGCCGCAGCAGCAGCTGCTCGAGCTTCGGGGCCGGCAGGTCGAGCTCGCTCGCCAGCTCCTGCACCGAGCGCCACTGCTGGGGGTGATCCGCCAGGGCCATCAGCGCCTTGAGCGCCTGGATCGCGCTGCGCCCCAGGATCACCGGACCCAGCCGGGGCCGCGCTGCCGTCGCCATCCCCGCGTCGCCCCCGGTTGGCCTGAAGCCAGTCTGGGGTCAGGGCGAGCCCCGCTGCGGGGCCGTCCCCGGGCGGGTGGCGCACCTCCGGCGCTGTCAGGGCTGGGAGAAGGCGAACCAGGCCAGCCGCTGCGAGGCGCCGTCGGGACCCTGCTCCAGCAGCTCCACCCCCCGCACGGTGCCGTCCTGGCTGTACCAGGGGTCGCGGCAGAGGGCCTCAAAGGCCTGGCGGGCTTCCTCGAGGCTGGGGAACGCACCGACGGGCACCACCCCCCAGGAATCGTGGGTGCAGACGCGGTAGGGCATGACGCCAGGGCAGCGTGGGGACGGGCCCAGCATGGAACCCGCGACGTCCGTCCGAACGGGCCCTGCCAGCCCAGGACCCGGCGACACGCTCCTGTTTCGCACGAGAGCAGCAGCCGTTCACCGCCATAACGGTGATCCTTGGTCCAGTCATGAGGAGGACCCGATGAGCCAGAGCAGCAGCAGCCGTCCCCAACCCTCAGCCGGGGAGCCCCGCGACGGGGACGGCGCCCCGGTGCCGGCCCCCGGTGACAACCGGCCCCGGCCGGGCGGCCGCTATCGCTTCTGCGGCGCCCAGCAACTGGACCCCGATGCGGGGGTGCATCCGGAGATGCGGTCGGCTGATCTGGCGGCGGGCAGCCTCGAGGCCGACGCCGGTGCGGGCGTTCCCGCCAGCCCCGCCGCCCTGCTCGCCCTGCAGGACCCGGCCCCGCAGCCCCGGCCGGAGAAGCCGGAGTTCCAGGCCAGCGCCGGCGTGCTGCAGGTGATGGAGCTGATCGACCGGCTCGACACCCGGCCCGCCGACGACCTTGAGATTGCCTTCCGGCTGCTGCTGCGGCTGGAGTCCTTTCACGACGAGGTGGTGCAGGAGCTGCGCGAGGACAGCGAGGCCAGCCCTAGCCAGCTGGTCGCCTGGGCGGTGGACGCCGACCGGCTGATGCGGGCCCGCCATCTGCTGGGGTCTGTGGTCCTGGACTGAGCGCCGTTCCGTCCCGATCTGACCCCGTCCCGTCATCCCCGTTCCTCGCCCCTTCTCTCCATGCTCCGCCTCCTGCACACCGCCGACTGGCAGATCGGCAAGCCGTTCGGAACGGTGCCGGATGAGCAGAAGCGCTTCCGGTTGCAGCAGGAACGCCTCGCCGCCGTCGGTCGCATCCGCGATCTGGTGCACCTGCAGCAGGTGCAGCTGGTGCTGGTGGCCGGCGACCTGTTCGATTCGCCGACCCCCGCCGCTCCCGCCGTGCTGGAGGTGCTCGAGGCCATCGGCGAGATGGGGGTGCCGGTGCTGGTGATCCCCGGCAACCACGATCACGGGGCCGCCGGCACGGTCTGGCACCGCGACGATTTCCTGCGGCAGCAGCGGCAGTTCGCCCCCAACCTGCAGCTGCTGCTGGAGCGCCGGCCCCTGGTGCTGGACCAGGCCGTGGTGCTCCCCTGCCCGCTGCTGCGCAACCAGGACAGCACGGACCCCAGCCAGTGGCTGCAGGGGTTCGACTGGAGTGCGCTGCCCTCCGACGTTCCCCGCATCGTGCTGGCCCACGGCGGCGTGCACGGCTTCGGCCCGCGGGATTACGACGCCGACGAGGAGGCTCAGGTGGGCGCCAACAACCTGATCGATCTGCAGGCCCTGCCGGCCGCTCAGATCGACTACATCGCCCTGGGCGACTGGCACAACCTCAAGCAGGTGTCCGAGAGGGCCTGGTATCCCGGCACGCCCGAGCCGGATCGCTTCGATCAGGGGGAGGACAACCAGCGCGGCCAGGTGCTGCTGGTGGAGCTGGAGCGCGGCGCGGATCCTGTGGTGAGTCCCCGCCCCACCGGCCGGCTGCGCTGGCACAACCTGGCCTGCCGCTTCAGCGGCGACGATGACCTCGACCGCTTCGAGCGGCAGCTCGAGGAGCTCACCGCCGGCCGAGTGGCCCGCGATCTGCTGCGGCTGCAGGTCAGCGGCAGCCTCAGCCTGGCGGGCCACCGCCGCTACCAGCAGCTGATCGAGGATCTGCAGCAGCGCTTGCTGCGGCTGCGGCTCAAGGGGGAATGCCAGCAGGCCCCGGAGGCCGAGGAACTCGAGCAGCTCACCGCCCGCAGCGAAGACCCGTTGATCGCCCAGGTGGCCCGGCAGCTGCAGCAGCGCCTCAGCCGCGAGGACGACCCCGGCTCCGAGGAGGCCGCCCTGATCCGCGCGGCCCTCTGCGCACTCTTCCAATACGCCACCAGCCCCTGACTTTCCGCCCGTGGCTGGCCGCAGCGGACCCTCCGCTCCCGACCGTCCGCTCCTGATCCCATCCCGCCGCGCCGCAGGTCCGCCCTGCCCGATCCCCTCCTCCCCCCTCTCGCCCCGAACTGCCGAGTCCCCGATGCGCCTGCTCACCTGTCAACTGCAGAACGTGCGCCAGCACGGCGATCTCACGCTGGAGTTCGCGCCCGGGCTCACCCTGATCGGCGGCCCGAACGAATCCGGCAAGAGCACCTTGGTGGAGGCCCTGCACCGGGCCCTGTTCCTCAGGGCTTCGGCCACCGGTGCGCCGGTGGAGGCCCTGCAGTCGCGGCTGCATACGGGGCATCCGCTGGTGCAGCTCAGCTTCGAGGCCCGCGGTGATGTCTGGAGCCTGAGCAAGCGCTTCAGCGGCAGCACCGGCAGGGTGACCCTGCAGGCCCGCAGCAGCGGCCGACCGCTCTCCGGGCCGGAGGCGGAGGAGGTGCTGGCCGAACTGCTGGGGGTCGGCGAGATGCTGGGCGGCGCCCAGGCCCGTTCCGTGCTGCCCGGCCGCTGGGCCCACCTGTGGGTGCGCCAGGGCGACGCCGCTGACGATCCGCTGGCCAGGGGCAGAACCAGCTACGACTTCGACCAGCTGCGCCTGCAGCTCGAACGCAGCGGTGGGGCGGCCGTGCAGCAGTCGGCCCACGACCAGCGGGTGGAGCAGCGGATCCAGCAGCTGCTGGAGGCCAACCTCACCAGCCGCGGTCCGAAGGCGAAATCACCGCTGGCCCAGCACGAACAGGAGCTGCGCTCGGCCCAGCTGCGCATGGACGAGGCCCTCGCAAGCCTGCAGGCCTACGAAGACGCCAGCCAGGAACTGACTGCCATCGGCGAGCAGCTCGAGCAGCTGCAGAGCGAGGAGCTGCCGGCGCTGAAGACCCGGCAGCAGGCGGTCCAGCGGGCCGTCGCCGAGGCGGGCCGCCTCGATGGCGCCATCCAGCTGGCCGCCCGGAGCCTGGAGCCGATCCGGCTGCGCCATGGTGCAGCCGCCCAGGCCCTGCAGCAGTTCGATGCCCTGCAGGCGGAGCGGGACCAGCGGCAGCAGAGGCTGGCGCAACTGGAGGCGAGCGTCGCCGGAGCCGAGTGCCGCGAAGAGGAGCTGACCACCGCCGGCCATCAGTGCCGCAGCCGCTGGGAGACCCTCACCCTGCAGCGGCAGACCCTGGAGCACCGCCAGCAGCTGCTGCAGCGGCTTCTCGATCGGGCCGCCGCCTCGGAGGCGCTGCAGCGTCTCGATGGCGAGCTCCAGCGCCTGCGCCAGGCCGCCGAGCGGCGTCAGGCGCTCGAGCAGCAGCTGGCCGCCCTGCCGCGGCTCACCCGGCAGGAGCTGCAGCAGCTGAGGCAGCTGGACCAGCGCCAGCGCGATGCCCGCACGCGCCTGGAGGCGATGGCCGCCGGGGTGACCCTGCTGCGGGCCGATCAGCCGGTGTGGATCGACGGCCAGCCGCTGCCGCCGGGGGAGCAGCGCAGGCTCAGCAGGGTGTTCCAGCTGCAGGTGGGCGAGGACGTGCTGCTGGAGATCGCCCCGGGGGGCGGCCAGGCCCTGGAGGACCTGGAGGGCACGCTGCAGACGGCCCAGGAGCAGCTTTCGGCGCGGCTCAGCGCTCTGGGGGCCGCCAACCTGGAGGCTGCGGAGGCCCTGCTGGAGCAGCGCACGGGCCTGGAGCAGCAGCTGGCGGGGCTGGCCGGCGCGGCGTCAGACCAGCTGGAACCGCTGGCGCGGCAACGGCTCGGCCTGGAGCAACGCCTGCAGGACCTGGATGCCGAGCTGGAGGAGCTCGCCCCCGTCCGCCAGGCGCTCGAGCAGGAGCAGGCCCTGCCGCAGGCGCAACCCGAGCTGGAGGCGCTGCAGCAGCAGATCCGCAGCACCCTGCAGCAGACCGGCGCCGCCGCACGCGCAGCGGAACAGGAACTGGAGGCCGCCAGGAGCGCGCTGCTGCAGTTCCGGCAGCAGCGGCTGGAGGAGGCCAGCCAGCTGGAGGTGGTGCGCGGTGAACTGCGCGACCGCAGCGAGCGGCTGCAGCGGATGGTGGGCGAGAAGGGCGACCGGGAGGCCCAGCTGGCGGCGCTGGCCGCGCTGCAGGCCGAGCTCGGCCAGGCCGAGGCGGGCCTGGCGCAGCTGCAGGCGGAGCGGGCGGCCCTCGGCACGCAGGACCCAGAGCGGGAGCGGCAGGACATCGAGGCCCGGCTGGACGCGCTCAACCGCCGCCAGGCGCAGCTGTTCGATCAGCGCGGGGCGGCCAAACAGCGCTGCGACAGCATCAGCGCCGAGGATCCCTTCGCTGCCGTCGAGCAGGCGCGGCTGCAGCTGGAGACCGCCTCGGCCGACCAGGGCCGGATGTGGCGCCTGATCCAGGCCCACACGCTGCTGAAGGACCTGTTCCAGCAGGCCCAGGCCGAGCTCTCCAGCCGGTACAGCGAACCGCTGGCCCAGGCCATCGGCACCTATCTCGGCCCCCTGATCCCCGAGAGCCCGCACGGCCCCGTGGCCCGGCTCAGCTACGACCAGGCCACGGGCTTTCAGGGTCTGCAGCTGCGCCGCGGCCGCGAGTACTACGACTTCGGTTCGCTCAGCGGCGGCATGCGCGAGCAGCTGGCGGCGGCGCTGCGGCTGTCGATGGCGGATGTGCTCAAGGGGGCCCACGACGGCTGCCTGCCCCTGGTGTTCGACGATGCCTTCACCAACGCCGACCCCTCCCGGATCGACCTGGTGAAGCACATGCTCGGCCAGGCCAGGGACCGGGGGCTGCAGGTGATCCTGCTCACCTGTGACCCCGCCGCCTACGGCGCTGTCGCCGATCGGGTGGTGGAGCTGTCAGCCGGGTGAACCGCCGGGGGGCTTCGCTCCCTCCGGACGGGGCTCCGCCCCAGCTGCCGGGCACCCCAGCGGCCGCCGCGGCCTGTCCCTGACCCGTCCGCAGACCGGGCTGCAGGGGCCCGCGGCGGGCGGCTCTCGGCCGGCGCTCGGCGCCTCGGGGTGGCAGCGGGGTCTTCCGGACAATGCCTCGCCGGTCACCGCCTGGTCAGCCCCGGTGTAGGACACCTCGAAGGATCCCGTTGCGGCCATGGCTCCTCGCCCTGCCTCCCCGGCCAGCCCGTCCCCCGCGGAGAGCCTGCTGCTCGCCCGGCTGTCCTGGCTGGATCGGCTGCTGCCCCTGTGGATCCTGCTGGCGATGGCCGCTGGCCTGGCCCTCGGATGGCTGTTTCCGGCGCTGCAGTCCCTGCTGGATGGCGTCAAGGTCGGGCAGACCTCGCTGCCGATCGCCCTGGGCCTGCTGCTGATGATGTACCCCGTGCTCGCCAAGGTGCGTTATGGCGAGATCGGCCATCTCGGCCGCGACCGCCGGCTGCTGGGGCTCTCGTTGCTGCTCAACTGGCTGCTGGGGCCCCTGCTGATGTTCAGCCTGGCCTGGCTGTTCCTGGCCGACGCCCCCGGCTTCCGCACCGGGTTGATCGTGATCGGCCTGGCGCGCTGCATCGCCATGGTGCTGATCTGGAACGATCTGGCCTGCGGCGATCGCGAGGCGGCGGCGCTGCTGGTGGCGATCAACTCGATCTTTCAGATCCTGGCCTA
>JAYKJA010000095.1:0-3822 GCA_035285905.1 Synechococcaceae cyanobacterium
GCCTTGAGCTCACCGAAGTGGGTGGTGGCCACGGTGAGCCGGGCCCGATCCGCCAGGTGCTGCAGCAGGGCGGTGGCCAGGGCTGCCCCCTCCTGCGGATCGGTGCCAGCGCCCACCTCATCGAGCAACACCAGCGACGCCGCACCCGCAGGCGCGTCGCCGGCCGGCAGGGCCTCGAGGATGCGGGCAATGCGGCGGATGTGGCCGCTGAAGGTGGAAAGGTTCTGCTGCAGCGACTGCTCATCACCGATATCGGCCAGCACCTGGGCACACCAGGGCAGGCGCGGCGTGCCGCTGCAGGGGAGGAACAGACCGGCCCGGGCCATCAGGGCAGCCAGCCCCAGGCTCTTGAGGGTGACGGTCTTGCCGCCGGTGTTGGGGCCGGTGATCGCCACCACCCGCAGCTGGGGGCTGACCCGCACCGTCACCGGCACCACGGCGGCGCCGTCTTCGCGGCGTTGCTGCCAGAGCAGCAGCGGATGGCGCAGGTCCACCAGCTCGAAGGCCGCAGCGGCCGAGGCGGTCAGCTCCGGCCGCACCGCCCCGAGCCAGGCGCCGTAGCGGGCCCGGGCCAGGGCCCCATCGAGCCGGATCAGCACCCGTTGCAGATGGTCGAGCGCTTCGGCCTGCTCCCCCACCAGGCCGCTGAGCTCCTGCAGCAGGGCCTGCTCCAGCTCCCGCTCCTGGCCCTGCAGCTCCCGCACCCGGTTGCCCAGGCCGATCACCGACTGGGGCTCGATGAACACCGTGCTGCCGGAGGCTGAGCTGTCATGCACCAGCCCTTTCACCTGGCCGGCGGCTCCGGCCTTCACCGCCAGCACCGGCCGACCGGAGCGCTCGCTGATGATCGTGTCCTGCAGCAGCGGGGCCAGGCGGCGCAGCAGCTCCTGCAGCCGTTCCCGCCGCTCGGCCTGGGTCGCCTGCAGCCTGCGGCGCAGGGCGGCCAGCTCGGGGCTGGCCCGATCGGCCACGCGGCCGCCTTCCTCAAGGCAGAAGTGCAGGCGCTGCTCCAGCTCCGGCAGGGTGCGCAGCTCCTCCACCAGGGCGGTGCACACCGGCCGCAGCTCCGGGTCGTCGATCTGGCGCCGCAGCCGCCGCGCCGCCGCCAGGGTGGCCGCCAGCGCCAGCAGCTCCTCGCCGCCGGCGCACCCCCCCTTGGCGCAGAGCACCACGGTGGAGGCGATGTCGGAGGCGCCCTGGAAGCTGAGGCCACCGTCGAGCAGGCCGTCGAGGGCCAGCAATTCGCCGGTTTCGGCCAGCAGGGTGGTGCTGCCGTCGGGATCCTGCGGCAGGGGCAGGGCCAGGCAGTGGCGAACTCCGGCCGCAGTGCTGGCGAAGCTGGCCAGATGCCGGGCCAGCCGGGGCCACTCCAGCAGCGCCAGCGTCTCCTCGGCGATGGCCGGTTCCGGAGTGTTGAGGGTGAGCGCCGGAGCAGGAGTCCCGGCGGCAGGGTCCGCTGCGGCGGCGACCAGGGCTGGAGGGGCTTCTGCGGACTCAGCGACGGAGGGCTCAGCGGACGGGACCGTTGCGGCGGAGGCCTCGGCTGAAGGCACTCCCGCCGGCGCTGCGTCAGGGGGCGCAGTGACAGGAGCCGCCGGAGCAGGAGTCCCGGCGGCAGGAGCCGCTGCGGCGGGGACCAGGGCCGGAGGAGCCTCTGCGGACTCAGCGACAGGGGGCGCTGCGGCGGCGGCGATGGGGCCTCCAGCGGCCTCGTGCGGCATGGGGGCGTGCTCCACTCCACCGCCCTGGGGCGACTGACGCTGAACCCACTGCCCCTCGCATGTCGGACCTTGAGAGGGGCCTGGAACGGACCCGGCCTGAAGCGAACCACCCTGGAGCGCATCGCCCCGCACAGGACCGTCGTGGAGCGGACTGTCCCGTTGGCCGACGACGATGAACGCGGCGTCCTCCGGACCGACGGCCGCTTCAGGCCGGGCAGGTGGGCCTGCCGGACCGGTGCCGGACCCAGCGCCCGTCGCAGAGCCCGGCACCGCTCCGACCTGAGGGAGATCCGCTCCGTCGTGCATCAGGCCGCTCTGCTGGCCCCGGGGCGCCTGACTCACTCCGGCTGTCCGTCCGCGGCGGGCCGAGTCGCGGCGATCGCAGCGGAGCCCGTGTTGGTGGTGATGCCGGCGGCGGGTTCGTAGAGGATCTCCAGCCAGTTGCCCTCCGGATCCTGGAGATAAAAGGAGGCGGTGCCGTCGCGATGGTCGTGCAGCGGACCCACGGGATGACCGCTGGCCACCAGCTGGGCGTGCACGGCCTCGACGTCGGCGCGGCTGTCGAAATGGAAGGCGAAGTGGGGGCCGGCCGCCCGGTAGTCGGGACTGAGCAGGGCGATGCCGTCGCCGGTGAGGGGGGACTGGAGGTAGGCCCAGTCGGCCGCATCCCAGGTGACCTGCAGACCGAGGGCGCCGTAGAAGGCCTTGGCCCGCTCCATGTCGGCCACCCGGAGGGCCACATGACCCAGGCGATGGACGGCGGGGGCTGCCATGCAGGGAGCATTCACTGGAGCCATTCTCAACCACCGCGGCCGCGACCGAGGCTGGCGGTCAGGGCGGTCACCCCCACCAGCCACGCGGTGCTCACCATCCCGGTTCCGGGGCAGGCAGGCCGACGGGAGCCTCAGCGCGAAGGGCAGCCTCCCAGCTGTCGCCCCCAGGGTCGGGATCCATAACCCCTGCGGCGGTGCAGCGAGCCGAAGAACCGGAAGCGGGGTGCATGGAGCTGGCCAGACAGCCCGCCCTCAGCAGGCGCATCGCGGCAGCTGCGGCGAGCTCAGCCCCACGGCAGCTGGTGCGATCCTCCAGCCGATGCGCCCAGGATGGTGTGTCGAATCCAAGCGGTCACAGACTGGCCCGGCGGATGCTCCAGCCTCAGGCGCACGCCCCCGACCAGCCGGTCAGCTGCCAGATCCAAAGCTATGGTGAAAGATTACGGCGGCTTTTGCCTTAGCCATGTTGCGTCACACACCCTATTGGCTATCGGCAGCTGGCGCCATTGCCGGGATCACGTGCATCAGCCCGGCGAAGGCGATTCTCACCTACAACATCTTCCAATCAGGCGGCGATGTTGTTGTCAGCACCACAGGATCGCTGACCATTGGCGACCCACTGCCCAATGACATTTCCTGCATCAATCCGGGATCGATTTTCTCGGTCAGCGCTTCGATCTGCACAGGGCCTTCCTCCATTGTGCTGCCGATCTATGCCATCACAGGTCCGGCATCCTTCAATGGAACCGTAGCCGCTGATGGCGCCTCCTCCGTCGCAGGCCTGCCGACCGCCCTCACCGGAAACCCCGAGACTTTTCTTGGCACGGGCTTCATTGGCCTGCCATCCACCTATCCATCCGGTTCTCCGATCATCAGCAGCGCAACATTCAGCTCCACAACTCTCGCCACACTTGGGTTCACCACCACAGGCCCGATCGGCACCTGGACCCTCACCGACGGCGGTGACGTCATCCACGTCGTTCTCGGGCCGCCGGAACCTGCAGCCGTGCCCGGGCCCCTGCCGCTGCTCGGAGCAGGGGCTGCCTTCTCGTTCAGCAGGCGCCTGCGCCGCCGCGACAGGCTGAGCCGATCCGCCCCCGGGTCCCGGCACTGAGCCAGCCTTCAGCCATCGCGCGGGGCAGCCCCCATCCGCCGGCCGCACGGGGCGTCGGAGGCCATCCACCAGGAGGTCCCAGGCGATCCAGCAGATCTGCAGGGGGATCGGGCTGCCCGTGGCGTGACGGCAGAGCCACCCGGAGGCGCGTGAGGGTATGACCCCAGGCCTGCGGGCCGTGGGCCAGATTCAGGCCCCTGAGGGCACTCCACTG
>JAYKJA010000096.1:0-24646 GCA_035285905.1 Synechococcaceae cyanobacterium
GCACCCTGGACACGCACACGGTGATGATCGACTGGGGCAACGGGGACGCGGCGACGGCGGCCACGGTGGATGCGACGACCAAAACCTTCTCTGCAACATACACCTATCTCGACGACGGGGCAACACCGGGAAACAGCACGCCCTCCGACATCTACACGATCACGGCGACGGTGACCGATGACGACACGCTGTCTGACACGGCCTCGGCCACGCTGACGGTGAACAACGTGGCCCCAGTGGTGAATCCACTCAGCCTGAGCGCAACGACGATCAACGAAAATGGCAGCGTGACGGTCACGGGCAGCTACACGGACATGGGCACCCTGGACACGCACACGGTGATGATCGACTGGGGCAACGGGGAGGCGCCAACGGCCGCCACGGTGGATGCGACGACCAGGACCTTCTCTGCGACGTACACCTATCTCGACGACGGGGCAACACCGGGCAACAGCACGCCCTCCGACAGCTACACGATCACGGCGACGGTGACCGATGACGACACGCTGTCTGACACGGCCTCGGCCACGCTGACGGTCTACAACATCGCGCCGATGCTGAGCAACATCCTCGTGACCTCGGCGATCGACGAAGACGGCATCGCCACGCTCAGTGGCACGATCACCGATCCGGGCACGCTCGACGCACACACGCTGACAGTCAACTGGGGCGAAGGCGCGCCGCAGACCTACGAGCTGGCCGCGGGTGTGACCACGTTCAGTGTCACCCACCAGTACTTGGATGACAACCCGACGGGCACCGCCTCGGACGTCTACACCATTACCGGCACGCTTACCGATGACGATGGCGGCAGCGTGAATCTGGGCAGACCCGCGATCGCCAACGGCAGCTTTGAAACGGCGGACTACAGCGGTTGGACGCTGCTCGA
The DNA here is from genome assembly GCA_035285905.1 of Synechococcaceae cyanobacterium. Taxonomy (GTDB): domain Bacteria; phylum Cyanobacteriota; class Cyanobacteriia; order PCC-6307; family Cyanobiaceae; genus Cyanobium. Next base: position 890 of record JAYKJA010000096.1, read on the forward strand.
GATCCCAGTGACGACCCCCCTTTTCGGAACTTGGGGTATTGCCACCAACGATCAAATCATCAATTATGGCGAAAGCACGTTCGATTTCTTCGACAGCGTCTTCGTGACGCAAGGTTCGCCTGGGCTGCCGCACACCTATACGGCGACAGACGGCAACTTCCTGGCATATCAGCTGCAAAATGCCCCCCAGTTCCACCGCATGTACCAGGATGTGGCAATTCCTGTGGGCGCCAACACGCTCAGCTGGGACATGGAATACACCAACCATTACGGCATTTTCGTTCCCAACGCACAAGAGCTGGCAGTGCAAATCCGCGATTTGGGCGACAACATCTTACAAACGCTGTACGTGACGGCCGGCGCAGATCCGCAAAGCATTCCGATGACTGCCTTCTCCGCCGACATCGCGGCTTATGCCGGCACAACGGTACGGATCAGCGTGGATCAGAATGTCCAGATCATGTGGTTTGACTCCGCCTTCGACAATTTCTTCATCAGTGGCGCACCATCGCTGGAGCTCACGATCAACAACGTGGCGCCCGTTGCAGCTTCTCAGTATATTTCGACCGACGAGAATAATCCCGCGGGGACGTTCAACGTCCTGAACGGTTTGACCGATCAGGGCATTCAGGATACGCATGCCGCGGAGGCGGCCAGCGGCACGACCGCAAACGGCGGCATCTATACGATTGCGACCAACGGTGACGCGACCTATGATCCCAACGGTCAGTTTGAATACTTGGCCGAAGGACAACCGTCAACTGATAGTTTCACCTATATAGCTGTCGATGATGACGGAGGAACTGCCTCTGCCACCGTTTTCGTCACCATCACAGGCCGCAACGACGCTCCCGTCGCCAACCCCGACACCTACAGCACCGACGAGGACACCACCCTCACCATCGCCGCTTCCGGTGTCCTCGGCAATGACACTGATGTCGACAACGACCCGCTCACCGCTGTTCTTGTCTCAGGCCCCAGCAACGGCTCGCTCATGCTGAATGCTGACGGCTCCTTCTCCTATACCCCAGACACCGACTTCAACGGCAGCGATTCCTTCTCCTACAAGGCCAACGACGGTGCTCTGGATTCCGCCGATACCACTGTCACGATCACCGTCACCCCCGTCAACGACGCTCCCGTCGGCGATGTGACCCTCACCGCTCCCACCCCGCTCAAGACCACCGACACGGTCAGTGCCAGCCCGAACTTCACCGATGCCGATGGCATTCCCAGCGGCCCTGGCGATGTTGTCCTTCAGTGGCAGAGCACCGTCGATGGCCTGGCCTGGACTGATATCGCCGGCGCCACCGGAGCGAGCCTGTTCCTGGATTACAGCCTCGCCGGCCTCCTTGTGCGCGCCCAGGCCCGCTACACCGACCTTGAAGGCACCTTTGAAACCGTCGACTCCCTGGCCAGCGAGCCCATCCGGCTGTTCTGGACCGGCACTCGCTTCAATGACAGCAAGAGCGGAACCCCCTACAACGATTCGATGAACGGCGCCGACGGCGCTGACCTGCTCTCCGGACTCGATGGCGATGACTGGCTCAACGGCGGCAAGGGCAACGACTCCATGCGCGGCGGTCTCGGCGATGACACCTACTTCGTCGACAACTCAAACGACCTGATCCTCGAAAATGCTGGTGAAGGCTATGATCATGTGCAGGCCAGCAGTTCCTATTCTCTCAAGGATAAGGCCGCCCATGTTGAAAAGCTGTCGCTCAGCGGCACTGGCAACAACAACGCCACCGGCAACGACCTCGACAATCTCCTGGTCGGCAACAACGGCAACAACGTCCTCGACGGCGGCCTTGGCAAGGACACCATGATCGGCGATTTTGGTAATGACATCTACATCATCGATGATCCCGGCGATGTGGTGATCGAAACCATCTGGGGCGGCACGTCTGACGAAATCCGAAGCCCCCTCAGCACCGTTCTGCCGGAACACGTTGAGCACCTCACGCTCACGGGAAGCGCAGCCGTCCACGGCACCGGCAACGGCGCCAACAACAGGATCAAGGGCAATGCCGCTGCCAATACCCTTCTCGGCCTGCTGGGCAATGACGAACTCGAAGGCGGCGATGGCACCGACATCCTTGATGGCGGTCTCGGCAACGACAAGCTCAAAGGCGGCAATGGCGGCGACCACTTCCGCTTCTCCTCCCCGCTGCTGCTGATCGGTGGCCTGCCCAGCACCGACACGATCACCGACTTCAAGGGATCTGATGCTGACCGCATCGTGCTCAGCAGCAGCGTCTTCTCCGCCATCTCCGCCGCCGCCATCGGCGTCGGCGGCGTGCTCAACGCCTCCGCCTTCCTCGCCAGCCTCAGCGGCGCCGCCACCACCAGCGACCATCGCCTCCTCTACAACACCTCCACCGGCCTGCTCTCCTATGACAGCGACGGCACCGGCGCTGCCGCCGCCTACGGCTTCGCCCAGCTGACCGGCAAACCCTCCCTCAACAACAGCTGGATCCTGGTGCAGTCCCTGCCCTGAGCCGGGAGCCTGGCGCGTCGCCGGGAATCAGGCAGCCTCGGGTTGCCGGTCCCTGCGACCGGAACGCTGTCCTTCCCCTGCGGAGCCTGACCCCGTGTCCACTCAGCCATCGCCGGGGCCCCTGCGTTCCGCGCTCGCGGCGCTGCTGCCCTGGCTGCCCCTCGGCCTGGCGCTCGGCCTGCTCGAGTGGCCCTGGCAGCTGCTCTCCGAACTGGGCTTCCAGCTTCAACGCCGCCTGTGGCCGTTGCCGCAGCTGACGAGCGAGCGGCTCAGCCCGCTTCTGGCCCCCTCCGTTCCCGCCGCCGCCCTGCTGGTGTTCTCGGCCAGCGCTGCCCTGTTCGCCCTGGCCTGGGGGCCCCTGGCGGCCGGACGCGGCGGCGGCATCGCCCCGGTGCTGGCCCTCGATCGCGTCGACCCCACCCCTCAGCCTCCAGCGCTTGAGCCCCTGCTGGACAGGCTCTCCCTGCGGGCCCAGCTGTGCCGGCTGCCGCTGATGCTGCTCACCCATCTCGGCGGCCTGGCCGTGGGCATCGAATCCCCGGCCGCAGCGCTGGGGGCCGCCCTGCTGCTGGCCCTGCGGCAGCGCTGGCCCCGCGGGCCGCTGCAGCGGCTCTCCCAGGCCGAGATCGCCGTGATCGGCGCCGCCGCGGGCCTGGGCACGGCCTTCCGCTCCCCCCTGCTGGCCGCCTGTTACGGCCTGGAGGAACTGGGGCGCCGCAGCGGGGTGTCCCTGCTGCTGCCCGCCCTGCTGCTCAGCGGCGCCGGCAGCCTGGTGAGCAGCTCCCTGGGTCAGCCCGCCCGGCTGCCGGGCCGCACCCTCGGTCCCCTGCCACCGGCCCTCTGGCCCTGGGCCCTGCTGCTCACCCTGGTGGGGGCCGGGCTGGGGGCGCTGCTGGTGCGCCAGTTGATCGGCCTGGCCCAGCGGCTGCAGGGGCAGCTGGCCCGCCGGCCGCGGCGCGTCATCCTGCTGGCCGCCGCCGCCCTGACCCTGCTGGCCCTGGCCAGCGGCGGCCTCAGCCTCAACGACGGCTCCCTGTCGCTGGCGGCAGCCCTGCGCGGTCAGACGGCAGGGCCGCCGCTGACCCTGCTCTGGCGCTGGGGTTCGACCCTGCTCAGCATTGCCATGGGGGCTCCCGGTGGCCTCATGCACGACGCCATGACCCTGGGGGCCCTGCTGGCCCAGCTGCCCCCCGGGGCGCTGACGCTCGAGCCCGGCGCGATGGCCCAGCTGGCCGCCGTCGGCGCCACCGCCCTGTTCGCGGCGGCCAACGGCACCCCGTTGTTCTGCGCCGTGTTCGTCACCACCCTGCAGGGCGATGTCGAGGCCCTGCCCCTGCTGCTGCTGGTCAGCGCCGTCAGCGCCGCCCTGGCCGAACGCTGGCGCGGCGAGGAGTGGAACAGCCTGCAGGCTGCTGCGCTGCTGCATCGCTGAGGCCGCCGCAGAGCGGCCGGCGGCCCCTCAACCGCTGACCGCCGCCAGCGCCTGCGCCATCGGCAGCACCGGCAGCTCCGGGCTGCTGGTCACCTCAAGGATGCGGCCGATCGAGGCGGGGGTGTCCAGGGCCTCCAGGCAGCAGCGGGCCACCAGACGCCGCGGGATCGAGTCGCTCTCCTGCTGATCCGGGCCGCTGTAGCGGATGCCCTCGCTCTCCAGCCCCGTCTCCCGCTCCGACAGCCCCCCGGGCCGGATGATCGTCCAGTCGAGGCCGCTGCGCTCCAGCGCCCGCTCCCCCACCCGCTTCCATACCAGGATCAGGCCGAACAGGGTGAGCGGATGGCGCCAGCGGCCGGCGCAGAGCGAACTCACCAGCAGCACCCGCCGCACGCCCACCCGCCGGCAGCTCTCCACCTGGCGTTCCACACCCCAGGCGTCCACCTGCATCGGACCGGTGAGATCCACCGAGGGCCGCGCGCCGGTGGCGATGATCAGCGCATCGGCTCCCTGCAGGGCCCGGTCCAGCGCCGCGGCATCCCCCAGCTGCAGACGATGCTGCTCGCAGCCCGCCAGGCTCTGCGGCAGCCGGGACTCCGGCCGCAGCAGCAGCCGGGGCCTGTGGCCCGCCGCCAGCAGCTCCTCGGCGATGCGATAGCCGGTCTTGCCCGAGGCACCGCTGATGGCCACGGTCCGGCTGGCGGCCGGCTGCTGCGGATCGGGAGCGCTCATCGCGGGAGTTCCGGGACTTCAGGACGTGGACGGGACCCTAGGGATCGCGCTCCCACGGCGGATGCCCCCAGCCGGTGGGGGTTTCCCCCGCCGGGCCACGCGAGCCGGGCCCCGGGCGGAGGAGCTCAGCGGCGCCCCGACTCCCGCCGCAGCAGCGCCGCCGCCAGCACCCCGCCGACAAAGCCACTGAAGTGGCCGATCCAGCTCACACCGGGCGGCGTCAGGAACGGCAGCAGGCCCGGCAGCAATCCGCCGTAGCTGATCACCGCCAGCAGCGACAGCAGCACCGCCAGCGGCCGGCGCTCCAGCCACCCCACCGACACCAGATACCCCAGCAAGCCGTAGATCACCCCCGACAGTCCGTGGCTGGCCCCCGGCCACAGCCACCACACCGGCAAGGCCGTGAGCAGCACCCCCAGCCACACCATCAGATAGGTCGTCCGTCCGCGCAGCAGCACCAGCCACGACAGCGGCACGAACCAGAGGCTGTTGCTGATCAGGTGCCCCAGGCCCCCATGGCTGAACGGTGCCGTGAGAATGCCCAGGGGCGAGCCGCCCTGCACCATCGGCAGGTTCCAGCGGCCGGCGAACAGGACCTGATCGATCAGCTCCTGGGCCCAGGCCACCGCCAGGATCAGCAGTGGCAGCACGAGGGCGGTACCGAGCCGCGCCAGGGCCCGATCGAGACGCTGGGCCAGGGAGAGCGAGGGGGGAACCTGCAGGGGATCCGGCACGGAACGGGCTGCGGGCAGAGTCAGCAGACCTTGGCAGATCCGCCGGCACCGCGGCGTCCTCGCCGACACCCCCCACGCCCGCCCCAGGGGAGCGGGCCACGGCCAGACCCGAAGCAGCCGCGACGCTCCAGGCCGGAAGGGCCGCAGTGGGCTGCGGCGGGTTGCGGCGGGGTGCGGTTCAGCAGTTCAGAAGCACATCTCATCAGGTCATCGGCGCATCGGCGCGGCATCGCGGGCTCCCCCCGGCTCAGCCGGGTGCCGCCAGGAACCGCTCCACCGTGATCAGCTCCCCATAACCCTGGAAGCAGCGCAGGGCCGCCTCATGGCGCTCCAGGCTCTCGGCCATGCAGGCGTCCTGCAGGCACACCACCGCGTAGCCCCGGTCGGCGGCGTCCTTCACCGTGTGGTCGATGCACTGGTCGGTGAGGATCCCAGCCACCACCAGGCGGGTGATGCCCATGTTGCGCAGCAGGTAGTCGAGGGTGGTGGAGCTGAACGGCGAGGAGGAGCTCTTGGGCAGCACCAGCTCATCGGCCCGCGGCGCCAGCTCCGGGATCACGCCGGCCTCGAACGACCCCGGCGGGAACCCCATGCCGCCGCGGTTGTAGTCGGCGCTGCGGTCGCGGCCGTCGGCGGTGAGGTTGGCGATCACGGTGTGAATCACCTCATGGCCCCGGCGCCGGCTGCAGGCCAGGGCCTGCTGCAGCCCGGGCAGGGCCCGCTGGCGGAACAGGGAGAGGAAGGCCGGCCGCTGCTGGGCCTGGGCCAGGCCGCAGGTGCCCTCCTGCAGATCCACCAGCAGCAGGGCGGTGCGGGAACGGGCATGGGTGGCGGACGCCGTCATCGGCTGGGGGCGAAGGGTCTGCAGGAAGCCGGGGTGGAACCGGTGGCCGGCAGGCCGGCTCCGGGTCGGGTCCGGCCACAACGCTCCCCCGAGGGGTGATGACGGCCTGGCCAGGCCCGGGATGGCGAGCCAGCGTCGCCTCCCGGGACTCCCGGGGGCATCCGCCCCGCAGAAGGGTCTGAGCAGCTGGCGGAACCAGGGGGCATCACCGCTTCAACGGCGCCGCAGACGGGCTGACCGGGGCGCAGGGCCTTGCCATCATCGGCGTTGGCAGCGGCGCGACAGGCGTGATGCGGAACACCCCCCGACCGGCCGCAGCCGGGCAGGCCGTGGCAGCGAACGCCCTGGATCTGGACCCCGCCGCCCGCGAGCGCGCCGCCCAGCGGGCCCGGGCGCTGCTGCCCGGCCTGCAGGCGGCGGGCCTGAAGCGCCTGGCGATCAGCTTCGTCAACCACGCCGGCGCCACCCTGGTGAAGGGGGTGCCCCTGCCGCGGCTGGAGCCCGTGGCCCGCGACGGGGTCGGCTTCTCGCCGGTCAGCGACGCCTGGACCATCGACGGCCTGCCGGATGCCGACCATCCCCTGGCCGTGCCCGACGGCGATCTGCGCATGCTCCCCGACCTGGAGGCCCTGCGGCCGCTGGAGCGCGACTGGGCCTGGGCCCCCGGCACCCGCCACGACCGCGACGGACTCCTTTACGCCGCCGACCAGCGCGGCTTCCTGCGCCGTCAGGTCGCCGCCCTGGCGGCAGAGGGCCTGACGCTGCGGATGGGCTTCGAGCTGGAGTGGGTGGTGGGGATCCCCCAGGGGGAAGGGGCCTGGCGACCAGCCGTGGCAGGCGGTCCCTACGGCGCCGACCGGCTGCTGGAGGGGCTCGACTACGCCTCGGCCGTGAGCGAGGCCCTGGATGCGGCCGGCCTGGCCTGGCTGCAGATCCATCCGGAGTACGGAGCCGGTCAGTTCGAGCTGTCCCTGGCCGGCGGCACGCCCCTGGAGGCCGCCGACGCCATGGTGCTCACCCGGCTGCTGATCCAGCGGGTGACGGCGCGCTTCGGCTGGCGCTGCAGCTTCAGCCCCCTGCCGGCCCCGGGCCTGGTGGGCAACGGTGGCCACCTGCACCTCAGCGTGCGGCAGCACGGCCGGCCGCTGCTGCAGGGGGGGGGCGGCCCGGCGGGGCTCACGGCGGAGGGGGAGGCGCTGATCGCGGGGCTGCTGGAGAACCTGCCGGCCCTGCTGCCGCTCGCCTGCCCCCTGGCCCTCTCCTATCGCCGCCTGCAGCCGGGCAGCTGGTCGGCCCCGTTCCAGAGCTGGGGCGTGGAGAACCGCGAGGCGGCGCTGCGGCTGGTGCCCAGCGCCGACGACGGCGCCGACGCCCACCTGGAGCTCAAGGTGGCCGATCCCGCCGCCAACCCCTACCTGCTGGTGGGCGGCGTGCTGGCGCTGCTGCCGGAGGCCCTGGGGCACCCCCGGCCACTGCCGGCGCCGGTGCGCGGCGACCCCTCGCGGCTGCCGAGCCCGCCGCCACGGCTGCCCCACAGCCTGCCGGAGGCAGCGGCCGCCTTCGCGGCCCATGGCGGTCTGCGCCGCGCGATGGGGCCGCTGCTGCACGACACGCTGCAGGCGAGCCAGCGGGCGGAGGCCCGGCGGGGGGAGGCGCTGCCCCTGCAGGAGCTGGTGGCCTCCAGCCTGTGGGTCCCCACCGCGCCGCCCCTGATCGGGGCCGGCAGCGCCCCTCAGTTCACATAGAGCCGCCGGGCGGTCTCGAGGGTGTGGCAGAGCTCGCTGTCGGGCAGGGCCAGGGCTTCGGGCCAGTGCCGGGCCAGCCAGGGGCGCAGCCAGCCGGGCAGCGCCTGGGGCAACTCAGACGACTCAGGGTCACCGGCGGCAGCCGGGGCGTGGGCCGCCGGGGCGTGGGGAGCTGCGGCCTGCGGCAGGGGGCCGGCGGCGTCGCACTCCGCGGCCGCCGCAGCCAAGAAATCCTCCTGGGCCGCCAGCACCCGGAACTTGAGGAACTCAAGCAGCCGGGCCCGCAACCGCAGCAGCTGGGCTGCGGACAGCGGCGGCGAGACCGGGGCGGGCCGGGCATCGCCCACGCCGGCGAAGCCCTCGCAGCCGAGCACCGCTTCGGGCTGGACGTAGTGCTTGAACTCCAGCCAGTTGCCGGAGGGGTCGATCAGAAAGAAGGTGGCGTGCTCGGTGACCTCGCCGACGAAGCGCTGGCGCGGCTCCACCCCGAAGCGCAGGCCGGCTGCCTGGGCGCGCGCCAGCAGGGCCTGCCACTGGGAGCGTTCGGCGAAGACCAGGCCGAAATGGCGCGGGTAAATGCCGGCCTGGGCCGTGGCGGAGAGCTCCGGGGCGGTGAGCTGGGCCACCAGCTGGTGGCCTCCCAGATCGAGGATCAGGGCATGGGCGGAGCTGCGTCCAGCCCGGCAGCCCAGGCCCTCCACATACCAGCGGCGGGTCTCGGCCAGATCGTGGGCCGGGATCGACAGGTGGAACTGCAGCGCCTGCATTCCTGAAGCCTAGGCAGAACCGTGCGACGCCCCGGGCAGCGTCAGGCCCAGCGACGCAGGGTTGCCAGGCCGTTGCAGATCCGGCTCGGAGGCGGCCAGGGACTGACGGGCGAATGCTGACAAAGCCGAAGAAGGGGTGTCAGGAGCAACAATCTCAACGCCACGATTCGTCGTCATTGCAACAGGATGCAGCGGCGCTGACTGCAAGCGCTGACAGAGGACCATCTTCGGTGTGTTTCGCCACATTTCACAGCTTGGAGGTCGCTATTCATACCCAACCATTCAGCCACGAAGATGCTCACCCCCAGCACCCGTCTTCGGCTCCAGGAAATCATCGAGCGCATCGCCGGATCCCAGCCCGTCAGCCTGCAGGAGCGGATCTTCGTGCAGAAATTCGCCGATCGGGATCCCAGCGTCTGGACCTGGCTGCGCCGGGCCCGGCGCCGGCAGCAGAACCCCGGCGGCGGCGATGGCCTGGACGGTTTCCTCGCCCAGATGGACCTGGGCGAGCCCGGCCCGGATGGGGCCTTCGACCCCCGCCGCGATGATCTCGGCGAATGGTTCAGCGGTGCGCCGGACTGGCTGAGACGCAGCTGACCCGAGGCTCCGGCCTGCGGGTTCCCTGCGCGGTGGGGCCGCCGCTCAACGGCTGCTCCACTGGGGTCGGCAGCGATAGGAGCGACCGGCGTAGTCCTCCAGCTCACGGCGCCGACGCTCGATCCGCGATTCCAGGCTGCGGCGGTCGATCCACTCCATCACCAGGGTGACCGGATCCACCAGACCCGGGCCGTGCACCGGCTGCGGGTGCAGCTGCAGCAGCCGCTGGCTGAGCTGCTCCACATCCCGCTGCAGCGGATTGCTCACCTGCCAGGGGCAGAGCGGCAGCGCGTTGTCGGCTGCCCGGGGCAGGCGGAAGAAGGCCAGCGCCGAGCCTTCCACCGCCAGGATCAGTCCCAGGGTCGAAGCGATACCGAGGCAGCGACGCTGGAGCGCTGAGCGGCGGTGGCGGACGCTCGATGGTTGGTCGCGAGCGGAGGGGGGTTTGAGTGAGATCATCGAGGTGCTCCTCAGGACTGGGGCAGGACCGCCGGACACCGCTTCCACCACATCCAGGCCTCCCGGTTGATCAGCAGACCGATCAGGGTGAGCACCACCATCAGCACCACCTGATCGGCCCGGGAATCGGGGATGAGAATGTCCGCCACGAGGTGCGGCAGGTTGGTGGCCGTGTAAACGACGCTCAGCCAGAAGTGAACCCGCCGCCACCGGCGCCAGGTTCCGGCCTCCGGATCGCCCACGCTGGCGCACCAGCTGATCAGCAGATAGGCGGCCAGCGGGATCAGGAAATACACCATCATCGAGGCGAACAGCAGGGGCAGCTGGGCGCTGCTGACCTCGCTCTCGATCTCGGGAGATTGGCCGTGAAACAGCGGCATCAGTCCCAGGTCGGTGTGAAACAGCATCACCAGAAACCAGCTGACCCAGAGACTGCGCAGGCGCAGGGCATGGTCCACAGCCCTCCGGGGTGCTGCGGGGCTGGGATTCGCTGGCTCTTGCCTTGTCATTCCGGGCGACATCGACACAACATCATTGGGCAGAATCAGCCGGGTGCCTTATGGGACAGAGCCGACGTCTTACCGCTCTCCGTATCATCACATTCTATGGCAATGGCGATCAGCAATGTCGTTCAGCGCGCCTGCAACCCTGCGGAAAACCGTCCCGCAGGAAGCGTCCCTGGGCAGGCGACAAAGGCCCGTCGATCCCTTACCGTCCGGCCGTGACGAGGTTCGGCGATGAACGCATCCGATCCCGTGCTCCTGGCGATGCTCAGCCGGCTGCAGAGCCTGCGCGAGAATTACCGTCTGCAGCCTGACGAGGCCACCCGCTACCAGGTGGTTCGCACCGAGGAGTGGTTCCGCCTCTGGATGCCCCAGTTCCCCCTGCGCCCCTGAGGCCCCCCGCCGATCCCATGCCCCTCAGCCAGCCGCCCGCCGACTCCGCTCCCTCCGGCCCGGCCGAGCTGCTGGTGATCGCCGTCAGCCATGGCCAGAACCTCACCCTGGCCGAGCGCTTCGCCGCCGCCGCCCGCACCCGCGGCTGGACCTCCTCGGTGCTCGACCTCACCGCCGCGCCGCTGCCGCTGTTCACCGCCCGACGCCTCGCGGCAGACGGTGTGCCTGCCGAGGCGCTGGCGCTGCGGCAGCAGCTGGCCAGAGCCGGGCGCTGGGTGATCTGCTCACCCGAATACAACGGCTCGATCCCACCGGTGCTCAGCAACGCCATCGCCTGGCTGTCGGTGCAGGGGGAGGACTTCCGCGGGCTGTTCAACGAACGCCCCATCGCCATCGCCAGCCATTCCGGCAGCGGCGGCACCACGATGCTGGCGGCCCTGAGGCTGCAGCTGGCCCACCTCGGCGCCCAGGTGGTCGGCCGCCAGGCCCTGGGCCGAGGTGACACCCCCGTCGCCCAGGACAGCCTCGAGGACGTGCTGGGACGCCTGCTGCGTCAGAGCTGAGGCCGGGCTGCCGCCAGGACAGGGCCAGGACTGGTTGACTGTGGAGGTCTTGCGAGGCTTGTCTTGGCCCGTTCCCGCTGGATCCGCTCCGGGTTGCCCCTGCTCGGGGTCTCCGCCTCCCTGTTGACGGCAGCCGCTCCCGGCCGGGCTCTGGAGACGATCGTGCTGCAGCTGCCGCTGGTGCAGACCACCTTCACGGTCAAGGTGGGCGAACTGCGCGATCCGGCCCGACTGATGGCCGGCAACAGCGATCTGGCCGAACTGGACAAGGCCAGCAACGGGGCCATCGGCCGACAGATGACCTCCCTGTTCTCCCGTCCCCTGCCGGTGCAGACCACGGCCGTGGCCCGCAACCTCGTCGGCACCCCGATGCTCGACCAGGTGCTGCTGCTGCTCTCCAGCCTCGGCGAGATCGACGGCATGCAGGGCCAGCAGCCCGATGGCCAGCTGATCGAGCAGGCCCTCAACAAGGCGGCTGCGGCCCCCGGTGGTCTCACCCTGGTCGACGCGCTCGAGGCGTTGCCGGGCCAGACCGTCACCGTCAATCTGCAGGCCCTGGTCGCCGCCATCGACCGCCTGATGCAGCAGCAGAGCCAGGGCCTGACGCTGGTGAAGCAGGGTCCCGCCGCGACCGGAAGCCCCAGCCTGGCCGCTGCCGGCCCCAACCCCACCGTCCGCACGGAACAGAGCCTGACCGTGGCCCATCGGGCGGTGCCGCTGCCGGTGGTGGTGATCGCGCCGGGCCGCGGCGGCAACGGGCGCCTGGTGGCCATCTCCCACGGGCTCTGGGATTCCCCCTCCAGCTTCGAGGGCTGGGGGCGCCACCTGGCCAGCCATGGCTACACCGTCGTGCTGCCCCGCCACCCCGACAGCGATCGAAAGCAGCAGCAGGCGATGTTCGCCGGCAAATCGCCGCCGCCCACACCCCAGGAGCTGCTGCTGCGCCCCAAGGATGTCTCCGCGGCGATCGATGCCGCCGGAGACGGGCGCCTCACCCTGCCAGCACCGGTACGCACCGAGGCGGTCGCTGCCCTGGGCCAGTCCTGGGGAGCCACCACGGTGCTGCAGCTGGGAGGAGCCCGCACCACCGCCGCGCGGCTGCAGCGACACTGCCTCAATCCGAAGGATCCCCGCCGCAACCTCAGCTGGGTGCTGCAGTGCAACTTCCTCAACAGCGCCAACCAGGGCTCGATCGCCGATCCCCGCGTCAAGGCCGTCGTGGCGGTGAGCCCGATGCTGTCGCTGCTGTTCGAGCCCTCCACGTCCCTTCAGATGAATGCCCAGGCCCTGGTGGTCAGCGGCAGTCGCGACTGGGTGGTGCCCTCCGGACCGGAGGCGCTGCGGCCGCTGCAGATGGCCCGCGCCGCCGGCGGCAGCGGCCATCGCCTCGTGATGGCCGGCGGCGGCGACCACTTCAACCTCGGCTCCACCTACGAGGACGGCGGCGGCCCCCTGCGGGCCCTGCTGCTGTCCTGGGTGCAGGCGGGTCTGCAGGCCCCGACGGCAGCCCCCGGCCCCGGCGGCTCCTGGCTCCCCGCCACGGGCTGGGGCGACGCGACGCTGCCGCTGATCGATGTCAGCGACCGTCTTTCCGGGCTGCGCTTCTGACCCCCTGCGGAGGCGGCGGCAAGGGACCAGGGGACTGGCCATTCCGCCCCGGCGTTGCCAGCCTGGGCGCTGACTCTCTCCGTCGTCGATGAGCTGGAGCGAACTGGAGCGGCTGGTGGACACCGCAGAAGCGGACGGCGCCCTGCGCCGCGCCCTGCGCCACTGCCGCTCGCGCCAGGAACTGGTGCTGGCGGCCCAGCGCCTGGGCTACGGCATCGCCGAAGCCGACCTGCTGCAGGCCCGCCAGCTGCAGGACCACGAAGCGGCCTGAGGCGCGGACCTTGGCCGACCACGCCCCCACTGCATCCGGGCCGCAGGACTGGGACCGGCGCTATCGCGACGGCAGCGACGCCTGGGAACTGGGGCAGGCCGCACCGCCGCTGCAGCGCTTCCTGCGCTCCCATCCCCTGGCCCCTCGGCCCCCGGCCCGGGTGCTCGTCCCCGGCTGCGGCAGAGGCCATGAGGCGCGGCTGCTGGCCGAGCTGGGCTTCCACGTGGTGGGGCTGGATTTCAGCGGCGAGGCGATCGCGGCCGCCCAGCGACTGCACGGCCCCTCCCGCGAGCGGCTGCGCTGGCTGCAGGCCGACCTGCTGGACCCCGGGGCGCTCGCCGCTGCTGAGCTGCTCCCCGGCAGCGTCGACGGCATCGTCGAACACACCTGCTTCTGCGCCCTGGAGCCGGAGCTGCGGCGGCGCTGGCTGGAGTCCCTCACCCGGCTGCTCTCGCCCCAGGGCTGGCTGCTGGGGCTGTTCGCCTGCCATCGCCACGGCGGAGGTCCGCCCTATGGCATCGCCCCCGGGGAACTGGCGGCCCTGCTCGGCCAGGGGGGCCTGGTGCCACGTCTGTGGCTGCCGGCGCTGCAGACGGCCACAGGCCGCGACGGCCGGCCGCGGCTGGACGAGTGGCTGGGGTTCTGGGTTCCTTCCACGGCGGACTGCGCCACGGCGCCGCTGGCGGCCAGGCCCCAGACCCCACCGGTGGTGCTCAGCATCGGCGGCAGCGATTCCGGCGGCGGCGCCGGCCTGCAGGCCGACCTGCGCACCTTCGCCGCCCTGCGGGTGCACGGCTGCACAGCCCTGACCGTCGTCACCGCCCAGAACACCTGCGGGGTGGAGCGGGTCGAGCCGCTGTCCACCGCGATGCTGCAGGCCCAGGTGGAGGCGGTGGCCCGGGATCTGCCGGTGCGGGCGGTCAAGACCGGCATGCTGCTGGATCGGGCCCGGATCGAGGCCACCGCAGCGGCGATCGCCCCGCTGGAAGGATTCCGGCTGATCGATCCGGTGATGGTGTCCCGGACGGGCGCGGTGCTGCTCGAAGCCGACGCCATCACCAGCCTGATCGAGCGGCTGCTGCCCCTGGCGTCCCTGATCACCCCCAACCGCCGCGAGGCCGAACTGCTCTGCGGGCGGCCGTTGGAGAACCGGGCAGCGCTGGAGGAAGCGGCAGAGCAGCTGGCCCGGCTCACCCCAGGGGCGGTGCTGATCAAGGGAGCCGGCCTGGACGGCTGCCGCGGCCGCGACCTGCTCTGGCAGGAGGGAGAGGGGTGCTGGTTGCAGTCCCCGCCCATCGACACCCCCCACAGCCATGGCAGCGGCTGCACCCTGGCGGCGGCGATCACCGCCTGGACCGCCCACGGCCTGCCCCTGCCCCAGGCGATCGCCGCCGCCAAGGAGTTCGTGCAGGCCGGCCTGATCGGCGCCCTGGCGATCGGAGCGGGCCAGGGACCCCTGGGACACTGGAGCGGCCAGCTGGCCGAGCCCCCAGGAGCGGGCGCACCCCGGCCGGATCCAGCCGCCTGACTCCGGCAGGCCCCCCCCGCTCAGGCGGGGGGTTCAGCCGCCGGCCAGCCGCAGCCATCCATCTCGGCCACGGCCCACTGCAGCGAGGGCGCCAGGGGCCGCGGCTGGCCGAGCCTGGGGCTGCGCACGGCGCCGCTGCGCAGCTGCCCGGCCGTGGCCAGGGTGAGGTCCTGCCCCTCCAGCAGCCGCAGCTCGGACAGCGGGCAGGTCAGCGGGCCGACGAAGAAACTGGCGATGCGCTGGGCGTTGCGGTGCTCCCGCCACAGCCGCAGCGGCCCGGCCGCCCAGGAGATCTCCTCCAGCAGCTCGCGCCGCAGGGCCTGCTCGGGGGTTTCCCCCGGATCGAGGTGGCCGCCGAACAACCCCCAGGTGCCCGGGGCAACGATGCCCTCGATGTCGTCGCGCAGCTGCAGCAGCCACAGGCCCTGGCGCTGCAGCAGAGCCAGGGACACCCAGGGAGGGCTCGCCGGATCGGGGCGGCCGGAGGAGGCGGTCAAGCGGAGAGGCGGCGAAGGGACGGGGAAGGCGCCGGAGCGAGGCCCGATCTAGGGTCGTCAGACAAGCATCGGCCCAGGCGCGTGACAGTCAACGCCCGTCCGCAGCGGCGGCCTCATCCGTCCCGCGGGCTGCTGCTGCCCGTGGCGGGCCGGCTCTGTGCCTGGCCCCGCTGCTGCCCCTGGCTGGTGGTGCTGGCGGGTGTCGCCCTGGCGGCCACAACGGGCTTTGCCCCGTTCTCGCTGCTGCTGGTGGGGCTGGCCTGCCTGCTCAGCGGCTGCTTCGGGCGGCTGCAGCCCTGACGGGGGGCGCCCCGGCGCCCTGCGGTTCCGACGGTTGCCGGCGCCAGGCCTCGCCGGCGCTGAGCAGGGCGGACCCCAGCAGCAGCAGGGCGAAGCCCCGCCGCAGGGACGACTCCCGCAGCCGGGGAGCCAGGCGCTGCCCCAGCCAGGCGCCCAGGAATCCCCCCGCGCTGAGCGGGATCAGCAGCAGCATGGCGGCGCGGGGCCAGTGGCCGAGGGCCGCCAGGGCCACCAGGCTGTTGAGCGGGATCAGCAGCAGGCTGGTGCCGCTGGCCAGGGGCATCGGCAGGCCCGCCAGCAGCACCAGGGCCGGCACGATCGCGAAACCGCCCCCCACGCCGGCCAGCCCGGTCAGCAGTCCCACCAGCAGCCCCTGCAGCGCCAGCAGACCGGTCCGCCGCCGCGGCCGGGGGGACGCCGCAGTCGGGGCCCGGAACGGCGCCGGGCGGTGCCCGGGCCGGACGGCTGCGGGCGGATCTCCCCCGGACGCAGGGCCGCCGCTCCGGTGACCGGGCAGGCTGCGAGCCGGGGCCTGCGGTGGCACGGCGGATGGGCCGACAGCTCCGGCAGCGGGGGGCGGCGCTGGCGCGGGGACCGCGCCTCGGGGGCGAGAGGTTGCAGGACGGGTCATCAGCCAGGAGGCGAGCAGGGCCGCGGCGGTGAACAGCAGCAGCTGCAGCGCCTCCGGCACCAGGCCCGCCCTGACCAGGCGTCCGCCGATCCAGCTGCCGAGCAGGGCGGGGGCGCCGAGGATCACGGCCGCAGCTGGAGCCAGCTGGCGCCGGCGCAGGCAGGGGCCGAGGTTGCCGAGGGCCAGCAGGGTGACCACCAGCAGCGAGAGAGGCACGGCGTCTCGGGTGGAGAGGCCGGCACCGCTGACGAGCAGGGGCAGCAGCAGCACGGACCCCCCGGCGCCGAGCACCGCCAGGAGAAAGCCGATGCCGCCCCCACCGGCCAGCAGCAACAGAGCGACGCTGAGACTCATGGGCAGCGGGAACCTGCGGCGAAGACCGGGAGCGGTGGGCGGGGACGGACAACGAACCCGACGCAATGAGCATAGACGCATAAAACCATCGAGCCGGGTCCCGGGGGCATGGCCCGGCGACGGGCCCCGCCCGCAGGGGCGGCCCCTCAGAACAGCTCGAGCTGCTGCGGCGCCCGCGGATCGACGACCACCGGAGCCCGGCCACGCCGCCGCCGCCCGGCCGAGCCCATCAGCCCCGCCCGCCGCGAGCCATGGCGCGCCTGGATGGCATCGGCCCGCTCGGCGAACCCCTCCTGCCGCCGCAGCGACCACAGCCGCTCCCGCGCCTGGCGGGCCGCCGCCGCCAGGTCCACCACCGGCTCGGGATAGTCCCGGCCCAGCCGCCAGCCCAGCTGCTCCTGCCCCGCCCGCGACAGCGTCCAGGGTTCATGCAGATGCACCAGCGGCACCCTCTCCAGCTCCGGCAGCCAGCGGCGGATGAAGCGCCCCTGGGGGTCATGATCCTGCCCCTGCTTGACCGGGTTGTAGATGCGGATCGTGTTGATGCCGGTGGTGCCGGCCTGCATCTGGCACTGGCACCAGTGGATCCCCGGCTCGTAATCGACGAAGAGGCGCGCCAGCACCAGGCCGCTGTCCCGCCAGGGCAACCACAGCTGGTAAGTGGCGACCGACTGCAGCATCGCCCGCATGCGGAAATTGAGCCAGCCCGTGGCGATCAGGCTGCGCATGCAGGCATCGACGAACGGAATGCCGGTCCGCCCCGTCGCCCAGGCCTGCAACAGGGCCGCATCCGGACGGCGCAGGTCCGCCGTCAGCGGATGCAGGGCGCGGAATTCGAGCTCCGGTTCATCCTCGAGCTTCTGAATGAAATGGCAGTGCCAGTGCAGGCGCTCCTCGAACGCCCGCAGCGCCCGCAGCCGGCCGGATGTCTCCGCCCCAGGCAGGGCCTGCAGCTCCTGCCGGCGGGCGCGGCTGCGCTGCACCACCTCCCGCAGCGACAGCGTGCCCCAGGCCAGATGGGGAGAGAGCCGTGAGCAGGAGGTCAGGGCCGTGGCAGGGCTGGAGAGCTCCCGGTGATACGCCGCCCCGCGCCGGACCAGAAAGCTCTCGAGCAGGGCCAGCCCCTGACGGCGGCCGCCCGGCTGACGCCCCGGGCAGGGATCCGCCGTCAGACCGAGATCCTGCAGCGTCGGCAGGCGACCTGGGGCGATGCCGGCCAGCGGCGCGAGCGCCGGCGGAGCCGCCAGCGGGGCGCCCGCCATGCGCTGCTGCCAGCGACGTGCCCAGCCGTCGCGGCTGGCCAGCCGGCGGGTGACGCCATAGGGAGGCAGCTCCGTCCAGGCGATGCCGTGCCGGCGGGCCCAGGCCAGCACCTGGCGGTCGCGGGCATAGGTCCAGCCGTTGCCGGTCTCCTGATGACTCCACAGGCCCGCGATGCCGAAGCGCAGGCGCGCCTGCTCGAGCACCTGCACCGCCGTCCCCAGCCTGACCACCAGCGGCTGGCCCAGGGCGGCGAGCTCGCGGCGCAGCTCCAGCAGGCACTCCCGCACGAACGCCCACTGCCGCGCCGAGGCATCAGCCTGCTGCCACAGCTCAGGCTCCACCACCACCAGCGGCAGCACGGGGCCCAGCCGGCTGGCGAGCAGCAGCGGCTCATGGTCAGCGCAGCGCAGGTCGCGCTTGAACCAGACGATCTGCAGCGGCTCCATGGCGGCGGACGCTAAGGGGAATCCGCCCCCCACCGCTCCGCAGCAGGGCGGGGAGCCGACCCGACGGAGGCGGGGCCAGGCCGGACCGGGCCGGGCCAGGATTGCCCGATGCCCCTGCGCCGCCGCCCGCGATGACGCCCCATCAGCTCGGCCTGTCCCTGCGCTCACTGGTGCTGCAGCAGCGAGCGCAGGGACAACGGCCGGAGCCGCAGCGGCTGCAGGCCGTGATCCAGGACCTCTGCGCGGCGGAGCACCAGGCGCTGATGGCGCCGCTGCGCGCGCTGGTGCTGTCCCCCTCCTTCGCCGCGGCGCTGGCCCAGGAGCCGCCGCTGGGCGATCCCCGCCTGCTGGCCCTCTGGGATGAGGAGCTCAGCCGCATCTATGCCGCCCCCCTCTGCCAGCAGCTGCAGCCGCTGTTGCAGGGGCTGCTGGGGCTGCCAGCGGCGGCCGCTCCCGCGCAGGGCCAGGCCTGGAGCGCTGCGGCGGCTGCGGCGTCCGCGCCCCTGCCGGACCGATCCTGGAGCGCTGCGGCGCCAGCCCCAGCCGCGCCGCAGACCGGGGCCTGGAGCACTCCGGCGCCGTCCGCCGCCGCCTTCCAGCCTGCCGCCCCGGCCGTCGCCCCACCGGCCCCAGCCGCCGCTCCCGCCTCCCCTGCAGCGGCCCCAGGCGGCCAGGGCGTGGCCGTGACCCTGCTGGCCTTCCTCAGCGGCGTACTGCTGATGCTCGTGGTGGCGATGGCCCTGTGGATCGGTCAGCAACGGCCGCCGCTGGCGGGCCAGCCGAACGCTCCGGCCGAGGGCACGCCGTCAACGCCGCGCCAGCCCAGCCCGCAGCCCCTGCCCGCCCCCGGCCCGGACCCCGTTCCCGCCCCGTCTCCGGCCACGACACCACCCGCCGAGGCGATCGACAGCCAGCAGCAGCAGGAGGCCCAGGCCAGCGCCGGCCGGGCCGTGGGCGCCGTCGAGCAGCTCTACGCCGCCCTGGCGGCCAAGGACTACAGCCGTGCCCGCAGCCTGTTCGGATCCGAGGCGGCCGATCAGTTCGAGCCGAGCTTCTTCGACCAGTTCGAGCAAGTGAGCGTGCAGGATCTGCAGGTGACGCGCCAGCTGGGCAGCGATGTGGAGCTGGAGGGGGTGGTCACCTTCACCTATCCCGACCGCAGCGAGCAGAGCGAGACAAGGCGCTTCCTGGTCGATGCCAGCGGCGATCAGCCCCTGATCACGG
Source organism: Synechococcaceae cyanobacterium (assembly GCA_035285905.1). GTDB lineage: Bacteria > Cyanobacteriota > Cyanobacteriia > PCC-6307 > Cyanobiaceae > Cyanobium. Next base: position 20,281 of record JAYKJA010000096.1, read on the forward strand.
CCAGCAGCTTCGGCCGGGTGATCCGGGCCCGCCGATGAGGCGCCCCGCGCTGGAGGGCCCTGCGGCTCTGCAGCCCCCCGTCGGACCCCTGTCGCGGCAGTGCCGATCCGGAGGGTGGCCGACGGCCGTTCAGGATGGCGAACGACGCCCGCTGTTCATGGCCCGTTTTCTGCTGGTCTTCCGCCCGCGCACGCCGCTGGACCCCGAGGCCCTGATCCCCAGGCTCGAACCGGTGCTGGAGCAGCTGGAGGCGGAGGTCGATCACCGCACGCCGGCCCACTTCAGCGCCATGTTGCGGGGGGGCAGCGAAAACCTGCGGCTGCAGCTCTTCGCCGATGTGCAGGCGCGGGCGGAGGGCCCGGTGCTGGAGCTGGTGCTGATGAGCCAGGAGCCGATGGGCAAGGGCTCCCCGCAGACGCTGGAGTGCCTGCAATCCCTGGTGGCGATCACGGCCGACTGCCTGTCCGAGCTCGATCTGGTGTTCCGCTCCGACCGGGATGGCCCGGTGCCGCTCCATGGCTGACCTCTCCAACGAGCTGCGGCCGATGGTGCGGCTGCATCGCGATCACGGCCAGCAGCCGCTGGTGGTGGAGCAGCTGGACCCCCCGCGGGGCTACCGGCCCCTGGCCTGGGCGGGCCTGGTGGCCAACATGCTGGTGCTGCCCCTGGTGCTGGCGGGCATCCTGATCAGCCCCAGCTGGCGCATCACCAACATCGCCGTGGGAGCCGGAGCCGTGCTGCCGGCGGCGGTGCTCGGCATCGTGGCCTGCTCGGCGCTGCTGCGCTGGCGGCACTGGGGCCAGGTGCTGGCGATCATCGCCCTGTCGCTGAGCCTGGCGATCACGATGACCTACGGGGTGGTGCGGATCGTGCTGGAGCCAGGGTTGCGGCTGCCGCTGCTGCTGGCGGCCTCCCCGCTGTGGCTGGCCAACCTGGCGGTGCTGCTGTTCTGGTGCCGTCCGGCCGTGCGGCGCTATCTCCGCTGAATCCAGTCGGAGGAACGGCGGCCGGGGATGGAGTGACGGAGATTGCCGGTCGGCTGTTGCAGCGGTGACAGTCAGACGGCAGTCCACCCCGGTAGATCTGAGACAGTTGCGACGCCGTTGATGGTCATCCGTTCCCCCTTGTCCGACTCAGCCCGGAGCGCCTCGGAGAGCCATCCCGGTCGGCCGGCGGCTGCAGGCCGACGCCACTACCGGCTGGTCGACCTGGAGGGCACGCCCCACCCGGTGCTCGACGACCTCTACGACTCAGTCGAGGCCGCCTGGGGCGAAGCCATCGCCTGGTGGCGCGAGCAGTCGCTCCAGGGGCCGCCGCCGATCGGGGTGGAGGTGAGCACCAGCAGCGGAACCTGGCGCACCCTGCGGGCTCCGGAGGGCTGAGTCCAGGGGCGGGGGAGGCGGCGGGACGGGCGGCAGGAGCGCGCTGCCGTCGGCGGGTGGCCGGGCTGGACCCGGTTCCGCAGCCCGCTCAGAAATCGACGCTGTAGATGCGCAGATCGGCGGTGCCCACCGGGCTGGCCACGGGATTCACCCCCGCCGGAGTGGCCACGACACTGAACTGATACACATCGGCCTGGGAGGGGTTGGCCCAGGGGCGCAACACCACCGTCAGCACCTGGCCCGGCGCCACGGGCCTGGGGAACTCCAGGTTGAACAGGCGGCGGTCCTCATCGAACCGGGCCTGCACGGCCACCGCAGCCCCCTCGCGCCGCGGACGACCGAGGAAGGCGCGGGTGCGCTCCACATCGAAGGGAAACTCCCGGTCGACACCCCGCACCTGCTGCACAGTGAGCCGGGCGAGGTCCGCCCCGGCCTCCGCCGGCATCACCAGGGTCAGGTAGTACTCCGTCGGCCGGCCCCAGACGTTGGAGTTGTAGGTGATCAGGCCCAGATCCCAGGGCGGCGTGACGAACAGGGTCTGGCCCCGCAGCTCCAGGGCCGCCGCCGGCAGCGGCGCCAGCAGGCCCGGCAGCAGGGTCAGCATCGCCGCTGCGGTCTGCAGTGCACGCCGCAGGATCGCAGGGGCCCCATGGGAGGGCAGCCGGGAGGCCCGAGCCCGGGGGCGCTGGAAGGGTGGACAGGAGCTGGGACGACGTTCCGCCATGGCTGCGGCGCTGGACATGGCTGCGGCGCTGGAGCTGACGCCTGAACCCTAGAAACAGTCCCCGTCCTGCGCCGCCAGGAAGGGCACCGGGTCCTGGTCGCGCCGATCACGCTGGGACAGGGGGGTGGGGGCGGCTTCGGGAGTGAGCGGATCGAGCACCGCGGTCTGCTCCAGCGCCAGCCGCAGCCTCCTGGCGGCATGCAGGGACATGTCGCGGGGCACGCTGATGCGATCGCGCAGGTAGCGCAGGCTGGCGGCGCTGCCGGCGGGGGGCGGGCAGGGACGGTCGCTGATCAGAGTCGTCAGGGCGCAGCGCAACGGCCCCTCGAAGGCGGCGCCGCCGGTGGCGTGGCGCGAAAGCAGGGCCTGGCGGTGGCGCAGCACCCGGGCCAGGGCCTCCGCCGCGGCTTCCGGGGGTTCCGCCAGGCTGGTCTCGGGATCGGCAGCGGGGCTGCCCGCCTCGCTGAGGATCGGCCAGGGGCCGTGGTCGATGCGTCGGGCGAGCCGCTGCTGCCACTCGCTGCCGCTGGCATGACAGCCGCCCATCTGGGGGGGCAGATCATGGGCGTGGGTATGGAAATCGGACTGGGTGCCGCGGTAGGTGGGGCGCTCCTCCAGGGCCGCCAGCCAGCGGTCGATGGAGGGAAAACGCTGCCGCAGCAGATCACCCTTGTAGTAAGCGAGCGAAGCGTTCATCCGCTCGACGTAGGGCGCGAACACCAGGTCGGTGGTGCCGGGGCCCTCGGCCTCGCCGCGATCCAGCAGGAAGGGGCCTGCGGAGCGGGAAAGGGCGGCGTCGAAGCGGGAGGCGACCGCCTCGAACGCTTCGCCCGCACGGCGCTCCCCCGACTCCCCCAGACCGGGGGTGCACAGCCACTGGCACCAGGCCCGGAACAGCTGGCGCTCCAGCTGGCGCAGGGGGATGGCGGCGGCGGACTCGAAGCCGGCTCCGAGGGGGCCGAAGGCCTGCTCCAGCACGGACAGGATCTGGTCGCTCTCGGTGAACAGACGGCCGTCCAGCTCCAGGGCGGGCAACATGCCGCTGGGCACCAGGCGCCGATACCAGGACTCCTTCTGCCCGTAGCAGACCATCGCCACCTTCTTGACCCGGTAGGGAATCCGCTTCTCCTCCAGCCACAGCCAGATCTTCGGGCAATAGGGACACCAGGCGTGGTGATCGCGGTACAGGGTGACCCGGGCGGCTTCGAGAGGCTGTCCGAACAGCCTCAGACGGGCCTGGGCATTGGCGGGGCCGTGGCGACGGTCGGGCTCGGTCCAGGCATGCCGGGCGAGCTCGTCCCAGCTCATGGGCTGCGGCGACTCAGCGATGTCAGTAGAAGAAAACCCGGGGATTCCAGCTGGACCGGCCCAGCCTGGGGCGGTGGGGCTGGAACCAGGCAACGACATGGCGGCGATGCCTCTGCCTTGAGCGGAAGCAGAAAAATCCTTGCTCATTCTGCCCCACGGGCCTTGGCTGCCGGGCTTCGGCCCAGGGCTGCACGGACAGGTCCTCCGGGTGGCGAAGGGGCCGGCCGGCGATGATCGCCTGCCGCTTTGCCGATCCGTTTCGGTTGCTACAGAGCGGGGTGATGGCCAGACGGCACTGTTACGTGGCGAACTTCGGAGAGGTTTCCCCGCTCATGCCACGGACTGTCCTGTCCGGTGGAGGTGCGTCCGCCGCGACGACCTTTGACCGTTTCCGCACCAGACTTCTGGCGGGCGTTCAAGACCCGCAACTGCGCCGCTATGCCTTCGGGCTGATGGCCGTGGCCGCCGGGATGCTGCCCCTGCTGGCCGGCTCCGCCCGGGCCGCCCTGCAGGCCGCGCCCACCGACGGCGCCGACAACGCCCTGATGTTGTTCGGCTCGGCCCTGGTGCTGCTGATGACCCCGGGCCTGGCGTTCTTCTACGGCGGTTTCACCCGCTCGAAGAACGTGCTCAACACGATGATGATGAGCTTCTTCCTGATGGGGCTCATCGGTGTTCTCTGGGTGGTGATCGGCTACAGCCTCGCCTTCGACACCGGCTTCAAGAGCCCCTTCATCGGTGGCCTGGGCTCCATGTGGCTCAATGGGGTGGGTGGCCCCCTGGGCGATGCGCCCCTGGCACCGGGTTTCCCGATCAGTGCCACCTCCTTTGCCCTGTTCCAGGGCATGTTTGCGATCATCACCCCGGCCCTGATCTCGGGCGCCCTGGTGGAGCGCATCAGCTTCAAAGCCTGGTTCTGGTTCTGTCTGCTCTGGAGCCTGTTGGTCTATTC